>NZ_JAUANU010000003.1:0-433617 GCF_032190535.1 Cupriavidus sp. SZY C1
GGCGGGCCCAATTTCCGCGGCACCGCGTTGGGGGGTGGTGGGGGGGGCTCGGGTTTGTGTTTGGGGGTGGGGGGGGGGGGGGTGGCCCCCCCCCCCCCGCGGGGGGGGGGGGGGTGGGGGGCGGGGGCGTCGAGGCTCTGCTTGCCGACCCGTCGCATATAGCGCCGCCGGCCCTCTCCCCCGACCCCTCTCCCACAAGTGGGAGAGGGGAGCCAACCATCGGCGTGAGACGCTCGTCGCAGCGCCAAATCCGTGCCCCGCCGCACCCCCACTGTGCGCTGCCTGCACCCCGGTTGTGCAGCATCAAAATCCCTCCGAAATCGCAGGAAAAACGGCTTCATTCCGCGGCATTGACGCCGTTACAGCGGGCAAAGGACTTCGATACAAGGAGCATCGTGACCGCTTTCCTGACCCCTGCCATCCGCCTGATGGCGCGGCTGACCATCTCGCGTAAGCTGGTGCTGTTGTCCGTGCTCTTCCTGATCCCGCTGTGCGGGGCGCTGTTCGCCGTGCTGAACCAGTCGGTGCAGTCGATCCACGAGACGCGCGACGAGCAGCGCGGCCTGAAGCTGGCCGGGCTGGCGCTGGATTTCATGCGCGAGACGCAGGTGCGCCGTGGCGCGGCCAACGGCGTGCTGCTGGGCAACGCCAGCTTCCGGCCCACGTTCGATGCCGCCGATGGCAAGGCCGGGCAGCACCTGGCGGCGTTGCTGGCCGAGGCGGCGGCCGTGCAGACCTTCGACGTGGTGCCCGACGCCAGAAAGCTTGACGAAGGCTGGCAGCAGATTCGCCGGCTCGGGCTGGACACGGCCGCCGCGCCGCTGTTCGGCCGCCATACGGACCTGGTCAAGCAGACCCGCCTGTTCATTGCGGACGTGGCCGACCGGTCGTCGCTGGCGCTCGATCCCGAGGCCGGTTCCTACTACCTGGTCAACCTGATGGTCGGGCCGATGCCCAAGCTGGCCGAGGTCAGCGCGCTGGCACGCGGGCGCGGCGCCGGCATCATCGCGCAGGGTGGCTACTCCGACGCCGCCCAGCAGGCCGACCTGGCGGCGCTGGCCGACCAGATCCAGGACGGGCTGGAAACGGTGCGCCGCGACATGGCGCGCGTGGAGCACGGCGCGCCGCAGTACCGCGACCGCGTGGCCGCGGCGGTGCGCCAGCTGGCCGCCGTCGACAACTTCTATCGCACGCTCAAGGTCAGCATGCTGGGGTCGGCTGGCATCACGATCGACGCCAAGACGTACTTCGCCGAAGGCACGGCCGCGATCGACGCCGTGTCGGCCGTCAGCCGCGAGTTCGCGACGCTGGCGCAAACCATGCTGGGCCAGCGCGTGGCGGCGGAACAGCGCAAGCTGGCGCTGCTGGCCACCATCGCGCTGGCGACGGTCGGCGGCGCGCTGTACCTGTTCGCCGGGTTCAGCCGGGGCATGCGCGACGACGTGCGCGACGTGGCCGACCTTGTGGCGCGCATCAACAGCGGCGACCTGTCCGTGCGGATCGCGGCCCACGGCCGTGACGAACTGAGCGACGTGAAGCGGCACCTGATGACGCTGGTGGACGCGTGGCGCGGCATCATCGGCGACACGCGCGACAGCGCGCAGAACGTGCTGGTGGCGGCCGGCCAGATCGCGCAGGGCAACGCCGACCTGTCGCAGCGCACCGAGGCGCAGGCGTCGTCGCTGGAACAGACGGCAGCGAGCATGGAGGAGCTGACGTCGATCGTCCAGCAGAACGCCGGCAACGCCAGCCAGGCCAGCACCCTGGCGGCCGAGGCGGCCAGCGTCGCGGTGGCCGGCGGCGAGGCCGTGGTGCGGATGCGCCAGACCATGAGCGAGATCGAGGCCGATTCGCGCCGCATCGTCGACATCATTGCCGTCATCGACAGCATTGCCTTCCAGACCAATATCCTGGCGCTCAATGCCGCCGTGGAAGCGGCCCGCGCCGGCGAGCTGGGGCGCGGCTTTGCCGTGGTGGCGGGCGAGGTCCGCACGCTGGCGCAGCGTGCCGCGACGTCGGCCAAGGAGATTCGCGCGGTGATCTCGCAGTCGGCCGGGCGCGTGGCCAGCGGCACGGCGCTGGCCAACGACACGGCGGCGACCATGAACGGCGTGGTGGCGGCCGTGCAGCGCATGACCGGCATGATGGACGACATCAGCCGTGCCTCGCACGAGCAGAGTGGCGGCATCGCACAGGTGAACCAGGCCGTCACGCAGATGGACCAGGTGACGCAGCAGAACGCCGCGCTGGTGGAAGAGGCCGCGGCGGCCGCGCGGGCGCTGCAGGAACAGGCCGAGCGGATGGAACAGGCGGTCAGCGTGTTCCGGCTGGCGGCCTGACCGGCGGACAGCCACCCGGGGGGTGCCGGCCCGGACATAAAAAGGGCGCCCGCTGTGACACAGGCGCCAAGTCCCAATCAGCCTTCCGGACGGAGGCGGTGGCCAGGGCGGCGGCAAGGCGCCGCCGCCGCGATCACCAGCCGTTGAAGCCGCCGGCGCCGCTTACCGCTTTATCGACATCCTGCGGCCGCTGGACGCGGATGTTGTTCTCGACCTCGGTGACGCCGAACGTGTTGTCCGCCAGGTCCTCGATGTCGTACTTCTGGCCGCGCGTCTGCACGGTGCCGCTCAGCGTGACCTTGCCCTTGTCGACGTCGACGGACACCTCGCGGACGTCGAGCCCGGTGGTGAACGTCAGGCGCTCGCAGATCTCGTCGCGGATGCGCTCGTCGGTGCGCGTGTAGCCGCGCGGGCCGGTGCGCTTTTCCTCGGAGTCCGAGCCGAACCATTCGCTCATGACCTGGCCGATGCGGTGGCCCAGGTTGTAGAGCGGGCCGTGTTCTTCCTCGCGGTACTCGCGGTCGTCGTCGTCACGGTCGCGCCAGTCGTTGCCGGACGAACGGCGCTGGCCGTAGCCAAGCTCCTCGTCGTAGCCGCGCGACGACATGTAGTCGCGCCCGTAGCGCTGCGCGTGCTGCGGGCGGTTGTCGCCCCACTCGTCGCGCGGTTCGGTCCAGTAGCGGGTGTCGCTGCGCAGGTCGTTGAAGTAGGCGGTCTGCCCGCCCTGGCCACGCTGGCCCCGATGGGCCGGCGCGCGCCGCTCGGCCTCGCGCAGCCATTCCTGGTCCGCATTGCCGAAGCCACGCTGCTGGCCGTAGCCGCTGTCGCTGAACTGGCCGCGCTGCTGGCTGCCGTAGCGCTCGCCCGACCCACCGCCGTAGCCGGAGCCGTAGTTGCCGCCGTAGCCGCCATAGCCACTTTCGCCGCCGAAGTCGCGCTGCTGCTGCCCGCGCTGGCCGCCCGTGTCGCCCACGTCACCGTAATCGCCATATTCACTGGCGTATTGCCGGCTCTTGTACTGCTCCTGCAGGCGCCAGTTTTCTTCCTGCTCCGGCTCCCAGCCGTAGCCGCCGTTGAGCCCGTAGCGCAGGTTGCTGCCCTGTTCGCTGCCGCTGCGGTAGCCCGACGGCACGGGGCCGCCTTCGCTCAGTTGTCCCGGCGTCAGCCGCTGGCGGCGGCGCGCCTCGTCCCAGCTATCGCCCGACGATTCGGGCTGCCAGTCGTCACGGGTCCATCGGGAGCCGCGGTTGTCGTCCCAGGGGTCTCCCAGGTCGTCGTCGCGCCGGTTGTCCTCGGTTCGCCAGGGGGTGTTCCGGCGATATCGCTCGCTTTGGTAGTCGCCCATGTTGCGCTCCTGAAAAGTTGCGGTTGCCATGCGTGCCGCAACGGGCATCCCGCCGGGCACGGCTGGCCATGTCGCTGGCCATTCCAGGATAGGGGCAAGTTCCGTACCGTCGCCGCCGGCCCTTGTGGAGACTGGCGTGGCGGGCGAAGGGGCGGGGCCGGCGCCATGCAAGCGTTGCCCGGCTGCATGTAAAGACTGCACGTCGGCGGGGCGGGGCAGGGACCGGCGCGTGTCACGGAGCGTTCACACGGCGCAGGTTGCCCGATGGCGGGGCCAGCATCGGCGCCCCGGCTGCTGGCGAGGACGGCGCCGGGCCCGGCGACGGCTCGGGGCGGGCGCTGCGCGGCTCCCGGACCGGCGCGATGCCTTCCACGGTATTGAACAGCTGGCTGTGCGCGTAGTCGACGGCCGTGGCTTCCAGGAAATTGGGCAGCGTCGGCTGCGCGGGCGGGTTCGGCAGCGGGCGGTCGGCGTGCGCCCCGGCGTGCCAGCACAGCAGCAGCACCCGCAACAGCAGGATGAATCCGCGCAGGCGGTAGCGGAAGAAGCGGGCTTCGGGCGGCAGGCGCGGCGCGACGGCGCCCGGCCGCGGCTGGGGCGGAATCAACATGACGGTCTCCGGGGGAGCGCGAACGCTCGGGATCAGCAAGGCGGCGGCGCCGCGCTCGATGCCGCGGCGGGCGCCGCGGCTGCTCCGTCAGATTGCAGAGAACATGCCATCGGCAATCCCGGCCCTGGAAGGCGGCCAACGCCACTTTCGACGCGAAAAAACGGGATGCCTGGGCAGAGAATGCCAACACCGGGCGCCAGACCGTCGGCCGGCGCCCAACAGTCTGGATGGCCGGGCTAGTGGAGGCCGCGCTGGCTGGTCGAGTGGTCGTGCCCGTGATGGGTGTGGATGGCGCCGGGCGCGGGCATGCCGATGTCGGCGCTGCAGCTCGGGTTTTCGGCGTCGTGCTCGTGCGGCTCCAGCGCGCCGGGCACGCGGCGGCTTTCCAGCCCACCCGCCCGCAGCCACGCCAGCGTGGCCCCGGCCGCGCGGTCGATCAGTTCGCCGCAGCGGCTGTAGTCGTACGGCGAGACGTCCAGCGGACACAGCGGCGGCACGACGGCGATGTGCGCGTGATCGCCCCAGCGTTCCAGGTCGTGCACGAGCTGGCGGGCCACCAGCAGCGACAGGGCGTTGAACGCGTGCTCGATCGCCCCCTTGGGCGGCCGACGCTCCGCGCACGCAAAGCCGGCCGGCAGCACGATGATCCGCGTGGCGCCCAGCCGGATCGCCGTGGACACCGGCGTGTTGTTGGCAACGCCGCCATCGATCAGCTTCTGGCCGTCGATCTCGACCGGCGGAAACACGCCGGGAATGGCGGCGCTGGCCAGCACCGCCTTGACCATGTTGCCCGACGACAGCACTACCTCCGCGCCGCTATGCATGTCGGTGGCCACGATGTGCAACGGCAGCCGGGCGTCCTCGATCCTGGCCTCGCCAAAATGGCGGGTCAGCAACCGCTTCAGCGCCTGCGACTCCACCAGATGCCCCCGGTTGCCCATGATCATCCCGAGCATGCTGCGCCACGACCACGGCAACACCTCCGCGCGCGTGATGCTGCGCCACAGGCCTTCCAGTTTCGCCGTGCCGTCGGCGTGCGGATTGCTGGCAAAGTACGCGCCATTGATGGCGCCCGCCGACGCCCCGATCACCAGGTCGGCCGATACCCCCCAGTTCACCAGCTCCCGGAGCATGCCGACCTCGATGGCGCCCAAACTGCCGCCGCCGGCAAACACGAATGCAGTCTTTTCCATGGTCTCGAAGATCGGGCGCGCGCCCGTCAATGGGTCGAATTGGCGTGGTGTGGAGAGAATAGGCCACTTCGCGGCCGGGCAAAAGCTCGGGGAAGTGCGAGGGGGCCGGTCAGGTTAGCAGCGGTTCGAGCTGCTGGCGGACTTCGGGCGGCAGGCGGGTTGCGCTGCGGGCAAGATTGACCTGCATGGTGGCCTGCGCCACATCGAGCAGGATCGGGTCGATGTCATAGCTGCCACGTTGGGCCAGCCAGTGCAGTACGTCGGCCAGATGCCAGACCGAGGCAGACCCCTCGTGCACCGGCAACGGAAACGACGCCGAATGGCTTGTCATGAGCTTGCGCATGTTCTGGCGCGACACGCCGATGGTTTCCGCAACGTCGGTCAGGCCCACCAGATCGGGCGTAGCTTCGACCAGCCTTGCCGCGGGGACGGCCGCGCGGACGTCGGCCAGTGCGGTCACGATCGCCGCGTTGGCAGATTCCGCCTCCCGCGCGAACATCAGGGCGATGCGCCCGGGAATGCCGATGCCGACCAGGGCGTCGTCGCAGCCGGCCGCGCCCAGGCGTTCCACGATCTCGTCGTGATCGTTGTCGTCATCGGAAAGTTGGTATTTCAGCGTGAAGTTGTATTCCATGTCGATCCATCAGTGCGAGACACCGGGAGGCGCTTTGCAGTGCTGACGGATGACGCAGTTGTCCACCACGCGACGCAGGAACCGGGCATGCTGCGCGGGATCGCGCGGCGTGCTCCAGATCGACACGATGCAGAATTCACCACATCGGCACGCCGCGCAGTGGTACGGACAGTAAAGCTTGCCCCACGCGTGAGCGCCGCCCACCGTGCATCGCCAAAACTCCTGTTCCGCATACCGGACAGCCGCTTCGACTTCTTTCTTGGGATGTCTTGTTCGACCCATCAGCCCCACCCACGTTAGGTTGCAAAGGGTCGGTTGTCAAGCGACAACATGGGCTGCGCTTGATCCACACCGACGCCCGCGCAGCCTACCAACCCGGCGACGCCATGTGTGGCTTTCATCACACTTTGTCACGCTCTCGCGCGGTTATGTGTCTGCAATTAACTGCCATGCGATCGCCCCGGCCGCATGCGTGGCCATCAAGAAAAAAGCCCGAAGCAAACGCTTCGGGCTTTCGCACCCATCACCTGCGAGTCGCCCCGCAGGCAAGCCTCAGGCCGCCAGTTCCTCGTTGGCTGCCTTGCCCGCCTGCGTCGGCATGGTGCCGTGCTCGCGGTAGTGGACGTGCCACGCGAACGCTTCTTCCAGTACGTGGGGTGTCTGGCCGCCGCGCAGGCAGGCGCGGCGGTAGTAGTCCAGCAGGCCGTCGCGGTATGCCGGGTCGGCGCAGTTCTGGATGACCTGCAGCGCGCGCTCGCGCGGGGCCAGGCCGCGCAGGTCGGCCAGGCCGTGCTCGGTCACCAGGATGTCCACGTCGTGCTCGCTGTTGTCCACGTGCGTGACCATCGGGACGATGCTGGAGATCCGGCCGTCCTTGGCCACGGATTTGGTCACGAACACGGACAGGTAGGCGTTGCGCGCGAAGTCGCCCGAGCCGCCGATGCCGTTCATCATGTGCGTGCCGCCCACGTGGGTGGAGTTCACGTTGCCGTAGATGTCGCATTCCAGCGCCGTGTTGATCGTGATCAGGCCCAGCCGGCGCAGCACTTCGGGATGGTTGCTGATCTCCTGCGGCCGCAGCAGCAGCTTCTGGCGGTACCGGTCGATGTCGGCCAGGACGCGGTGGTACACCGGGGCGGACAGCGTCATCGAGGCGGCCGAGGCAAAGCGCATCTTGCCAGCGTCGAGCAGCGCGATGGTGCTGTCCTGCAGGACCTCCGAATACATGGTCAGGTCGTGGAACGGCGAGTCGGCCAGCCCGTGCAGCACGGCGTTGGCGATCGTGCCGATGCCGGCCTGCAGCGGTTGCAGCGACGGCGCCAGCCGCCCCGCGCGCACTTCGCGCTCCAGCAGCGCGTTCAGGTGGCCGGCAATCTGGCTGGTCTCGGCGTCGGGCGGCAGCGCGTTCGACGGGCTGTCGTCGCGCGCCGTGATGACGATGGCCGCGATGCGGGCCGGGTCCACGGGAATGTAGGGCAGGCCGATGCGCTGCTCCACGGCGATCAGCGGGATCGGCTGGCGGTAGGGGCGTTGCACCGGGTAGGCGATGTCATGCAGCCCTTCCAGCCCGGCCGGCATGTTCAGGTTCAGCTCGACGATGACCTGCCGGGCCATCCGCGCGAAGCTGGCCGAGTTGCCGACCGACGTGGTCGGCACGATGCCGCCGGTCTCGGTGATGGCAACGGCCTCGATCACCGCCACGTCGACCGGGCCGATCTGGCCGCTGCGCAGTTGCTCGGCGGTCTCGCCAAGGTGCTGGTCGATGAACATGACCTCGCCGTCGTTGATCTTGCGGCGCAGGGCGGCGTCGGACTGGAACGGCAGGCGGCGCGCCAGCACGTTGCTTTCGGCAAGGATCCGGTCGGTGTCGTGGCCCAGCGATGCGCCCGTGATCAGCGTGATCTGCAGCGGATCGGTGGCGGCGCGGCGGGCCAGCGCCAGCGGCACGGCCTTGCAGTCCCCGGCGCGGGTGAAGCCGCTCATGCCGACGGTCATGCCGTCCTTGATCAGCGTCGCGGCGTCTTCGGCCGACATGATCCTGTCCTGGAGGGCGGCCAGGCGAATGCGATCGCGGTACATCTAGTCTCCTTGCTGGGGGCTGTCTGGTCTGCCGCCCGGGGCCCCGGAGGTCCGCGACGGACGGTGCGTCCTGAAGGTGCGCAGGACAGTGTAGCGAGCGCTTAATATTCTCACCATGATTTAAAGCTCTGGAAATCAGTCGATTTTTTCATCGTCATGACGGTGGCACGCCGGCGGCGTAGCGTGCGAAACCATACAGGGGGCGCCCCGGACGCCGCATGACCATGCGCAAGGACGGTGCATGCGCGGCGTGTCCCAAAGTCCGTCTGTGATTCCTGCCTAGGCGGATTACTATCTTCTGCAGCGCGGCCGGCGTACGGGCCAGGCAATCTTGACCACCGAACTTGGGGAACAGCATGGAGATGACGCAGGCAACGTCGGAACTCGACGCCCGGCCAGACAACGACGAGGTGCCGGGCGCGCAGGCGCCGGCGGCCGAACTGGAGGCGCCGTTCTCGAATCTGGAGACACGGCGCCATCAGATGTTTCCCACGCTGACGCAGGCCGAGATCGCGCGCATCCAGCGCTTTGGGCAGGTGCGCACGTGGCAGGCCGGCGAGCTGGTGTTCCGCGTGGGCGATGCGGGGCGCGGCATGCACGTGGTGCTGTCTGGCCGGGTGCGCATCGACCGGCGCGACGGCCTGGGCCATAGCTCGCCGATCACCGAGGAAGGGCCGGGCCAGTTCCTGGCCGAGGTCGGGCAACTGACCGGCAAGCCCGCGCTGGTGGATGCGGTGGCGCTGGAGGACTGCACGATCCTGGTCATCCCGCCGGCCAGCCTGCGCGCGTTGCTGGTGGCCGAGGCCGACCTGGGCGAGCGCATCATGCGTGCGCTGATCCTGCGGCGGGTGGGGCTGATCGAGCAGGGCGGCGGGCCGGTGCTGGTGGGCAAGGGCACCCAGCCGCTGCTGCTGTCGCTGCAGGCGTTCCTGCGGCGCAACGGGCATCCGCACCGGGTGATCGACGTGGAGACCGACACCGATTCCGTCTGCCTGCTCGACCTGAGCAAGGCGCCGGCCAGCGACTTCCCGATGGTGATCTGCCCCGACGGCAGCGTGCTGCGCGCGCCCGACGAGGGCCAGCTTGCCAGTTGCCTGGGGCTGGTGCCCGAGTTCGATCCGGACCACGTCTACGACGTGATCGTGGTCGGCGCCGGGCCGGCCGGGCTGGCGACGGCGGTCTACGCGGCGTCCGAAGGGCTATCGGTGGCCGTGATCGATTGCCGCTCGCCGGGCGGGCAGGCGGGCGCCAGTGCGCGCATCGAAAACTACCTGGGCTTTCCGACGGGCATTTCCGGGCAGGCGCTTGCCGGCCGCGCGTTCGTGCAGGCGCTGAAGTTCGGCGCGCACCTGGCGATTCCGCTCGAAGCCCGCGCGCTGCATTGCGGCGAGAGCCCGATCGTGCTGGAACTGAACGACGGCCAGCGCATCCAGACGCGGACCGTGGTCATCGCCAGCGGCGCGCAGTACCGGCGTGCCGAGATCGAATCGCTGGACAAGTACGAGGGGCGCGGCGTCTATTACTGGGCGTCGCCGGTGGAGGCCAAGCTGTGCAAGGACGAGCACGCGATGCTGGTGGGCGGCGGCAATTCGGCCGGGCAGGCCGCCGTGTACCTGGCATCCCACGCGGCGGAGGTGCACATGCTCGTGCGCGGCGAGGGGCTGGAAGCCACGATGTCGCGCTACCTGATCGACCGCCTGCGCAGCCTGCCGAACGTCTACCTGCACACCCACGCGCAGATCACGGCGATGGAGGGCGACGGCTGGCTGTCCACGGTGCGCTACCGCGAGCGCGCGCAGGGCCCGGACTGCGTGGCCGTGCCGATGCGCCACGTGTTCCTGTTCATCGGCGCCGCGCCCAACACCGAATGGCTGCGCTCGTGCCACGTGGAAACCGACAACAAGGGCTTCATCCTGACCGGCTACGAGGCGCACCATTCGTGCACGGACCGGGCCGACTACACGCTGGAAACCAGCGTGCCCGGCGTGTTTGCGATCGGCGACGTGCGCTCGGGATCGACCAAGCGCGTGGCGGCGGCCGTGGGCGAGGGCGCCGCCGTGGTCGCGCAGATCCACCGCTACCTGGCCACGCTCCAGCACGCGCGGGTCTGACGCGCCGCCCCGAGGTTTACCCCCGGTGCAGGACCGAAGTCCCACGTCCCGGCACCGGGTTTTCCCGCGAACGCCCGGAAAACCGGGACACCCGTCTCCTACGCACCATCGCGCCATTTCCGACAATGTCGTCACGGATCGGCCAGCGCCATCCCGGCCAAGGCCATCCGTGTTCGTCTTCTGATCGGAGTTCAAAAGTTGGAGTAGTCGCGATGCGTACGTTTGTTGCAAAGACCCTGGTTGCCGTTTCCACAGTTTCCGCCGTTTCCGTATTGACCATCGGATTCGCCCCGGCCGCCCACGCGGCGTGGAGCGAAGCATTCATGCCGGCGAACGGCTCGGCGCTGCATGTGGGCAAGTCCGCCTGCAAGCGCGGGGCGTTCGATCCTTACACCGATGGCGCCCGAATGGGGCCGCGCGATGCGTTCAGCGATGGCGGCAACCGCATGGGCCCGCGCGATGCGTACACCGACGGCGCCCGCAGCGTGGGCGGCCCGGGCGACTGCGCGATGCGCGCCGCCTGACGCCTGGCGCGTCACGCGGTCCGGGCCTGCCGCAGTCGGACGATGTCCGGCCGACGACGGCCGAGCTTGCTGATCCGGCGGGCCCCGGAACCGCCTTCCCGGCCGCATGGCAGCCCCGTGCGGCCGATTGCCTTGCCGGCGCGGGCCGGCAAGGCGCGTCCATCCCCCAACCGTGGCGTATCCGATCCGGCGCGTGGCCCACGCCCCGCGTCTGGCCTTCCGCACATTGCGCGGCCGACTGTCCTCATCGATGTCGGCGAGGTGGGGTTCGTTGTCTAAGATAGGTGAGTCGCCCGGCACCACCCCGGGCGGCGCGCCATCGCCCGTCCACCGGCGGCGGCACGCCGCGCCGCCTGTAACCTGCCCCGCGCGCGACCCGCCCATGCCGATGCTCAAGCAGCAGATCCGCCTATGCACCTGCCCGGACCGCGTACGCCTGGCGTATGCCATCACGGGCAGCGGCACGCCGCTGGTCAAGGCCGCCAACTGGATGAGCCACCTGGAGTTCGACGTCGGCAGCCCGGTCTGGAGCCACATGCTCTGCGCGCTGTCCGAGCAGCACACGCTGATCCGCTACGACGAACGCGGCTGCGGGCTGTCGGACCGCCATGTGGACGACCTGTCGTTCAACGCCTGGCTGCGCGACCTGGAAACCATCGTCGACGCGATGAACGTGGACCGCTTTGCGCTGCTCGGCATCTCGCAGGGCGCGTCCATTGCCGTGGCCTACGCGGTGGCGCACCCCGAACGGGTCAGCCACCTGGTGCTGCACGGCGGCTACGCGCGCGGCCGTCTGAAGCGCAACCAGGGCCCCGAGATGTGCGAGGAAGCCGAGCTGATGATCCGGCTGGCCGAGATCGGCTGGGGCCAGGAAAATCCGGCCTTCCGCCAGTTCTTCACCACGCAGTTCATCCCCGGCGGCACGGCCGAGCAGCACCGCTGGTTCAACGAACTGGAGCGCGTGTCGACGTCGCCGGTCAACGCCGCGCGCTTCATGCGGATCTTCAACGACATCGACGTGGTGGAGCTGCTGCCCCAGGTTGCGTGCCCGGCGCTGGTGCTGCACGCCGTGCGCGACGCCCGCGTGCCGTTCGACGAAGGCCGGCTGATCGCCAGCATGATCCCCAACGCGCGGTTCGTGCCGCTGGACAGTGGCAACCATCTGCTGCTGGAGTCAGAGCCGGCCTGGGAGCGCTGGATCGAGGAAGTGCGCGCATTCCTGCCGGCACCGGCGCCGTCGACCGACCCGGCCTTCGGCACGCTGACGCGGCGCGAGCGCGACATCGTCGTGCTGATCGCGCAGGGCCGCGACAACGCCCAGATCGCCGCCCACCTGGGGCTGTGCGAGAAGACCGTGCGCAACCACATCACCAGCATTTTCTCGAAGCTCGAAGTGGAAAACCGCTCGCAGGCCATCGTCCTGGCGCGCGAATCGGGCTTCGACCGCCAGCGGGTATAGCCGCGCAGACGGCAATTTGTCCTTGACATACAGATCTGTCTACCCAACACTATGAGACAGATCTGTCTACATCAGGTCGACACGTATCCCATTCCGACGAATCTCATCCTTTCTGGAGCCTTGCCGATGTCGAGCCAACCCGAAGTCCGCCCGCCGCTGCCCCCGTTCACCCGCGAAACCGCCGCCGCCAAGGTGCGCGCGGCCGAAGACGGCTGGAACAGCCGCGATCCCAACCGCGTGGCGCTGGCCTACACCGTCGACAGCGCCTGGCGCAACCGCGCGGAATTCGTCAACGGGCGCGAGCAGATCGTCGCCTTCCTGGCGCGCAAGTGGCAGAAGGAACTGGACTACCGGCTGATCAAGGAACTGTGGGCCCACGACGGCAACCGCATCGCCGTGCGCTTTGCCTACGAATGGCACGACGACTCGGGCAACTGGTTCCGCTCGTACGGCAACGAGAACTGGGAATTCGACGAAAACGGCCTGATGCGCCGCCGCTTCGCATGCATCAACGACGCCCCGATCCGCGAGGCCGACCGCAAGTACCACTGGCCGCTGGGCCGCCGGCCCGACGATCACCCGGGCTTGAGCGAACTGGGGTTTTGAGGGGGGCCATCCGCTAGCGGCCGCCTGCTCTCCCTGCCCCGAATCCGCACTGGTTGTTTGCTCCCCTCTCCCGCGCGCGGGAGAGGGGCCGGGGGTGAGGGCAGGCGGTCCAAATTGCGACCTGTCGGCAAGCAGATCCTCAACGCCCTCACCCCCAACCCCTCTCCCGCAGGCGGGAGAGGGGAGCAAACCGGGCCGGTCTGCGGGAAGCGAAATCGAAAATCGACAAGCGACAACCGTCCCCCATCCCCGCTCCCCCATCCCCGCTCCCTGACCCACCCCCTCACTGCATCCGTTCCAGGTTCCCCACACGGACCAGCATCTCCGTGAACATCTGCATGTCCAGGTTCAGGTCGGAGACTTCCTTGTATTCCTTGGCGTTGTGGGCGGTGTACTTCTTGCCGGGCATGGCCGGGCCGAAGTTGATGGCGTTGGGCATCAGCTTGGCCGTGGTGCTGCCGGCCGTTGGCACGGGCTTGGCTTCGAGCCCGGTGGTGTCGCCGTAGATGTTCAGCAGCGTGGCCAGCCATGCGCCCTTGGGGTCGCGGGCCATCCAGTCGCCCTGGTCGTGCTGGATCTCCAGCGCGGTGCCGGTCCGCGACGACCACGCCTGGATGCGTTCCGCGATGCGGCTGCGTAGCGCGTCGGGTGTGCTGCCGCGAGGCATGCGCACGTTGGCGGTGACTTCCAGCTTGCCGTTGCGTGCGCGGATCAGCGTGGGCGAGACCGTCAGCGGGCCCATGAAGTCGTCGCGATAGCCCACGCCAAGCTGTTCGGCCAGGTAGCCGGTGCCGTACAGGTCCGTCAGGTAGCGCGTGGCGCGTGCGTACTGGTTGTCGGCGAACGGCACGCCGGACGCCTGCAGGAACATCGCCAGGCGCGGTACCGGGTTCACGCCTTCCTCGGGCCGCGATCCGTGGGCCGAGACGCCCGTGACCTTCACGTCGACGGCGTCGGCGCTGCGCGCGATGTCGATCGAGAACTTGCCCTGCGCGGCGTGCTGCGCGATGAAGGCGTCGCGTGCGCGTTCCAGCGTGGCCGCCACCTGGTTCAGGTCGCCGCCGGTGATGCGCGCGGTGGCCGTCTGCGGGATCGCGTTGGCCGACGCCGCGCCCGCCATGGCGACGATGGCCGGCGTCTTGCCGTCCACCGGCTGGTCGGCAAAGCGCACGGTCAGCGCGCCGGAGCCTTTCTCGGCCACCACGGCCGGGTACTTGCTGTCGAGCACGATGTTGTACTCGGGCAGGGCGGTCTTGTCGCGGTAGTACTTCATGCCGTCGCCGCCGGTCTCCTCGGTGGTCTCGATCATCAGCCGGATCGTCCGCGCCAGCGGCACGCCGCTCTCGCGCACGGTCTTCATCGCGTAGAGCGCGGCGGCAATCGACCCCTTGTCGTCGATCGTGCCGCGCCCGTACAGGTAGTCGCCCACGCGCGTGACCTTGAACGGGTCGAGCTTCGTGCCGTCGTCGAGCATCCATTCGTCGGCCACCACGGGCACCACGTCGGCGTGCGTGAGGATGCCGAACGTCTCGCTGCCCTGGCCCGGCAGCGTCACCTCGAACACGCGGTTGTCGACGTTGCGGAACTGCAGACCGAAGTCACGCGCCAAGCGCGCCACGAGCGTGCCGAAATCGACGATGGCCGGGTTTTCGTGCTGCGGCATCTTGTCGTCGCGCACGGTGCGCAGCGCCACCATCTCGCTGATGCTGTCCAGCACCGCCTGGTGGTTGTGCACGCGGTTGTAGATGCCAAGCAGGCGGCCGATGTTGACCAGGTCGTCGCCGTGCAGCGGCTGGCTGGCGCGGTAGGCGCGCACGCTGCGGGTCAGCTTGGGGTCGGCCTTGACGGCCGTGTCCAGGAACGCGTTGAAGCTGGCGGGCGGCGTGGCGGTGGCGCTGGCCACGAGCTTGTCGATCTCGGGCTTGGCCAGCGGCGCGGCAATCGTGCTGCCGGGGGTGATGGCAAGCAGCGCGGCGGCCAGCAGGGTAGCCGTGGGCAGCCGGACGGGCAGGCGAGTCATGGATGGATGTCCCTTCGTGGTTTTTGGTGTGTGCGCATGATAGCCATGGCGGCACGTCGGCGAAAGCGGCCCGGACACCACCCGATAGTCTGGGTCAATCGCCTTTCGACGATTGATAATAGTTAGTTTCAATGAGTGCGGTAAAAACAATAAATTTCCCGCATCACATTCGGACAGGGAGAATGCACTCCGTCGTCACCGCACGTGACGCCCAACTAACCCAAAGGAGTGTTTCCGATGCTGCAATCCCGTGAAGGCCAACGCGTTCCCAACGTCACGTTCCGAGTGCGTGACAACAACGAGTGGAAGGACGTGACCACGGCCGAGCTGTTCCATGGCAAGACCGTAGCGGTGTTCTCGCTGCCGGGCGCCTTCACGCCGACGTGTTCGTCCACCCACCTGCCGCGCTACAACGAACTGGCCCCGGCCTTCCGCGCCGCCGGCGTGGACGCCATCCTCTGCGTGTCGGTCAACGACACCTTCGTCATGAACGAGTGGAGCAAGGACCAGGAGTCCGAGAACATCGTCATGATCCCCGACGGCAACGGCGAGTTCACCGACGGCATGGGCATGCTGGTCGACAAGGCCGATCTGGGCTTCGGCAAGCGTAGCTGGCGCTATTCGATGCTGGTCAAGGACGGCGTGGTGGACAAGATGTTCATCGAGCCGGAAGAGCCGGGCGACCCGTTCAAGGTGTCCGACGCCGACACGATGCTGAACTACATCGCCCCGGACGCCCGCCGCCCGGACCAGGTGGTGGTGTTCTCGAAGGTTGGCTGCTCGCACTGCGCCAAGGCCAAGCAACTGCTGCAGGACAAGGGCTACGAGTACATCGACGTGCCGCTGGACAACAAGATCCGCGGCAAGGTGCTGGGCGCCGTGTCCGGTGAAATGACCGCGCCGCAGGTGTTCATCAACGGCAAGCTCGTGGGCGGCGCCGCCGCGCTCGAACAATACCTGGGCGCCTGATCCTCCCCCCGCCCGGGCCCGGCTCCCCCGGCCGGTGTCCTGGGCACCTTTTCCCCCCGCACTCCAACCGCCGCCCATCGCGGCAACAACGTTGCAGTCGCCGGACCCGATGGCATTGCCTGGCCGCGCCATGGCGGGCCGTGCCATCCCATCCGCCGATTGATAGCCCGGCAGTACAAGGAAAACGACCATGAAAACGATTCAGACCGACGTGGCAGTGATTGGCGCGGGAACGGCCGGCCTGGCCGCCTACCGCGCCGCCATCGAAGCCGGCAAGCGCGCCGTGATCATCGAGGGTGGCGAGTACGGCACCACCTGCGCCCGCGTGGGCTGCATGCCGTCGAAGCTGCTGATCGCCGCCGCCGAGGCCGCCCACGAGGCGCGCCACACCGCCCCGTTCGGCGTCCATGTCGATGGCCCGGTGCGCGTGGACGGCCGCGAGGTCATGCAGCGCGTGCGCAGCGAGCGCGACCGCTTTGTCGGCTTCGTGGTGCGCGGTGTGGAGAATATCCCCGAGGCAGACCGCCTGCGCGGCCACGCCTACTTCATCGACAACACCATCCTGCAGGTGGGCGGCGACACCGTGGTGCGCGCCAGCCGCGTGGTCATCGCCACGGGCTCGCGCCCGGCCGTGCCGCCGCCGTTCGCGGTCTTCGGCGACCGCCTGATCATCAACGACGACGTGTTTGCCTGGGATGACCTGCCCGCCAGCGTGGCGGTCTTCGGCCCCGGCGTGATCGGGCTGGAACTGGGCCAGGCGCTGTCCCGGCTGGGCGTGCGGGTGCGCGTGTTCGGCGTGGGCGGCGGCGTGGGCCCGCTGACGGACCCGGACGTGCGGGCCTATGCCGCACAGGCGTTCCAGGGCGAATTCTCGCTGCTGCCCGACGCGAACGTCGTCGACATGCGCCGCGAAGGCGACGAGGCCGTGCTGACGTTCGACGACGAGACTGGCACCCGGGTGACCGAACGCTTTGCCTACGTGCTGGCCGCCACGGGCCGCCGGCCGAACGTCGATACGCTGCAGATCGAGAACACCGCGCTGGTGCTGGACGCCCGCGGCGTGCCGGTCTTCGATCCGGTGACGCTGCAGTGTGGCGACGCGCCCGTGTTCATCGCCGGCGACGCCAACAACGTGCTGCCGCTGCTGCACGAGGCCGCCGACGAGGGCCGCATTGCCGGCGAGAACGCCGCGCACTGGCCCAAGCTGCGCCCGCTCAAGCGCCGCGCGCCCATCGCCGTGGTGTTCTCGGACCCGCAGATCGCCATGGTCGGCAAGCGCTTTGCCGACCTGACCCAGGGCAGCTTTGTCACCGGCGAGGTCAGCTTCGAGGACCAGGGCCGCAGCCGCGTGATGCTGAAGAACCGGGGGCTGATGCACGTGTACGCGGACCGCGCCACGGGCCGCTTCCTGGGGGCCGAATGGATGGGCCCGCGCGCCGAGAACATCGCGCACCTGCTGGCGTGGTCGTACCAGCAGGGCCTGACCATCGCCGACATGCTGGCGATGCCGTTCTACCACCCGGTGGTGGAAGAGGGCCTGCGCACCGCGCTGCGCGACGCCCAGGCGCAGCTGACGCAACTCAAGGCCGCGGCCTGAGCGCAGCGTGACGGGGCAGGGCAGGGCGGGGCGGGGCGGGGCGGGAATCTCCGGCCGCCCGGCCGATCGAACGGCCTATGGAACCGACTCCCGTCCCCCGTTTTTCCTTGTCCCGCTGGATCGCGCCGGCGCTGCTCGTCGCCATCGCCTGGGCCGCGTGGCCGTGGCTGGCGCCGGCCATCGACCGGATGATCTACGCGGCCCGGCTGTCCGCGCAGCCCGCGCCGACGTCGCTGCCCGTGCCGGTGCAGGGCGTCTCGCGCAAGGCGCTGCGCGATACCTGGGGCGGCGCCCGCAGCGGGGGCCGCAAGCATGAGGGCATCGACATCTTCGCCAGCCGGGGCCGGCCGGTGCTGTCCGCCACCGAGGGCATCGTCACGCGGGTCGGCACCAACCGGCTGGGCGGCAACGTCGTCTGGGTGATGGGGCCGGGGCGGCAGATGCACTATTACGCCCACCTGGACGGCTACGCGCCGATCCGCGCCGGCGACCGTGTGGCGCCCGGCACCCCGCTGGGCTACGTCGGCGACACCGGCAACGCGCGAGGCACGCCGCCGCACCTGCACTACGGCGTCTATGGCGCGGGCGGCGCGATCAATCCCTATCCGCTGCTGACGGCTTCGCCATGAAGTCGCCGCGCGGCTTGGCCTCCACCGCACCGGCCCGGGCGCCGCGCAGTTCCATCCACGCATAGGCGGCCGACGCGATGACCATCGGCAGCAGGTAGTACAGCGCGCGGTAGGCGATCAGCGCCGCCACCACCACATGCTCGGGCGCCACCGGGCGCAGCATCACCACGAACACCGCTTCCAGCACGCCGATGCCGGCCGGGATATGCGCCAGCGCGCCGGCCACGGCGCCCACCAGCAGCGCGCCCAGCGCCTGCCAGAGCGTCACCTCCTTGGGCAGCAGCAGGTTCAGGATGCTGGCCAGCACGATCCAGTTGGTCACCGACAGCGCGTTCTGCAGCAGCGCGAACCGGAAGCCGGGCAGCCGGAACACGTGCCGCTTGAAGCGGATGCTGCGCGTCCTGGCCTTGGCGCAGGCCAGCCAGTAGCCCAGCCCGCAGGCCAGCATCAGCACGCCCAGCGCGCGCAGCATCCACGGCGTGATGCCCCAGTCGGCCGGCAGCGTCGGCGGCATCGCCGTCAGCACCACGCCCGCCAGCAGCATGTAGCCCGTCCAGTTGGTGATGATGGCGATGGTGTAGATGCCCGCCACCTGCGACCCGCTGACGTTGGCGCGCGAATAGAGCCGCAGCCGCATGCCCAGCCCGCCGATCATCGCCCCCACGTTCAGGTTGAATACGTAGGCGATGAACGCGATGACCATCACGCGCGGCGCGGACAGGTGGTGGCCGGTGTAGCGGCGCCCCAGGATGTCGAACGACGCATGCAGCGCGAAGCTGACGCACGCCAGCCCCACCACCGGCAGCAGCGTGGCCACGTTGTAGGCTTTCAGCGACTGCCAGACCTGCGGCCAGTCCACGCCGCTGAGGCTGCGGTAGATCAGGTACACGACCACCGCCACGAACGCGATGCCGAGCACGCGCTTGACGATGGACCAGCGGATGCCGCGCCGCAGCGAGCGGCGGAGGTTGGTGGACGTCGTCATGGGCCATCCCCTTGCACGCGCTGCACGGGCGGCACGGGCCGCACCGGCATCGCGGCGGATTGTTCGGCCGGCGTGGGCACCTCGGGCGCCACCAGCCGGGGGGTATGCGCGGGCAGCCATCCCGCCCAGGCGGGAAACTTGCGCAGGAAGTGGAAGATCACCGGCGTGGCGATGCGGTGCCACCAGCGGCCATGGGCGTGGTCCGCCGCCGACACCTCGGTGCAGCTCCGCGACATCAGCCCGCGCAGGTTGTGCTTGAGCGTGGCGACGAACTCCGCATCGCGGATGATCAGGTTGGCCTCCAGGTTCAGCGACAGGCTCAGCGGGTCGAGGTTGCTCGATCCCACCGTGGCCCAGTCGTCGTCGACCACGGCCACCTTGCTGTGGTTCGGCCGCTCGCAGTATTCGAAGATCCGCACGCCCGCCTCGCGCAGCCGGGCATAGAGCATGTCCACCGTGCGCTTGACCCACAGCATGTCGGGCCGGCCCTGCAGGATCAGGCACACGTCCACGCCGCGCCCGGCCGCCGCGCAGATCGCTTCCAGCAGCCGGTAGCCGGGCAGGAAGTAGGCGTTGGCGATGATCACCTCGCGCCGCGCGGCGCGGATCGCCATCAGGTAATGGCGCTCGATGTCGTTGCGGTGGTCCTGGTTGTCGCGCGTGACCAGCAGCGCCGCGCCGGCCAGCGCCGGGTCGTAGCCGTCGCCCGCGCCCGGACGCGGCAGGCGGCGGCGCCGGCGCGCGTGGGGGCCGGTGGCGCCGGCATCGATCGCTTCGAGCATGAAGCTGTGGATGACCTGCGCGGCCGGGCCGTGCACTTCCACCGCGTAGTCCTGCTTGGACAGCGGGCTGGCCTTGACCAGGTGCTCGACCGACAGGTTGATGCCGCCGACGAATGCCAGCGACGCGTCCACGGCCACGAGCTTGCGGTGCAGCCGGCGAAACAGGTTGGTGCGCTTGCCAAGCAGCCGCCGGCCCGGCGAGAACAGGCGCAGCACCACGCCGGCCTCGGTCAGCCGCGCGATGTAGTCGGTCGACAGGTCGGCCGTGCCGAAGCCGTCGACGGTCAGCGCCACCTGCACGCCGCGGCGTGCGGCGCGGGCCAGCGCGTCGGCCAACTGGTTGCCGACGTCATCCTCGAACAGGATGAACGTTTCCAGCAGTACGGTGGCGCGGGCGGCGTCGATGGCGGCGATCAGGCGGGGGAAGTATTCCTCGCCGTTTTCCAGCAGCCGGAACCGGTTTCCGGTAGTCCATTCGTATTTCATTTCCGGCAACTAGCACGATTGATGCCTGCCGCGCCGCCTGCGTCCGGCGGGCGTTCCCGCCCCGCCGTGGTGGAAAACGCGCTGCCCGAACGGGCGTGCCATGTAGGAATTGCCCGGCTGGCAGGCAGGGCCGGCCCCTTGCTATCCTGAAGTGAAGACATCGCCCCCGCACCCGACAAGAGGAGAGCACCATGTGCCGTTGGCTGGCCTATTCGGGCCGCTCCGTGCCGCTAGAGGCCGTACTGTTCCAGCCCGAGCATTCGCTGATCGACCAGAGCCTGAACGCCCGCCTGGGCCATACCACCACCAATGGCGACGGTTTTGGCGTCGGCTGGTACGGCCGGCATTCCGAACTCCCGTTCCGCTACCGCTGCCTGCATCCGGCCTGGAGCGACACCAACCTGCGCGAGGCCGCCCGGGCCGTGCGCGCCCCGCTGTTTGTGGCGCACGTGCGCGCGGCCACCGGCACGCCCACGCAGGAGACCAACTGCCACCCGTTCCGCTTTGGCCGCTGGCTGTTTGCCCACAACGGGCTGATCCGCGAATATCCGCTGCTGCGGCGCGACCTGATGATGTCCGTGGCGCCGCACCTGTTCCGCTGGATCGAAGGCTCGACCGATTCCGAGGTGATGTTCTTCCTGGCGCTGACCTTCGGGCTGGAACGCGATCCGCAGGGCGCGCTGGAGCAGATGGCGGGCCTGATCGAGGAGGTCGGCCACCGGCACGACGTGGCATCGCCGCTCAACATGACCGTCTGCGTGACCGACGGCCAGCAGATCGTGGCGGCGCGCTATTCCAGCGAGCGCGATTCGCGGTCGCTGTTCCACAGCACGTCGTTCCGGCAGTTGCGGGCGCTGTACCCCGAGGACCCGCGCATCATCGCCGCCGGCGACGACGCCTTCCTGGTGCTGTCCGAGCCGCTGATCGACGTGCAGGGCGTGTGGGAGGAAATTCCCGAGGCGACCATCCTGGTGGCGCGCGGCGGCCAGATCGAGCAGCGCTGCTTTGAACCCCGGCTGCCCGACATGAACGTCGCCCAGCGCGCGTGAAAGACAGACCTGTCTCCTATAATGGCGGGTATCCAGCCTCTTACTGAATAGACCGCCATGGCCACCCCTTCCGCCCGCGAGCGCATTCTCGATACCGCTGCGCGGCTGTTCTACCGCGACGGCTACCGCGCCACGGGCATCGACCGCATCATTGCCGAGTCGGGCGTGGCCAAGATGTCGCTATACCGCCACTTTCCGTCGAAGAACGACCTGATCTTCGAATACCTGCAGCGGCGCCATGCGTTCTGGATGGACTGGTTCGAGGCCGGCGTGCGCCAGCGGCTGGCCGCGCGGGCCAACCTCGACGTGCTGGCCGATACGCTGGGCGAGTGGTTCGGCACCGACGACTTCCGCGGCTGTGCGTTCATCAACATGGTGGCCGAGTCGGGCGGCGGCGCCGGCGACGACCCCCGGCTGCTGGAGCAGGCCGTGTCGCACAAGGCGTCGCTGCAGGACTTTGTGGCCGCCGTGGCGGCCGAACTGGGACTGCGCCAGCCCGACCAGGTGGCGCAAGAGGCGATCCTGACCATCGAAGGCATGATCGTCCGGGCCCAGACCACGCACGATGCGGCGGTCGTGGCGGCGGGACGACGCTCGCTGGCCCGGCTTCATGCCGCTTACGCCACCTGACAACATCGCGTAACGCGCTGAAACACTGCCATACAAGGTAAACCCTGAGGTCACGGTAAGATTCGGGCCGTGATTGCCGCGTGGCGCCCTGGGCTGCCGGCAAGCCTTGGGAAGCCCGTCCTTGAACGCAGTGAACAACAACCAGCGGCGCACCGAGATCGACCTGATTCGCGGGATCGCGCTGCTCTTCATCGTGGTCGATCACGTCAATGGCAGCGTGCTGGCCGACTACACGATCCGCAATTTCCAGCTCTTCGACGCCGCCGAGGTGTTCGTCTTCCTGGCCGGCTATTCGGCCGGCGCCGCGTACCTGGCGATGGAAGCGCGCCACGGCGCCAGCGCCGCGCGCCGCCGCCTGCGCCGCCGTAGCTGGGAAATCTACCAGGCGTTCGTGCTGACCGGCGTGCTGATGCTGCTGTTCGGCCTTGTGCTGGCGATGTGCCGCATCCCCGCGCCAGCCGTGCGCGCCACCGAGGCGCTCGATTTCATGGCGCAGCCGCTGGCCACCGTGCTGGAGGTGATCGGGCTGGCGCGCCAGCCGTTCGTGTCCGACGTGCTGCCGATGTACGCGGTATTCATCGGCCTGGCGCCGCTGGCCATCCGCTTGGCGCGCGCGCAGCCGCTGGCGTTCATCTGCGGCAGCGTGGCGCTGTGGATCATGTCGCCGATGCTGCTGCCGCTGCTGCCCAGCAGCGAACCACGCGGCTGGAGCTTCAACCCGTTCGCCTGGCAGTTGATGTTCGGCATGGGCCTGCTGGCCCGGCTGCGGCCCGACTTTGTGCTGCCGCAGCAGGCGCTGGTACGCCGCGCCTGCACGGCCGGCGCCGTGGTCGTGGCGCTGGTCTGCATGGCGGCCGCCTACCTTTGGATGCGTCCGCACCTGTACGAAGCCTGGCTGCCCGCGTGGATTCCGACCATGGCCTTTCCGCTGCCCAAGCAAAGCCTGGCGGCGCTGCGCGTGGTCAGCTTCCTGGGGCTGGCATGGCTGGTCTACCTGGCCGTGCGCGCCGGCTGGATCGCCGGGCTGGCGCGTTTCATGGGCCCGGTGGTGCAGATTGGCCGCCACAGCCTGTTCTGCTTCGTGCTGGGCGCCGTGGTCTCGGTGGGCATCGAAGGATTGACCTACGGCGTGGCCGGCGGCCGGCCCACGCGCCCCGTCGCCCTGACCGGCGACCTGATCGCCGTGGCGGTGCTGCTGGTGGTGGGCGGCTGGTACGGCCGCCGCAAGGACGCCCGGAAGATGGCGGCAAAGCAGGCCGCGTCGGCAAAGATGGTCTCGGCGTAGGGGGCGGTGTGGCCCCCCTCTCCCGCCTGCGGGAGAGGGGCTGGGGGTGACGGCGTTGAGGATCTGCTTGCCGACAGGTGGCAATTTGAACCGCTGGCCCTCACTCCCGACCCCTCTCCCGCGTGCGGGAGAGGGGAGGAAAACCGTTCCCCTACGATAAATCGCCTGCCTGCGCCCTGACCCATGCCACGGCGCGCGCCAGTTGCGGCGACGTGTCCCCGGCGCGGTGGCTCATGATGACCGGCGAGACGAAGCCGGGGGCGTCGACCGGCACGTAGCGCACGTCGTCCCGATGCAGCCGCTGGACCGACGACGGCACCAGCGTGATGCCCAGCCCTGCGGCCACCAGTCCCAGCGCGGTCTGGAGTTCGTTGGCTTCCTGCACCACGCGCGGCTGCAGGCCCTGGGCGCGGAACAGCGACAGCACGTGGTCGGCGTAGCTGGGCCGGGGGCGGGCCGGATAGAGGATCAGCGGCTGGCGCGCCAGCGTCGCGGCGTCGAACGGTCCGGCCGGCGCCGGCGCGGTCACCGGCATTGCGGCCACCAGCGTCTCGGCCATCACCACCTGCTGGACGATGGCGGCGTCGCCGAACGTCAGGCGGCCGAACGCCAGGTCGATGCGGCCGGACTTCAGCGCTTCGAGCTGCTGGACGGTAATCATCTCGGTCAGCCCGACCTCCACCTCGCTGTCGTCGCCGCGCAGCACGCGGATCAGCTCCGGCAGCACCCCATACAGCACCGACGGCACGAAGCCGATGCCGAACCAGCGCTTCTCGTTGCGGCCGATGCGCCGCGTCCCTTCCAGCGTTTCCTCCAGCCGCTGCGTCAGTTGCAGCGATTGCTCCAGCAGGAAGCGGCCCGCCTCGGTCAGCTTCAGCCCGCGCCCGACCCGGTCGAACAGTGGCACGCCCACCTCTTCCTCGAACTGCCGGATCTGGCGCGACAGCGGCGGCTGCGCCATGTGCAGCTTTTCTGCCGCCCGCGTCACATTGAGTTCCTGGGCAACGGTCTGGAAATAGCGGAGGTGGCGGAGTTCCATGGCGGGGAGCGAGCAGGGTAGTTGCATACCCGGAAGGTATCGATCGAGACATCATCGGTCTTGGACGCGCCAAAGGTCAAGGTCCATACTGCGAGGCAAGAACGCTATTGCATGGAAAAGGTATGACTTCGGGTATGACAGCAACGATTTCCGCCATCGAGGCCGTCCTGGTGGACCTGCCGACGATCCGCGCCCACCAGCTGGCGATGGCGACGATGCAGCAGCAGACGCTGGTGATCGTGCGCCTGCGCTGCAGCGACGGCGTGGAGGGTATCGGCGAGGCCACCACGATCGGGGGCCTGTCCTACGGCGACGAAAGCCCCGAAGGCATCAAGCTGACGATCGACACCTACCTGGGGCCCGCGCTGGCCGGGCAGGACGCCACCAACATCCACGCCGCGATGGCCCGCCTGAACAAGGTGGCGCGCGGCAACCGGTTTGCCAAGAGCGCGCTGGAATCGGCGCTGCTCGACGCACAGGGCAAGCGGCTGGGCGTGCCGGTGGCCACGCTGTTGGGCGGCGCGGTGCGCAGCACGCTGCCGGTGCTGTGGACGCTGGCCAGCGGCGACACGGCCCGCGACATCGAGGAAGCCGAGCAACTGCTGGAGGCACGCCGCCACAACACGTTCAAGCTCAAGATCGGCCGCCGCAGCGTGCGCGACGACGTGGCGCACGTGTCGGCCATCAAGCGCGCACTGGGCGACCGCGCGCGCGTGACCGTCGACGTCAACCAGGCGTGGAACGAGGCCGACGCGGCCACGGGCATCGCCATGCTCGAAGCGGCCGGCATCGACCTCGTCGAGCAGCCCACCCCGCGCGAGCACCGCACCGCGCTGGCCCGGCTGGCCGCGCGCTTTGTCGTGCCGATCATGGCCGACGAGGCCGTGACCGGCCCTGAGGACGCGATGGAACTGGCGCGGCTGGGCGCGGCCGACGTGTTCGCGCTCAAGATCGCCAAGTCGGGCGGCATCTTCGGCATGCTGCGCACGGCCGCGGTGGGCGACGCCGCCGGCATCGCGCTGTACGGCGGCACGATGCTCGAAGGCGCCGTGGGCACCATCGCGGCGGCCCATGGCTTCTGCACGCTGCCGCAACTGGCATGGGGCACCGAACTGTTCGGCCCGCTGCTGGTAAAGGACGACATCGTCGCCGAGCGGCCCGTCTTCAAGGATTTCGCGCTGCACCTGCCGCACGGCCCGGGGCTGGGCCTGGAGATCGACGAGGACAAGCTGCGCCACTACCGCCGCAAGGCGGGCTGATTCCCGATACACAGGACACAGGAGACCACGATGCTGTTTCTCGTCAGGATGGACGTGCAGATTCCGCACGACCTGCCGGCCGACACGGCCGACGCGATCAAGGCACGCGAAAAGGCGTACGCACAGGACCTGCAGCGGCAGGGCAAGTGGCAGGCGCTCTACCGCGTGGTGGGCGAGTACGCCAACTACAGCGTGTTCGACGTGGAGTCGAACGACGAACTGCACACGCTGCTGTCCGGCCTGCCGCTGTTCCCGTACATGAAGATCCACGTCACGCCGCTGGCGCGGCACCCGTCGTCGATCCGCTGAAGCGGACCGCGGCGCCCTAGAAGAGAAGGAACGGAGACAATGATTACCCTGCTGCAACGCCCGGCTGGCCTGCCGGCCGCACTCGCCCTGACCGCCGCGCTGCTGTGCGCGGCCGCCGCGCCGGCCCACGCCGCGTATCCCGACCACCCGATCCGCTGGGTCGTGCCGTTCCCGGCGGGCGGCGCGATGGACAACATCGCCCGCACGCTGGGCGAGGAAATGTCGAAGACGCTGGGCCAGTCCATCGTCGTGGAAAACCGGCCCGGCGCCGGCGGCAACATCGGCGCCGAACTGGTGGCCCGTGCGCCGGCCGACGGCTACACGCTGATCATCGTGGCCAACGGCATGGCCGTGAACCCGGCGCTGTACGGCAAGCTCAACTACGACCCGGTGAAGGATTTCGCACCGGTCTCGCTGCTGGCCGTGGTGCCCAACGTGCTGGTGACCAACAAGGCCCGGAACCCGCAGAAGACCGTGGCCGAGGTCATCGCCAGTGCCAAGAACAAGCCGGGCAAGTACACGTATGCGTCGGCCGGCAACGGTACGTCGATCCACCTGGCGGGCGAGCTGTTCACGTCGATGGCCAAGGTCGACATGCTGCACATCCCGTACAAGGGCTCGGGTCCGGCGATGACCGACCTGCTGGGCGGCCAGGTGGACTACATGTTCGACAGCATCACGTCGGCCAAGCCCCATATCGACAGCGGCAAGCTGACCGCCATCGCGGTGACCACCAGCAAGCGGTCGTCGGCGCTGCCCAACGTGCCGACCGTGGCCGAGGCCGGCGTGCCCGGCTACGACCTGTCGCCATGGTTCGCCGCGTTCGTGCCGGCGCGCACGCCGCCGGCCGTGGTGGAGACGCTGAACAAGGCCATGCTCGACGCGCTGAAGAAGCCCGCCGTGCTGCAGCGCCTGGCCGGCATCGGCGCCGAGCCGATCGGCAGCTCCCCGGCGCAGTTGAAGGACCACCTGGCGCGCGAAACGGTCAAGTGGGGCGCGCTGATCCGCGAGCGGGGCATCCATGCCGATTGAGCCAGGCCGCCAGATGCACTACGTGATCGAGGGCGACGCGGACAAGCCCGTGCTCGTCATGTCGAATTCGCTCGGCACCACGCTGGAAATGTGGGACCCGCAGATGCCGGCGCTGACCCAGAACTACCGCGTGCTGCGCTACGACACGCGCGGGCATGGCCGTTCGGCGCTGCCGGCCGGGCCGTTCGACATGGCCGACCTGGCCGCCGACGTGATCGCGGTGATGGACCACGCGGGCGTGGCGCGCGCGCATTTCTGCGGCTTGTCGATGGGCGGGATGACCGGGATGGTGCTGGCCCGGCACCACGCCAGCCGTTTCGGCCGCTTCGTGCTGGCCAACACGGCCGCGCTGATCGGCCCGGCATCGGTCTGGGACACGCGCATCGCCACCGTCCAGCGCGACGGCATGGCGGCCATCGTCGACGGCGTGCTGGCCCGCTGGTTCACCGACCACTACCTGCTGACGCGCCGCGACGAACTGGCGCCGGTGCGGCGGATGCTCGAAACCGCGAGCCCGGCCGGCTACACGGCCAACTGTGCCGCCGTGCGCGACGCCGACCTGCGGGGCCTGCTGGGCGCCATCGACGCTCCGGTGCTGGTCATCGCCGGCGAACACGACCTGGCCACCACGCCCGCCCAGGGCCGCGAAGTCGCCGCATCGATCCCGGGCGCGCAATACGCAGCACTGCCCGCCGCGCATCTGTCGAACTGGGAATTGCCGGAAGCGTTTGGAAATGCGGTGGTGGGGTTCCTGGGGCTGCGGTAAGCATTTGAACCCCGCCGTGCTCCCCGTTCCCGCCGTGCGGGAGCGGAGAGGCAGCGGGCGTGCCGCAGCGGCTACGGCACCACCGTCAAGAACAGATACGCCGCGAAAATCACCATATGCACCACGCCCTGCAGGATCGTGGTGCGGCCCATGCCCAGCGTCAGCGACGCGACGATCATCGTCAGGAACAGCAGCACCATTTCCTTGGGGTTGAGCCCGAGCTCGATCGTGCGGCCCAGCGAGATGAAGACCACGGCCACGGTCGGGATGGTCAGGCCGATGCTGGCCAGCGCCGAGCCCAGCGCCAGGTTCAGACTGGTCTGGATGCGGTCTGACCGCGCGGCGCGTAGCGCGGCCAGCCCTTCGGGCAGCAGCACCATCGCGGCGATCACCACGCCCACCACGGCGGCCGGCAGGCCCGCTTCCGCCACGGCCTTCTCCACCGAAGGCGACAGCAGCTTGGCCAGCGCCACCACGGCCACCAGGCAGACCAGCAGCAGCGCGCCACTGGCCGCGGCCACGCGCCCCGGCGGCGGCGGGGCGTGGACGTTCTCGTCGCGGGTGCCTTCCACCAGGAAGTAGTCGCGGTGCCGCACGGTCTGGACGAACACGAAGCAGCCGTAGAGCAGCAGCGACATCACCCCCGAGAACGCCAGTTGCGACGGCGAAAACGCCGGCCCCGGCGTGGTGCTGGTGAAGTTCGGCAGCACCATGGTCAGCCCGAGCAGCGTGACCAGGATGGCCATCGCGGCGTTGGCGCCGGGCGCCTGGAACGCCTGCTCGCGGTGGTGCAGCGCGCCGACGAACAGGCAGACGCCGACGATGCCGTTGCAGATGATCATCACGGCGGCGAATACCGTGTCGCGCGCCAGGCCCGATTTCTCCGGGCCCGAGGACAGCATCACGGACACGATCAGCGCTACCTCGATCACCGTCACGGCGATGGCCAGCACCAGCGTGCCGAACGGCTCGCCCACCTTGTGCGCCACCACCTCGGCGTGATGCACGGCCGAGAACACCGCGCCGGCCAGCGCGATGGTCATCACCGCGATCGTCCAGATCTGACCCGTCATCAGAAGGCCCAGGCCGAAGGCGGCCCAGGCGGCCAGCGGCGACCAGATGGTCCACGCCGGCAGCTTGTTGGAAGTTGCCATGTTTGTTCCCTTTGTTCTTGTGGCTCACAGGCGCGAGCGTGCGCCCCGCGGAACGCGGGCGCAAGAGGTTCAGGCAACGCAGGCAGGCGGCAGTTCCCGCCGGGGGCGATTTGGCGCGCGATCAGTCCGCGGCGGGACCAGGCGCCGGGGCGCCGGCGCGCTTGTCGCGGCGGGGCGCGGGCGGATCGAGATCGCGCAGGGCGGGGTGGTGCCGGTAGATCCAGCGGGCCGCCACGATGACGACCACCAGAAACGCCACACCATATCCGACGAAGGAGACTGCATGCATGGTTCTGACCCGGTTGGTCCGGCTCTTCTGGCCGGTGGAAGGTCAGTATGGGTGCCCGGCCATCGTGCGGACACCCTCTATCGGAGGGGCGCAACCATCACCCATCCGAGGGCTGCACGAATGGCGAGGGTGTGCTCCAGCCGGACCGTTTGAGCGGTCAACCAACCGGTCAGATTCTGCTAAATGTCGTGCCCGGGCAACACATTGTCGCAGCCGCAATACATTACGGCCGTCATTCGATGTCAAGGCTACAAACGCGAACTGTTATCACTTACATTCATGGCCTTTCGTAAGCATCTTGTGACAAGGGATTGACCATGAGTTCGAGCCGCCGACCACTGCCAGCCGTCGCGCCCCATTTCACGCTGTGCGCCACGGCGCTGGCCGTCTCCACGCTGTGCCTGATGCCGCAACTGGCGGCCGCCCAGACGGCCGATGCGCCGGCGGCGGGCTCGGAAAAGATGCTGGAAACGGTCCAGGTGTCCGGCAACTGGCTCGGTACCGGCCTGCAGAACAGCGTGAAGACCTTTCCCGGCGCGCGCACCGTGGTCAACGAGCAGCAGATCGAACAGAGCGGCGCCCAGAACATCGGCGACGTGATGCGCCGCATCCCCGGCGTGCAGTCGACCGACAACTCGGGCACGGCCGGCAGCGCCATCTCGCTGAACATCGGCGTGCGGGGCCTGACCGGCCGCTACACGCCGCGCTCCACCGTGCTGCTGGACGGTATCCCCATGGCCGTGGCGCCGTACGGCCAGCCGCAGCTCTCATTCGCGCCGGTCAGCCTGGGCAACATCGAGTCGATCGACGTGGTGCGCAGCGGCGGCGCCGTGCGCTACGGGCCGCAGAACGTGGGCGGCATCATCAACTTCAACACCAAGCCGATTCCGGGCGTGTTCAGCGGCGACGCGTCGGTGCGCCAGAACATCTTCACCGAAGGCGGCGGCAACAACACCCAGTACAGCGCGTTCGTCGGCACCACGCTGGACAGCGGCCTGGGCATCGCGCTGCTGTACTCGGGCATGACCGGCCGCGAATGGCGCAAGGGCAGCGACGACGACGTCAACGACCTGGCCGTCAAGTTCGCGTACGACATCACGCCCACGTCGCAGGTCTACGGCAAGCTGTCGTACTACGACGTGAAGTCCCGCACGCCGGGCGGCCTGACCGTGGCGCAGTTCAACGCCGACCCGTTCCAGAACACGCGCCCGAACGACTACTGGAGCGGCAACCGCTACGGCTTCGACCTGGGCTACGTGAACACGATCTCGGCGAACCAGGAGTTCGAGATCCGCACGTTCTTCAACGACAGCTACCGCCAGAGCACGCTGCAGCAGAGCGCCACGGTCATCGCGCACCAGCCGCGCAACTACACCACGTTCGGCGTGGAGCCGCGCTACACGCAGCGCTTCGGGCTGGGCCCGACCACGCATGACGTGACGGTCGGCTACCGCTACATCCGCGAGCGCGGCGACGACAACCAGTTCAGCACCACGATCCGCACCGGCGTGAACGGCCCGACCACCACGTTCGACAACGCCACGGACGCCCACGCGGTCTACATCGACGACCGCATCGCCTACGGCAACTGGCGCATCGTGCCGGGCGTGCGGTTCGAGCACATCGACACCACGCGCCAGCAGCGCAACACGGCCACTCAGTGGGACAGCGTGAACAACAAGGCGCTGCCGTCGATCAACGTGTCGTACCTGGTCAACAGCGCCTGGACCGTGTTTGCCGACTACAGCACGTCGTTCGGCCCGGTGCAGAACACGCAGCTCAACTCCCAGACGCCGAACAACCCGCTGCAGCCCGAAGTGGCCAAGACGTTCGAAGTGGGCACGCGCTGGACGGACAACCGCATCAAGGGCGAGCTGACGGCCTTCAAGATCAAGTTCGACAACCAGATCCTGCAGGTGCCGGGCCTGTTCCCGGCCACGTTCCAGAACATCGGCGCCACCGACCACGACGGCGTGGAAGCGGCCATCGACTACACGTTCGAGCGCGGCAGCCTGCTGGGCGGCCTGAACCTGTACGCCAACTACACCTACACGCGGGCCATCCAGAAGTCGGGCACCACGGCGGGCCTGGACGTGCCGTTCTACTCGCGCACCACCGACACGCTGGGCGCGCGCTACGACTGGCGGAGCTGGACGTTCAACGTCTCGACCACGCACCAGAGCAAGCAGTACGCCGACCTGGCCAACACGGTGGCCGAGACGCCGGACGGCGCCAACGGCCTGATCCCGGGCTTCCGCACGTGGAACATCCAGGCGATGTTCAAGGTGCCGCAGCGCAAGAACACCGACATCGCCATCGGCATCAACAACCTGTTCGACAAGCGCTACTACACGCGCACGACCGACAGCAACGCGGGTCGCCTGGTCGGCGCGCCGCGCATGGTCTACATCCAGGCGCGCGCAGGGTTCTGACGGCGACGGCCGGCTAGTCCGAGGGTGGCGGCGGCCCCTTGGTCGCCCCCCGGGGCGGCAACGGGGCCGGCTCCGCCACCAGGCGGTCGGCCGGCAGCAGGCGCAGGAACGTGCGCGCCGCCTCCGGGTCGCGGCAACCGAGCCAGCCGTCCCAGTCCTCGCGCGGCAGGATCACCACGCCGCGCTTTTCGTCCCCGGGCTTGTGAAACCGCTGCATCAGCGGATGATGGTCGGCGTTGACCGTCGGCATCGTGAACGACACGGCCCCGTCGGGCCACGCCCGCCATACCCCCGCAATCGCAAACGGCTCGCCGTCCGGCAGGCCGATCTTCCAGCGCACCGCCTTGCCGCTTTCGTAGTTCGGCTCGAAAAACGCCGTGGCCGGGATCAGCGCGAGCTGGCACGCCTTCCAGAACCGCGCGAACGACGACAGCTTGCCGATGGTCTCGACCCGCGCGTTGGCCGTGGGAAAGTAGCGCGTACCGGGCGGGATGGTCGCTTTCGGCACCATGCTGAACGACGCCAGCACGCTTTCCCAGGCATCCGCATCGGTCCGCTGCCGGACGATCGGGGCCGCGTAGTCGGGCCAGGTTTCCGACGGATACAGGCCGGGCGGTGGCTCGACGCCAAAGATCTCGCGCAGGATGCTCCGCTGGACGGGGGCGTAGTTGACGCACATGGTGGGGCGCTCATGTGGCTGGGGTGGGCCTATCGTGGCGCAACGCCCGGCGCCGGTCAACCGTGGACGGCCCAGGGGTCAGTACGTGATCGTCGCCGTCACCGTGTCGGCATAGGTGCCGGGCGTTGGCGTCACCTGCGGCGGAATCCGGCCGTAGACGTTGAGTGTCTGGGCCGTGCCCGTGCCGGTGCCGCCCACGGTGGATGTGCCGCGCGATCCGTCGCCCCACGGCACCGTGCGCGCGGCGTCCGAATACAACTGGTAGCTCACGGTCTGCTGGCCGCCGCTGCGCGTCATGCGGCGTGCGGCGACGTTGGCGCCGTTGCCGGTGCCGGCGTTGAGCGCGATCGAATAGGGTGCGCTGGCGGTGCATTGCACGGTCAGTGTGCTGGCCGCGTCGCGGTTGCCGGTCAGTAGGCCGACCGAGCCGAAATCGAGCGGCGTGGCCGAGATATTGCAATCGGCCACCACGGTGGCGCTGGCGGTGAACGTGATCGGCAGGCTGTTGGTGGCAAGCGTGCTGCACGCGGGCGGCGACAGCAGGTATTCGACGTAGGTGACCTCGGCGTTGAGCCCGGTGAACTGGGACGTGTAGGCGCCGGCCGTGGCCGCCGTCTGGTTGGCCAGGATGCGCCCGTAGTAGCTCACGGACGCGCTGCCGTTGCCCAGCAGCGCGCCAAAGTCGAGCATCACGGGCGTCGCCGTGGTGCCGGTGCTGCGCGACCCCCAGATCTGCGTGCGCGCGCTGTCCGTGTACAGGTTGAAGCCGAGCGTGCGGCTGCCGTTGGCCATCACGCGCGGCGACACGGTGGTGCCGGCCGAGCCGGTGCCGATGTTGATGCACGCCCGCACGCGCGCCGACACCGCAATGCCGGTGCAGCTCACCGTGATGGTGCCCTGGATGTCGACCGGGCTGCCGCTGACCGGGCTGTAGTTGCCGAACGCAGCCGACGGCGCCGTGGCCGTGCAGACGGCCCGCGCGGCCGGCGCGGCCATCAGCAGCAGCATCGCCAGCCAGCCGGCTTTCATGGTGCTTCCGCCGCGCAGCGCACGGGCCCGAGCCTGGGCAGCGGGTCTGCGCTGGCGCGGTAGTGCAGCCGGGCCGTGCAGACGCCGGCGTCGGTCTCCGCGCGGAACGTGTTGTCGTCGCCCAGGGCGTCGAAGAACGCCAGCCCGTCGTAGCCCACCACGGTGCGGCCGCCGCTTTCCAGATGGACGATGGCCGTGCCGGGCGGCAGCGGCGTCTCCTCGCCGTCGACGAACACCACCTGGGCGCCGCGGAACGATTCGATCCGGAACGTGGCCAGCGCGCCCGACTGCAGCGCCGGCGCGATCGACAGCCGCGTGGAACTGAGCCGCGTGTTGACGGGCAGCGCCAGCGCGTCGATCTCCACGCGGTTGGCGTCGTACGCCAGCAGGTTGGGCACCAGGATATGGCCCGAGCGGTTGGTGTTGCCGATCCGGCGGTTCTCCACGAGCACGGGCAGGTCCGCCACGCCGCCCGTCGACACCAGCGCAAAGCTCTGGTCGATGCGCCGCCCGGCCATCACCGTGCCGTCCATCGCCACCAGCGACCCGCTGGCGCCAAGCTGCGTGCTCACGCGGCCCTGCAGGTCCTGCACCGCGCCGAACACGTCGCCGTAGCGGCCGCGGAAGTTGGCCTGCGCAAAGCCGCGCCACATGCCCGCGCCTTTCTGGCCGGCTACCTGCCAGCCCCAGCCGCCTTCGTACGGCGTGGCGTGGCTGACCGTGCCGATCACCGTGGGATTGCCGCTGTCGCGGCCCACCGTGGCCGACGCCGTCGTGTCGCTGTCGATCAGGTAGGTCAGCGTCAGCGACGCGCCGTACGACGACCCGGCCGCGAAGTCACGGTAGGCGCTGGCCGTGAGCGACGTGCGCCGGTTCCACTGTGCCGTCCACGCCAGCGATCCGATGCGCGACGCGCCGTAGACCGGGTCCGACAGGTTCACGTAGCTGGCCGCGATATTGCCGTTGCGCGCCACGGGCACCGACACGGTCGCCCGGTACAGCGCCCGCGGCATCGGCGCGCCCGAGCGCGCGGCCAGGTCCTCGTAGCGGCCGAACGCGCGCGTGCCCTGCACGTCGATGCCGAAGCGCGGCGTGCGCCACTGGTAGCCAAGCCCGAGCTGCGCGCCGCCCGCCGCGCTGGCGCTGGCCGCCACGTTCAGCACGCCGGTCAACGGCAGCTTGAACAGCACGCCAGCGCCGCCGATGCCCACACCGCGCGACGCCTCGGCGTGCGCTTCCAGCGTGACGCTATCGGTCCAGCCGTAGCGCACGGACCCGTTCGCGGCCGGCGCGCTGTCGTAGCGGAACGAATCCACGCCGTACTGCGTGCGCAGAAAGCCCACTTCGAGCGCGTAGTCGAACAGGCCCGGCGCCAGCAGCCGCGCATCCACGTAGAGCGGCACCGTGGTGCTGACGTCGCGGCCCAGCGCGTCGCGCACGACGATGGTGGCCTGGCCGGCGCCGCTCAGCGCCGGCGCGTTGTTGATCACGAACGGGCCGCTGGGCACCTGCCCGGAGTACTGGCGGACGTTGTTGATGTAGAGGTCCACCGCGCCCGGCACGGCCGCCGAGCCGGCCAGCGCGGGCAGGGGATAGGTGATCAGGTCCGGCCGCAGCCCGAAGTTGCGGCGCAGCTGGAAGCCGCCAAGCCGTACCGGGCGCGACCACGGCAGCGCGCCGGTGATCATGTCGCCGATCAGCACCGACTGCATGCCGGTGGGGTCGGCGTGGGTCCAGCTGGTGTCGAGCCGCACGTAGCGCGTGCTGCGGTCGTACACGGTGGCGACACCGGTGTTGCTGAACACCCCGCCGGGATGAAAGAAGCGCTGCTCGCTGTACAGCCCGAGCTGCTGGCCCGTATCGGGCTGGGCGTAGGCGTCGTAGTTCAGCACGAACCCGGTGCCGGGCGTGACCGGTGGCCGCTCGCGCGCCCGCGTGCCCAGTTGCGCCGGCATGCGCTGGCTGTCGGGCACGGTCGGGTAGACGCGCTGCATCGCGGGGTCATAGCGCCACGTCACGCCGGGCAGGCGGTCCAGCGCGACCATGCCCTGGGCGTCGGCCAGCGCCGGGTCGGCGCGCAGGCCCAGGTCGAGCAGTTCGTCCACCGGCGTCAGCAGCGTGCCGTCGCGGTCCGCGAAGCGGGCGACGCTTCCGGTTGATTCGCCGTTGACCATGACCTCCAGGTAGGCGGTGTGTCCGGGTACCTTGTCGATCGTCTGCGCACGGAGCGGGCTGCTCGCCACGGCGCCGGTCAGCGAGACGGCGATCATGGCAAGCCGCGACAGCGTCGCGCGGCGGGGCGTGGGACGCCGTCGCCATGTCATGGGCCCGCTTCGGGTCGGCCGGCGGCCACGGGCAGGCGCTGCGTCTCGCCGTTGACGTCGGCTTCGAGCCGCATCCCGGCAGCCGGCGCGAACGCGGCGGGCAGGCGCACCTTCCAGACGCGCGTGGCGCCCGGCAGCGCGTAGCCGAGCAGCCCTTCGGTCACCGTGGCGCGGCGGCTGCCGCTGACCAGCGTCACAGCGCTCAGCCGCACGTGGCGCACGCCCTCGTTGCGCGCGGCCAGCCGCCATTCGCCGTCGTCGCGCCAGAGCGCCACGGCCAGGCGCGGCACGGGGCCATCGGGCGGCGTGCCGGCGAACACCGGCACCGAATAGCGTAGCTGCACGCGCACGCCGCTCTGGTCGGCCGGGGCGTCGCGCTGCGGCAGCTCGTCGATCAGCAGCCGGTACGACTGCTCGGCCGTGGCGGGCGTCTTGCCGGGCCGCACCACGCGGATCATCTGCTCGCCATTGCCGCCGATGCGCACGATGGGCGGGCTGGCCAGTACGTCGTCGGCGGGTGTCAGTACGTCGTCGCCGTCGGCCTGCGTCCAGCGGAACACGCGCACCTGGGCGTGGATGGGCGCGCCCGCGGCGTTGCGCAGCGTCAGCGCGGCAGCGCCCGGGCCGGCCGGCAGGTCCACCCGGACCGGCGAGATCTGCAGCGAGGTGGCATGCACCGGCAGGCAAAAGCCCGGCACGGCCAGCGCCAGCGCGGGCCAGGACCAGGATGCCGGCCGCCACGCGGGGGCGGCAATCGGCATCAGAAGTTGACGGTGGCGGTGACGGTGGTGGTGTAGGTGCCCGCGGCCGGCGTGGATTGCGGCGGCACGCGGCCGTACATCGTGATGGCCTGCGCGGCGCCGTTGCCGGTGCCGCCCACGGTATCGGTGCCGGGCGTGTTGCCCCAGATCTGCGTGCGGCTGCTGTCGCGGTAGATCTGGTATTGCACGGTCGCGGCGCCGGTGCCGGCCATCAGCCGGTTGGCGATGCTGCTGCCTGCGGCGGTGCCGCCGTCGAGCCCCACCTGGTACGGCGCACTGTTGCTGCACGTGACCGACAGCGACGAGGTCTGGTCGACATTGGCGGCCAGCACGCCCTGCGAGCCGAAATCGAGGTCGCTGGCGGTGATCGTGCAATCGGCGGTCAGCGTCAGCCGTACCGCGAAGGTGGTGGTCTTGGTGGCCGCGCCCAGCCAGACCGGCAGGGCCGCGAGGGTGGCGAACACTGCGACGCGAAAGTGGCAAGACGGCGTCATGGGCTTCTCCGTGGCAACCGACGCCCCGATCTTAGCGATGGCGCCGTCACCCGGCATCCGCTTTTACGATGTTCAGCAATGCTTAACGCGCAGAGTCGGAGACATTAGCGACATTGAATGCAGTCCGACCGCCGGAAACCGTTGCCAGGACCGGGTTCCAGGCTGCCTGATGCAGTGTTGCGCGGGCCGCCGCACGTGGCGCCGGCGGCGCAACGGTTGTTTGAAACATCGACGCCGCGTCGATGGCCGGGCGCGCAGACATCGCCGGCCCCCTTCCTATAATGGCTCTGTGGTGCGGCGCCATGCCGCCCCCACGCGCGCTTGCAGGCAGGGGCGCGCTTCCCAGCCATCTCCACGTCAACGGGGGAGACACACATCATGCTGAGTAGCGAAGCGGTGCTGACGCAGGCGCGAGCCGCGCTGGCGCATGTGCCATACCAGGGCCACCAGATCCATCCCACCATCCACCTGCGGCTGTCCGACGGCGCCCTGATCCTTGAGGGCGAGGTGCCCGACGTCATGGACAAGGCCCGCGCCGTGGCCCGGCTGCGCCGGGTGGACGGCGTATCGACCGTGATCGACCATCTGCGCATTGCGCACGCCGGGCCCGTGGTGGGCGACGGCGACCTGCGCGCGGCCGTCTGCGAGCGGCTGGCCAATGCGATCGACTTCCGCAACTGCAAGCTCTGCGCGAAGGTCAAGGGGCAGCCCGAGCCGGTGCGCGAGGCCGTGGGCGAGCGCAGCGGCTGGATCGAGGTGGCCGTCCACGACGGCGCGGTGATGCTGAGCGGGCATGTCATCAGCCTGTCCCACATGCGGCTGGCCGGCGTGCTGGCGTGGTGGACGCGCGGCTGCCGCAACGTGGTCAACGACATCGTGGTGGCGCCGGCAGAGGCCGACAGCGACGAGGAACTGAGCGAGGCGCTGCAACTGGTGCTGGAAACCGACCCGTTCGTCGACGCATCGCGGCTGCGGGTGCGCACGGCCGGGCGGGTAGTGACGCTCGACGGCTACGCATCGAGCGAGGGCGCGCGCCGCCAGGTGGAACGCGACGCCTGGTACGTGCATGGCGTGGAGGAGGTGGTCAACCACATCACGCTCAGCAGCTAGCGTCCGGGCCGGCATCGCCCCGCGCGCGTGGACGCGCGGGCTTCCCTGCAAGATGCCGCAAGCGGTACATTGGAGCCTCCTATCCCACACCAACAACAGGAGACACCATGCCGCTTTCCCTTCGCCACCTTGCCATCGCCGCTGCTGCCGCCGTGGCGTGCCACGGGGCCCTTGCCGCGCAGGCCGAACCGGCGCTGCTGGACGCCGCGCGCGCCGCGCAGCCGGCCGTCGTGCAGTCGCTCAAGGACATGGTGTCGATCGAATCGGGCAGCGCCAACATTGCCGGGCTGACGCGCATGGCCGACTACGTGACGCAGCGGCTGCAGGCGGCGGGCGCCAAGGTGGAGCGGCTGCCGATGACGACCAGCGCCGCGCCGATGGTCAAGGCCACGCTGACGGGCACCGGCAAGCGCCGGATCATGCTGATCGGCCATATGGACACGGTGTACCCGGCCGGCATCCTGGCCACGCAGCCGATCCGCGAGGATGGCAACCGGCTCTACGGGCCAGGCATCGCCGACGACAAGGGCGGGCTGGCCGTGATCCTGCACGCGCTGGACATCCTCAAGGCGCAGGGCTGGAAGGACTACGCGCAGATCACCGTGCTGCTGAACCCGGACGAGGAAATCGGCTCGCAGGGATCGGGCGAGACCATCGCCACGCTGGCCGCCCAGCATGACGTGGTGCTGTCGTGCGAACCCAACGTGGCCAAGTCGGTGGCGAAGTCCGAATCGCTGCTGCTGGCCGCCGCCGGCACGGCCACGGCGACGATGCAGGTCAAGGGCCGCGCATCGCACGCGGGCGCCGCGCCGGAGCTGGGCCGCAACGCGCTGCTGGAGCTGGCCTACCAGATGCAGCAGACGCGCGACACGGCGCGCCAGATTCCCGGTGCGCAACTGAACTGGACGCAGGCGCGCACCACGGGGCCGCTGAACCAGATTCCCGAATCGGCCAGCGCCACCGGTGACGTGCGCGTGACCGTGGGCGGCGCCGCGCAGAAGCTGCAGGCGGCGCTGCAGGAAAAGGTTGCCGCCGGCCATCTGATCCCCGATACGCAGACCACGGTGGCGATGGAGGAGGGACGTCCCGCCTACGTGGCCGACGCGCGTTCCAGGCAACTGGCCGCCCGCGCGCAGCAGATCTACGCCGAACTGGACGGCCGCCAGCTCATCCTGATCCCGGGCACGGGCGGCGGCACCGACGCGGGCTTTGCGGGCCGGTCGGGCAAGGCGGTGGTGCTGGAAAGCTTCGGGCTGTCAGGCTTCGGCTACCACGCACGCGACGAATACGTGGAACTGGACTCGATCGTGCCGCGGCTCTACCTGATGACGCGGATGCTGCAGGAGATCGGGAAGGAATAGGGAACAGGCTGCGGGAAGGGGGTGGCTCCCCTCTCCCGCATGCGGGAGAGGGGCCGGGGGAGAGGGCCAGCGCATCCAAGGAGACAGGCCGCGGATGGAAACGCCATGCCCGCATCCACGACTCCTCGCCCGCGCGGCGGGAGAGGGGAGCCACCCGTGAACCTACGCCGCCAACTGCTGCGGCGCCGCACCGAAGTGCGGGTGCCGCGAGAAGATCTCGGCGGCCCAGTTCACGAATACCCGCACCTTGGCCGACAGGTGGCGGTTCTGCGGATACATCGCCGAGATCGGCAGTTCGTCGGTCTGCCAGTCAGCCATGACTTCCACGAGCCGGCCGCTGTGGATGTACGGCTCCGCCATCGCCCGCGAGATGCGCGCGATGCCGTGGCCTTCCACCGCGCAGCCCAGGTAGACGTCGGCGTCGTTGGTCGAGATGACCGAGGGCAGCAGCACCTCGGTGCGCTCGCCGCCGCGCGCCAGCGTCCAGGGCGTCTCGCGTCCGGTGCGGTTCGACAGGAAGTTCACGGCCTTGTGCTGGGCCAGCTCCGTCAGGTCGCGCGGCGTGCCGAAGCGGCGCAGGTAGATTGGCGACGCATAGAACGCCAGCTTTACCTGGCCGATGCGGCGCGCCACCATGGCCTCGTCCAGCGTCCCGACGCGCAGCACCACGTCCACGCCTTCCTTGAGCAGGTCGATGGGCTTGCCGTTGATGGTCAGCTCCAGCTTCAGCTCCGGGTAGGCGTTGAAGAAGTCGTGCAGTTGAGGCATCAATACCATCTGCGCCAGCCCGCTCGTGGTGTCCACGGCCAGCGTGCCGCGCGGGGAGTTGTTGTGGCGCGTCAGCGACTGTTCGGCTTCCTCCACGTCGGCCAGGATGCGGACGCAGCGTTCGTAGTAGGCGGCGCCGTCGGTGGTCACGCTGATGCGGCGCGTGGTCCGGTGCAGCAGCTTGACGCCCAGGTGGGTTTCCAGGTTTTGTATGAGCCGGGTGAGCGTGGCCTTGGGCAGGTCAAGAGACTCCGCCGCGCGCGCAAAGCTGCCGACATCCACCACCCGAGTGAATGCCTGCATTGAGACAAGACGATCCATGATGTTGCTTTCGAAAGGAGTAAGACCGAGGCTACGTTCCGAAGGATGTCTGGCGGGATCGGGTCCGCTGCATGTCAAGTGCGCGGCCTGGATTTGCTGCCGGCGGTCCGCCAGTGGCGGCCGGAGCGGGGACGGGTGGAGGGTTGGGGCGCCGGCGTTTGCGCTGTTTCCCCAAGTGCGCAGATGCCGAAGGACCGGAGTGAATCACATTTCCACTATCCATTTCAAGCCATGTGGGATCACTTCGACGATTATTCCAACGCAGAAACAGTGCATTGGCAATAGCTCGCTTTATCCCGTTGTTGTCAATCACCATAATTCGCTGCATCGCAATACAGCATCGACGGCCATTGCCGGTCGCCCGGACAACCATGACCAAGACCACGACTCCCCGTAGTTCCGCCGTACAACCGGCCGCAGAACAGGGCGAGGCCATCGTGATCCAGCACGTGGTGTCCAGCGGCGAGCGGGAGATCAAGGTCTGCGTCTGTTACCCCGCAGGTTATTGGCCCGTGAGCGCCGGTGCGCCATTGTTGCCATGGATGATCTACCTGCACGCGGGTGGCTTCGTCGACGGCGGCGTGGAAGCCGCGAAGGAACTGGTGCGGGATCTGGCGGAGTCGGTCCCGGCCGTGGTGGTGACGCCCGACTATTCGCTGGCGCCCGAAAACCCGTTCCCGGCGGCCCCCGAAGACGCGGTCAGTACCGTGGCGTGGGTGCTCAAGCAGGCGCGCAAGCTCAAGGTCGACAAGCTGCGCTTTGCGCTGGTCGGCGAGGAAGCCGGCGGCAACCTGGCGATCGCCACGGCCCAGATGCTGCGCGACCGCGGCCTGCCGCAGCCGGCCGGCCAGTGGCTGATCCGGCCCGTGACCGACCCGTGCCTGCAGCACGCGTCCGGCGGGCAGGTGCCGATGGAAATGCTGCGCAAGCTGGCCTGCAACTATCGCGACTACCTGCCCACGCCGGCAGCCACGGTGCACCCGTACGCGGCGCCGGCGCTGGCGTCGCGGCTGGCGGGGCTGCCGCCCACGCTGGTGCAGGTGGCAGAGCAGGATGCGCTGCGCGCCGAGGGCGAAGCCTTCGCCGCCAAGCTTGCCAAGGCCGGCATTCCGGCCAAGGCGTTGATCATGCCCGGCGCCTGTGGCGACGGGGTGGAACAGTCCCATGAGATGTGTCAGGCATGGGTCAAAGAAGGTGCGCGGTTCCTGCGCGAAAGTTTCGCGAAGGCCGACGACGCCTCGTAATCCGGTCCGAACGCCGGCCGGCGCCGTGAAAGCAGTGACGGTGCCGGATTCTCCCGCCAGCGCCCTTTGAGGCTGGCACCCCTGTAGTGGCTTTGCTTCGCCCGTTCCCGGGCGGAGTACCCCTTGCTGTTCCCGCTTTTCCGGCCCCTTGAGCCGGCGGGAGACGTTCGGCCCGGAGTTTTGCTTTTCCAGTTGAAGAAACCCGACGAAAACACGGAGTGAAGAAAGATGAATCACAAGTCTCGACGCACGCTGATCGCCTTTGCCATCGTGGCAATCCTTGGGGCGGGCGTGGCAACCTCGGTACTGCGTCCCTGGCACGGCGGGGAAGCGCAGGCCAATACCCCGCCCCCGGCACCGGCGGTGGAAGTGTCCGCGGCGGTGGGCCAGACCATCACCGAATGGGATGAGTTCTCCGGCCGCATCGAGGCCGTGGACCGCGTGGAAATCCGTCCGCGCGTTTCCGGCACGATCGAAACGGTGCACTTCCGCGAAGGCTCGATCGTGAAGAAGGGCGACCCGCTGTTCACGATCGATCCGCGCCCGTACGCGGCCGAAGTGGCCCGCGCCGAAGCCGCACTGGCCGCCGCGCAGGTGCGCGCCTCGCACGCGCAGACCGAGAAGGCCCGCGCCCAGCGCCTGCTGGACGACAACGCGATCTCGCGCCGCGAGTTCGACGAGCGCATCAACGCGGCCAGCGAGATGTCGGCCGACGTGCGCGGCGCGCAGGCGGCGCTGGAAGTGGCCAAGCTGAACCTGAGCTACACGCGCATCGTGGCGCCGGTGGCGGGCAAGGTGTCGCGCGCAGAGATCACGGTGGGCAACCTCGTGGCGGCTGGCGCGGCATCGCCGCCGCTGACGTCGGTGGTGTCGGTCTCGCCGGTCTATGCAAGCTTCGACGTCGACGAGCAGAGCTACCTGCGCTACACGGCGCCGGGCGCCGGCGGCGGCAAGAACGACCTGCCGGTGTTCCTGGGCCTGGCCAACGAGGACGGCAACCCGCACAAGGGCAAGATCCACTCGATCGACAACCGGCTCGACACGCGCAGCGGCACCATCCGCGTGCGGGCGGTGTTCGACAACGAGGACGGCCGCCTGCTGCCGGGCCTGTACGCCAAGGTCAAGCTCGGTGGCGGTTCGCCGCATCCGGCCGTGCTGATCAACGACCGCGCCATCGGCACGGACCAGGGCAAGAAGTTCGTGCTGGTGGTGGACAAGGCCAACAAGCTTGTCTACCGCGAAGTGGAACTCGGGCCCACGTACGAAGGGCTGCGCGTGATCCGCAAGGGGCTGCAACCGGGCGAGAACATCGTCGTGAACGGCCTGATGCGCGTGCGCCCCGGCGACACCGTGGCGCCCAAGGCCGTGGCCATGGCGTACCGCAGCGAACTGGAGCCGCGCGGCACCACCCCCGACCGCAAGCAGGCCGCGGACGAGGGGCGTGCCGACAAGGCGGGCAAGGCCAAGGTGGGCTGAGCGCCGCCCCGGCACCAAACTGAAATTTCCCCCTGAAGCTGTATGGCGTCCGCTTGCGAGCGGACAGCCAGGGGGACTGCTTTCGCCGAGACCAAGATGAATCTCTCGAAATTCTTTATCGATCGCCCGATCTTTGCGGGCGTGCTGTCGGTGCTGATCTTCCTGATCGGCGCCATCTCGATGTTCAAGTTACCGATCTCGGAGTACCCGGAAGTGGTGCCGCCGTCGGTGGTGGTGCGCGCGCAGTTCCCGGGCGCCAACCCGAAGGTGATCGCCGAGACCGTGGCCACGCCGCTGGAAGAGCAGATCAACGGCGTCGAGGACATGCTGTACATGAACTCGCAGGCCAACAGCGACGGCAACCTGACGCTGACGGTGACGTTCAAGCTGGGCACCGACCCCGACAAGGCCCAGCAGCTCGTGCAGAACCGCGTCTCGCAGGCCGAGCCGCGCCTGCCGGAAGACGTGCGCCGGCTGGGCATCACCACGGTCAAGAGCTCGCCTGACCTGACCATGGTGGTGCACCTGACGTCGCCGAACGACCGCTACGACATGACGTACCTGCGCAACTACGCGCTGATCAACGTGAAGGACCGCCTGGCGCGGATCCAGGGCGTGGGCCAGGTGCAGATGTTCGGCGCGGGCGACTACTCGATGCGCGTCTGGGTGAACCCGGAGAAGATCGCCGAGCGCGGCCTGGCCGCGTCCGACGTGGTGCGCGCCATCCGCGAGCAGAACGTGCAGGTGGCGGCCGGCGTGATCGGCCAGTCGCCGTCGCTGCCGGGCACCGACCTGCAGCTTTCCGTGAACGCGCAGGGCCGGCTGCAGACCGTCGAGGAGTTTGGCGACATCATCGTCAAGACGTCGCCCGACGGCGTGGTTACCTACCTCAAGGACATCGCCCGCATCGAACTGGGCGCCTCGGAATACGCGCTGCGCTCGCTGCTGGACAACAAGTCCGCCGTGGCGCTGCCGATCTTCCAGTCGCCGGGCTCCAACGCGATCCAGATCTCCAACGACGTACGCAAGACCATGGCCGAGCTGAAGGCCAACATGCCGGAAGGCGTGGACTACAGCATCGTCTATGACCCCACGCAGTTCGTGCGCCATTCGATCGAGGCCGTGGTCCACACGCTGTTCGAGGCCATCGCGCTGGTCGTGCTGGTGGTGATCCTGTTCCTGCAGACGTGGCGCGCATCGATCATCCCGCTGCTGGCCGTGCCGGTGTCGATCGTCGGTACGTTCGGGCTGATGCACGCGTTCGGCTTCTCGATCAACGCGCTGAGCCTGTTCGGGCTGGTGCTGGCGATCGGTATCGTGGTGGACGACGCGATCGTGGTGGTGGAAAACGTCGAGCGGAACATCGAGGAGGGCCTGTCGCCGAAGGAAGCGACGTACAAGGCCATGCGCGAGGTGAGCGGCCCGATCATCGCCATCGCGCTGACGCTGATCGCCGTGTTCGTGCCGCTGGCGTTCATGACGGGCCTGACCGGCCAGTTCTACAAGCAGTTCGCGCTGACGATCTCGATCTCGACGATCATCTCGGCGTTCAACTCGCTGACGCTGTCGCCGGCGCTGTCCGCGCTGCTGCTCAAGGGCCACGACGCCCCGAAGGACTGGCTGACGCGCGGCATGGACAAGGTGTTCGGCAAGTTCTTCGCCCGCTTCAACCGCTTCTTTGGGCGTAGCTCGGAAAGCTACGGCCGCGGCGTGAAGGGCGTGATCCGCCGCAAGGGCTCGGTGTTCGGCGTCTACGCCGTGATGCTGGTGGCCACGTGGGGCGTGTTCCAGATGGTGCCGAAGGGCTTTGTGCCGGCGCAGGACAAGCAGTACCTGGTGAGCTTTGCCAAGCTGCCCGACGGCGCCACGCTGGACCGCACCGAAGACGTGATCCGCCGCATGTCGGACATCGCGCTCAAGCATCCGGGCGTGGAGTCGGCCGTGGCGTTCCCGGGCCTGTCGATCAATGGCTTCACCAACAGCCCCAGCGCCGGCATCGTGTTCGTCACGCTGAACCCGTTCGACGAACGCAAGAGCGCCGAGCTGTCCGGCAACGCCATCGCGGCAGACCTGAACAAGCAGTACGGGTCGCTCCAGGACGCGTTCATCGCCGTGTTCCCGCCGCCGCCGGTACAGGGCCTGGGCACCATCGGCGGGTTCAAGATGATGATCGAGGACCGTGCCGCGCTGGGCTATGACGAGTTGTTCAACGCGACCAACGCGTTCATGACCAAGGCGCGCGCCACGCCCGAGCTGGCCGGCATCTTCAGCAACTACCAGGTGAACGTGCCGCAGCTTGACGTGCAGCTTGACCGTACCAAGGCCAAGCAGCTTGGCGTGCCCGTGACCGACGTGTTCGAGACGCTGCAGACCTACCTGGGCTCGTCGTACGTGAACGACTTCAACAAGTTCGGCCGCACGTACCAGGTCAAGGTCCAGGCCGACGCGCAGTTCCGCCAGCATGCGGAGGACATCCTGCAGTTGAAGGCGCGCAGCGCTTCCGGCGAAATGGTGCCGCTGTCGTCGCTGGTGAAGGTCAAGCAGAGCTTTGGCCCCGACAGCGTGACGCGCTACAACGGCTTCACGGCCGCCGACATGAACGGTGGCCCGGCGCCGGGCTTCTCGTCGGGCCAGGCCCAGGCCGCCGCCGAGCGCATTGCCGCGGAAACGCTGCCCAAGGGCATCGGCTTCGAGTGGACCGAGCTGACCTACCAGGACATCCTGGCCGGCAACGCGGGCGTCTGGATCTTCCCGCTGTGCGTGCTGCTGGTGTTCCTGGTGCTGGCCGCGCAGTACGAAAGCCTGACGCTGCCGCTGGCGGTGATCCTGATCGTGCCGATGAGCCTGCTGGCTGCCATGACCGGCGTGTGGCTCACGCGTGGGGACAACAACATCTTCACGCAGATCGGTTTCATCGTGCTGGTGGGGCTGTCCGCGAAGAACGCGATCCTGATCGTGGAATTCGCCCGCGAGCTGGAGCACCAGGGCCGTACCGTGGTGCAGGCCGCGATCGAGGCCAGCCGCCTGCGTCTGCGCCCCATCCTGATGACGTCGTTCGCGTTCATCATGGGCGTGGTGCCGCTGGTGATCTCCACCGGCGCCGGCGCGGAAATGCGCCATGCCATGGGCGTGGCCGTGTTCGCGGGGATGCTGGGCGTGACGTTCTTCGGCCTGTTCCTGACGCCGGTGTTCTACGTGGCCCTGCGGCTGCTGGCCACGCGCAAGCAGCGCCGCGAGGCCGTATCGACCGATGTGTCGGCGTCGCACGCCGTACCGTCGGCTGAGTGATGGGGATCGACATGCAAGACAACGTGATGAAGCATTACCTGCCGAGGCTGGCCACGCTGGCTGCCGCCCTGGTGCTGGCCGGCTGCTCGCTGGCACCGACCTACAAGGTGCCCGAGACGCCCACCGCCGCCACCTTCAAGGAGGCCGACGCGGCCGCCGCCGAGGGTGCGCAGTGGAAGACCGCCACGCCGGCCGAGGGCCAGCAGCGCGGCGACTGGTGGAAGGTGTTCGGCGACGCCGAGCTGGACCGCCTGATCGACGCGGCCAACGCCCACAACCAGGACCTGGCCGCCGCGGCGGCCCGCCTGAAGCAGGCGCGGGCGTTCACCGGCGCCACCGAGGCGGACATGTACCCGCAACTGAGCGCCGGGCTGGACCCGACGCGCACGCAGCCGTCGGCGGCCTCGCAGGGCCTGCCCGATGGCACGCGCGTGTCGCCGCAGACGGTGTACAAGGCGCGGCTGTTTGCCAACTACGAGCTGGACCTGTTCGGCCGCGTGGCCAGCAGCGTCAACGCGGCGCGGGCGGAAGAGAAGGGCGCGGAAGACCTGTACCGGTCGGTGCAGCTCGCGCTGCAGGCCGATACGGCGCAGGCGTACTTCGCGCTGCGCACGCTGGACAGCGACCGCGAGCTGCTGCACGCCACGATCAAGCTGCGCGAGGATTCGCTGTCGCTGCTGCGCAAGCGGTACGAGGCCGGCGAGACCACCGACCTCGATCCGGCCCGCGCCGAATCGGAACTCGGCACCGCGCGTGCGGACCTGGCCAGCATCGAGCGCCGCCGGGCCAACCAGGAGCATGCGCTGGCCGTGCTGACCGGCGTGGCACCTTCGCAGTTCGGACTGGCCGCGCGGCCGTTCGATACCGCACCGGTGGCCGTGCCGGCCGGGCTGCCGTCCGAGCTGCTGGAGCGGCGTCCCGACATCGCGGCGGCCGAGCGCCAGATGGCGGCAGCCAACGCGCGCATCGGCATCGCCAAGGCCGCGTTCTTCCCGCGCATCTCGCTGACGGCGCTGTTCGGCTTCGAATCGGCGGACCTGTCGAACCTGTTCAAGTGGTCGTCGCGCACCTGGATGCTCGGGCCGCTGGTGGGCACGACGGTGGCGCAGACCATCTTCGACGGGGGCCGCAACAGCTCGAACTTGGCCGGCGCCCGCGCCGCGCACGAGGAAAGCGTGGCGCGCTACCAGCAGACCGTGCTGGTGGCGTTCCGCGAGGTCGAGGACAGCCTGGCCGACGTACGCTGGCTCAGCCAGCAGGCTACGGCGCTCGATGGCGCGCTGGCCGGCGCCCGCCGCGCGCAGCGCATCTCGCGCAGCCGCTACGATGCCGGCGCGGTCGACTACCTGACCGTGATCGACGCGGACCGTACCGTGCTGCAGTCGCAGCGGGATGCCAACGCGGTAGCCGGCCTGCGCGCCGCCGCCACGGTGGCGCTGGTGCGCAGCCTCGGCGGCGGCTGGGGCCCGACGCCCGAGACCGTGGCGAAGAACTGAGCGCGGCCTGACCTGTCCGCGTTCGCCCCTCTCCCGCGCCGTCGGGAGAGGGGCGCCTGCCATTTTCCCGATGGCAGGCCGCCGCCAATCCTGCACAATACCGGCTTCCCCACTCCCACCCCGCCGCCATGGCACACGCCGGTTCCCCGCTGGGGCTCAAAAGCATTGCGTTGTTCGAAGCCGCCAAGGGCGCGCTGGTCATCCTGGCCGGTCTTGGCCTGGTGGCGCTGCTGCACAGCGACGCTCAGGCGGTGGCCGAGTCCATCGTCGCGCGGCTGCACCTGAATCCCGCCGGCCACTACCCGAAGATCTTCCTGGCGCTGCTGAACCATCCCGCCGACGGCCGGCTCTGGGCCATCGGTGGCTCCGCCGCCGTGTACGCGCTGATGCGCTTTGCCGAAGCCTACGGCCTGTGGCACGGCCGGGCCTGGGGCAACTGGATCGGCGTGTGGTCCGGCGGCATCTATATCCCGGTAGAGGTGTACGAGGCCGTGCGCCACCCCACGTGGCTCCATGTGGGGCTGGCGGTGGCCAATGCGCTGGTGGTGGCCTACCTGGTGCAAAGCCTGGCGCGGCGGACGGTCAAGTAAGCCGCCTGGCGCAAATCTGCTAAGGTAGAACGCGCGTGCCGCGCTGTCAGACAGGCACCGATATCAAGCCACCCAGAGAAGACCCATCATGATTCACGAAATTGCACAGATCACGATCAAGCCCGGCATGGAAGCGCAGTTCGAGGCCAACGTGGCCAAGGCCAAGCCGCTGTTCCTGCGTTCCCGCGGTTGCCACGGCCTGAACCTGCAGCGCTCGATCGAGCAGCCGTCGCAGTATGCGCTGGTGGTGGCCTGGGAAACCGTGGAAGACCACATGGTCCACTTCCGCGAATCTGACGAGTTCCAGGAGTGGCGCAAGCTGGTCAGCGACTGCTTTGCCGCGCCGCCGGCCGTGCATCACGTGAACACCGTACTCTGACCGTCCGGGCGCCCGGCCCGGGCGCCAACGCACAAAGGAGTCCGCCGCATGTCCACCCCTCAGCAGCGCCCCAGGCATTTCTCGATGCTGCGCGACTTGCAGCTTGCGGACTTCTTCACGCTTGCCAACGCCGCGTGCGGCATGGGCTCCGTCTTCTACGCGATGTACTTCGTCGCGGACCCCACGCTCCGGTATTTTTACATCGCGGCGGCACTGGCGCCGGCCGCGTTCATCTTCGACGTGCTCGACGGCCGCATCGCCCGCTGGCGCCACGCGCATTCCGCGCTGGGCCGCGAGCTCGATTCGCTGTCCGACATCATCTCGTTCGGCGTCGGCCCCGCCACGCTGGCCTTTGCGGCCGGCATGCGCGGCGGCTGGGACCTCGCAGCGCTGATCTACTTCGTCTGCTGCGGCGTCAGCCGCCTGGCCCGCTTCAACGTCACGGCCGAAACGCTGGCCGAGGGCTCCGCGCAGGGTAAGGTCAAGTACTTCGAAGGCACGCCCATCCCGACCAGCGTGGTGCTGACCGGCGTACTGGCCTGGTGCGCATCGCGCGGCCTGATCGGCGACGCCTTGCCCGGCGGCGCATGGGACATCGCCGGTGGCACGTTCCACCCGCTGGCGCTGCTGTTCGTGCTGAGCGGCAGCCTGATGATCAGCAAGACGCTGAGGATTCCGAAGTTCTGACGCAGCGGCGGGGCAGGGCGCGGCGCCGTCTGCACGGATTTCCGCGGCCGCCTACAATTCCCCGGGACATTGGCCGTGTCCCGGCGGCCAGCAAGACGACAAGGAACCCCATGCCCCATCTCTTCGACCCCTACCGGATCGGCGAACTCGCGCTGTCCAACCGGATCGCCATTGCGCCGATGTGTCAGTACTCGGCGGAACAGGGTTCGGCCACCGACTGGCACATGATCCACCTTGGCAGTCTGGCGCTTTCGGGCGCGGGGCTGATGATCGTGGAGGCGACGGCCGTGTCGCCGGAGGGCCGCATTTCGCCGGCCGACCTGGGGCTCTACAGCGACGCCAACGAAGCCGCGCTGGGCCGCGTGCTCGATGCCGTGCGCCGCTACTCGCCGATTGCCGTGGCCGTGCAGCTTGGCCATGCCGGGCGCAAGGCGTCCAGCCAGGCGCCGTGGGACGGCGGGGCGCAGATCCGTCCGGACGCGCCGGCCGGCTGGCAGACCGTGGCGCCTTCGGCCGTGCCGCATGCGGCCGACGAGGCGCCGCCTACCGCGCTGGACAAGGCCGGCCTGCGCAAGATCCGCGACGACTTCGTGGCGGCCGCCCGGCGTGCCGCGCGGCTGGGAGTGGACGGCATCGAGGTGCACGGCGCGCATGGCTACCTGCTGCACCAGTTCCTGTCGCCGATTGCCAACCATCGCACCGACGAGTACGGCGGCAGCCTGGAAAACCGCATGCGCTTTCCGCTGGAGGTGTTCGATGCCGTGCGCGAGGCGTATCCCGCCGAACGGCCGGTCTGGATGCGCGTGTCGGCCACGGACTGGGTGCCGAATGGCTGGGACATCGACGGCACGATCGCGCTGTCCCATGCGCTCAAGGCGCGCGGCTGCGCGGCGGTGCATGTGAGCACCGGCGGCGTGTCGCCGCAGCAGGCAATCAAGATCGGCCCGGGCTACCAGGTGCCGTACGCCCAGCGCGTGAAGGCCGAGGTGGGCCTGCCGACGCTGGCCGTGGGCCTGATCACCGAGCCCGAGCAGGCCGAGGCGATCATCGCCAACGACGAGGCCGACATGATCTCGATTGCCCGCGCGATGCTGTACGACCCGCGCTGGCCGTGGCATGCCGCCGCCAGGCTGGGCGCCCAGGTCGACGCGCCAAAGCAGTACTGGCGCTCGCAGCCGCGCGGCCTGGAAAAGCTGTTCCGCGACGCCCATTTCGGCCAGCGATAGACACCCCCGTCCGCCGATGGCTGCAACCCCTCGCCCGCCACGCGGGTGAGGGGCCCCGGCAATACGAAAGCCTGAACGCCCCCGCTCCAGATTCCCCTTGACTTCCCCCGCCGCCCCGAGCGGTATCCACCCGGCCTCCCATCCCGCGCCGCAGCATTGTTAAAACGCCAGAAATGGAGGGATTACCATGATTGCCGCGTCCCTCCGATGGCGCGACCATCGGTCGCAATAGATTGCAGTGGGCAGTACCCGGGCGCCCCCGAAGAGCACGCCCGTCATCACAGAAGTAGTCGAAGAACGCACTCTGGGAGACATCCATGCAAGTCTATGACGGCCTGGTCTTTGGCTGCGCCATGATCCTCGTCTGTATGTACGCCTATCTGGGCGTGCAGTCGCAGAGCCTTGCGCTGAAGTACGTGTCGCCGGCCATCGTCGGCGTGCTGGTGCTGGCCTACGCGCTGTTGCCGATGCGGATGATCGGCTGACGACCCCCCATGTCCTGCTTATCGTTCGGCCGGTTTCCATTCGGCCGGGGCGTCGGCGTGGGCGGAAGCCTCGTGCAGCAGTGCGGCGATGGCCGCCTGCAGTTCGCCCGGTACCACTGGCTTGTGCAGTAGCGCCACGCCGCCAGCATGGACGTTGCGCAGCGGGTCGGCCGCCGTGTCGCCGGTGATGACGATGGCGGGCACGTCGCGCCCGGCCTGCGCCCGGATGGCGGCGATGGCTTCCAGCCCGGTGCGATGGCCGCGCAGCCGGTAGTCGGCCAGGATCAGGTCCGGCGCGAAGGTCGCGGCCAGCGCCAGCGCCTGTTCCTCGGTCTCGGCCGTGCGGCTGTCGCAGTGCCAGACCGCCAGCAGCCCGGCCATGGCCTCGCGGATGGCCGGATCGTCGTCGATCACCAGCACGCGCAGCCCGTCGCACCGCATCGCCAGCCCCGGCTCCGCGGCTTCCTCGGGCGCGGCCCACGCCAGCGGCATCCGCAGCCGGAACACCGAGCCACGGCCCGGCGTGGAGCCCAGCGTCACCACCGTGCGCATGGTGCGCGCCAGCCCGTCGACGATGGCCAGCCCCAGGCCCAGCCCCTTGCGCTGGTCGCGCTCCGGATTCCCGAGCTGGTGGAACTCGCGGAAGATCGCCCGGTGGTGCTCGGCCGGGATGCCCACGCCGGTGTCCCAGACCTCGATCGACACGTGGAAGCGCCGCGCGCGGCAGGCCACCAGCACGCCACCGGCGCGGGTGTAGCGGATGGCGTTGGCAATCAGGTTGCGCAGGATCAGCTCGGTCAGCGTCGGGTCGCCGAACAGCGTGGCCGTGGTGTCGCGCGTGCGGTAGACCAGCCCGCGCGCATTGGCCTGCGGCGCGAATTCGTTCTCCAGCTTGTGCAGCAGCGGCTGGAGCCGGAACGGGCGGGGCCGCGACGTGACCACGCCGGCGTCCAGCTTCGAAAAATCGAGCAACGTGTTCAGCATCTCGCGCGCGGCGCCCGACGAGGCTTCGATGTGGTCCAGCAGTTGCCGCTGCCGCGCGTCGAGCGGCGTGCGGGCCAGCGAGACCAGGAACAGCCCCAGCGCATGCAGCGGCTGGCGCAGGTCGTGGCTGGCCGATGCCAGGAACACCGACTTGGCGCGATTGGCCTCCTCGGCCTCGCGCTGGGCCTGCCCGGCGCGCGCGGTCTGGTCGCGCAGTTGCGAGATCAGCTCGACGTTCTCGAACCGTAGCGCCAGCGAGTGGCGCGCCATGCGCGAGTAGTTGCGCGCGAACACGATCAGCACGAACAGGTAGAGCGGCGTGGCCAGGAACATCGGCAGGTAGGCGATATCGTGCGTGACGATGAACACGGCCCACACCGGCATGATGGCCGGGATGAAGAAGCCCACGGCCACCGGCAGGCAGGCCGAGAACACGGCCAGCGCCGCCGCGCTCATGCCGGCGATCAGCGACAGCACGCAGATCACCACGGCCGGCGACCGGATGTCGAGGTAGAGCCAGCCGGCCAGCCCCCAAAGGCACCCGATCAGCACCAGCACGACCGTCATGCCGCGCGCGTACAGGCCGCAGCGCGCCTCGCTCAGGCGGTCCGGCACGGCGCGCCGGCCGAAATGCGCGATGGCGCAGACCATGGTCACGGCCGCCGCCCACGGCAGCGCGCCGGGATGGCCGTCGGTCAGCGCCAGGCCGGTACCCAGGAAGATCGCCGCCAGCGTGCAGCCCAGCATCGCCATGCCGAAGCTCTGGTCGATCAGCTCCATCTGCGCGGACAGCAGCCGCGGCTCGTCGTAGTGGGGCAGGAAGGGCAGCGCCATGGTCGCGGCGGGATCGGTGGCGGGCTAGCGCCGGGTCTGCACCAGCCCGCGGCGCTGGGCCTCCAGGATGGCTTCGACGCGGCTGACCACGCCAAGGTGGTTCAGGATGGCCGCCACATGCACGCGCACGGTGTTCTCGGACAACCCCATGTGGTAGGCGATGACCTTGTTCGACCGCCCCAGGCTCAACTGCGATAGCACCTCCAGCTGGCGCGGCGTGAGCTGGCTTGGCTCGTAGGCCGGCGGCGGGTCACCGCTGGCGCCGGGGTCCGCGCCGTGGCCGAGGCCGTCGGCCGAGAAATGCGTGCCGCCGGCCAGGCAACTGGCGATGGCGCGCTCGATGTCGAGCGCGTCGGCCGACTTCGGCAGGAATCCGGCAATCTCGCGGCGCGCCTCGGGCGGGATGGCGTCGATATGTGACGTGCCCGACACGATCACGATCCGCGCGGCCGGAAAGTGGCGCCGCAGCACCTTGACGCCCTCGATGCCGTTCAGGCCCGGCATCTGGATATCGAGCAGCAGGATGTCCACCGGCTGGCTGCCGTGCGCCTCGACGGCCTCCATCACCGATCCGGCCTCGATGATCGTCGCCACGCTGGGGCTGTCGGCCAGCAGCAGTTTCAGCCCGGTGCGAAACAGGGTGTGGTCATCGATCAACAGCAGGCGGGCACGCGACATGGGGCAGGCGGGGCAGGGCAGGGGCGGCAAGTGCTCGATTGGACTGGATTCCCGCCGCGTTGTCCATGCGCCCAAACCGCCGATGTGGCGAAGCTGCCATACGTGTCAGGTACGCGACAAATACGTGACAGCCCCTGACTAGTCCGGAAAGATTATTGGCAGCGCAATGATGCGATGACAGCATTTTTCCCGTGGACGAATTCCGCGACTTGTCCATACCACTTCTGTACCCGCTCCTCCCGGCTGCGGGTATTTTTTTGTCCGTCGCGTGCGGGTCAGCCCGGCAGTGCCAGCGGCCCGGCGGTCACGTCCCAGCGCCGCTCGCCCAGGAACCAGCGTGCCGCGTGCGGCCCGTGCAGCGCAAAGGTGTTGCCCGACACGCGCACCCAGTCGCCTTCGGGCAGGCCCAGCACGGGCGTGTCCGGCGACAGCGTGGTGAACTCGGCCAGCCGCTGGTCGCGCGTTTCGCCGCGGAAGCCTTCGATCTCCACGTTGTAGTAGTGCGGATTGATCTGGAACGGCACAAGGCCGAGCGCGTCGAAGCCGCCTGGGTCCACCACCGGCATGTCGTTGGTGGTGCGGATGGTCGGCGCGGCCAGGTTCGAGCCGGCGCTCCAGCCGATGTAGCGCGCGGCGCCGCTGCGTACCCGCGCCGCGATCGGCGCCAGCAAGCCCTGCTGGCGCAGCACCTGCAGCAGGCGGAACGTGTTGCCGCCGCCCACCACGATCAGCGTCGCGGCAGCCACGGCCGCCTGCGGGTCGGCCTGCTCGTGCAGGCTCGCCACCGCGATGCCGGCCGGCGCCAGCGCGTCGCGCACCTGCGCGGCATAGCCGTCCCAGTCGCGCGTCACCCCGGCGTAGGGCACGAACAGCGCCTGGGTGCGGCCATCGGCCAAACTTTCGATGGCTTGGCGGGCATGGACGAGGTAGCCCTCGTCCGACGTCGAATTGCTGAGCAGAAGCAGGTCCATGGCAGGGAAAAAAGCGCGGGCCGGCGGGCGGCGCCCCGGTCCGGCATCGGGAAAATGAAACCGGGGATGGTACCGCAATGCCACTTCGGTGCGGGCCCGCCGTGCGGGCGGCCGGCTAGTCGATCAGCTTGCCCTGGGCGTCGAAGAACGGGTGCAGAGGGCCGTGGTCGCCAATGGCCGCCAGGTGCGTGACCAGCCCGTGCGCGGGATGCCACCAGTGCAGCAGGTAGCCGGGCGGCTCCATGCGGAAGCGCGACGCGGCCTGCGGGTCCAGGTCCAGCGCCACCTGGTGCGCGGGGCCCGGCGCGGTCATGGCGATGGTGCCGCCAAAGCGCCGCGTGATATGGCGGTGCAGATGGCCGCAGATCACGCGCTCCACGTGCGTGTGCCGCGCAATCACCGCTTCCAGCCCGGCCGCGTTGCCCAGCCCCTGGGCGTCCATGTGGCCAATGCCGGTATGGAACGGCGGATGGTGCAGCATCACCAGCGTGGGCCGGCCCGGCGCCGCCGCCAGCGTGGCGTCGAGCCAGGCCAGCCCGTCGGGCGTGGCATGGCCGCCCGGCTGGCCGGGCACCGTGCAGTCGAAACCGACCAGCCGCAGCGGGCCCGCGTCGATCGCGTAGTGCACCGGCGCCTCGGCATCGCCGTGCGCGAACAGGTAGTCGTGGTCGTGGAACACGGCACGCAGCGACGTACGGTGGTCGTGATTGCCCGGCAGCAGCTTCACCGGCATCGGCAGCCGTTGCAGGATGTCGCGCAGAAAGCGGTATTCGTGCGGATCGCCAAAGTCGACGAGGTCGCCGGTGACCACCACCACGTCGGGCAGTTGCGGCGCGGCCAGCAGCGTGTCGATGGCGGCGTGCAGCGCGCCGGCGGTGTCCACCATCCGGTAAGACAGCTTGCCGCCCGCCTTGATGTGAAGGTCGGTCAGTTGCGCCACCAGGCAGGCGGGTGCGGAGGATGCGGGGGTCATGCGGCTTCGGCGAGCGTGATCAGGTGGTTGGTATCGATGCGCAGGCCCACGCGCGCGCCGGCTGCCCACGCGTCGCGGCGCGCGGTGTCGACGATCAGCGGCGCGGCGGCGCCCACGTCCACCAGCAGCCGCGTGTGGTTGCCCAGGAACAGCGCCGTCACGACCACGCCTTCCACGTGGGCGTCATCGGCGTGTACCACTGCCACGTCCTCGGGCCGGAACATGAGCCGCGCGTTGGCGGACACCGGCGCGTCATCGGGCGGGCCCATCGGCACCGTCCCGCCCGGCACGCGCCAGCGGCCGGCCTCGGCCGTGCCGGGCAGGTGGTTCATGGTGCCGATGAAATCGGCCACGAACGCGTTGGCCGGCGCGCGGTAGATGTCCTGCGGCGTGCCCACCTGCGCGATGCGGCCCTTGTCCATCACGATGATGCGGTCGCCCAGCGCCATGGCCTCGGCCTGGTCGTGGGTCACGTAGACGGCGGTGATGTGCAGGCTGCGCAGGAGCTGGTTGATGTCGGCGCGCAGCGTGTCGCGCAGCTTGGCGTCCAGCGCGGTCAGCGGCTCGTCCAGCAGCAGCACGCGCGGCTGCACGGCGATGGCGCGGGCCAGCGCCACGCGCTGGCGCTGGCCGCCCGACAACTGGTCGATGCGCCGGTCGGCAAACGGCTCCAGGTGCATCATGGCCAGCATCTCGTCCACGCGGCGGCGGCGGGTTGCGCCATCCACGCGGCGCACGCGCAGGCCGTAGGCAATGTTCTCGGCCACGCTCATGTTCGGAAACAGCGCGTAGTTCTGGAACACCATGCCCACGCCGCGCTGCTCGATCGGCAGGTCGGTCACGCGGGTGTCGCCAAACCAGACGTCGCCGCCCGCGTCGGGCTGCTCCAGCCCGGCGATGATGCGCAGCGTGGTGGTCTTGCCGCAGCCGGACGGCCCCAGCAGCACCACGGTCTCGGCGGCGCCGATGTCCAGGTCAAGCGGGTGCAGCGCGAGCGTGCCGTCGGCAAACGTCTTGGCGCACTGGCGCAGGCGGATGGGGGTCGGTTCATGCATGGCGGCGTTCGGCAACAGGGGTGACGGGCGGGGCGGCGGGCGGCAGGACGGCGGCGTCGGCAGGCACGGCATGGCGGCGGGTGCGGGCGCCCAGCGCGCTCAGGGCCTGCATGAACACCAGCAGCGGGATGATCATGACAAAGAAGACGATGGTGTACGCGGAGCCAATCTCCAGCCGCATCGACGCATAGCTGTCGGCCAGCCCCACGGGCAGCGTCTGCGTGGTGGGCGTGTGCAGCATCCACGTCAGGTTGAATTCGCCCACCGACAGCGTGACCACCATCAGCGCGCCGGCCAGGATGCCCTGGCGGCAGTTGGGCAGCACCACCGTGAAAAAGCGCTGCAGCCGCGTGGCGCCCAGGCTGGCGGCGGCGTCTTCGAGCGTGCGGATGTCGATGGCCGCCAGGATGGCCAGCACCGCCCGCACCATGAACGGCAGCGTGAACACCACGTGGCCGATCAGGATGAACACCCAACTGGTGCGCAGCCCCTGGAAGCTGCCGTAGAGCAGGATCAGCCCCAGCGCCGTGGCCAGCCCCGGCAGCGCCACGGGCAGCATCAGCAGCTCCTCGATCAGCCGCGTCACGCGGTTGCGCCGCAGCGCCATGTAGTAGGCGGCGGGCACGCCGATCACGAGCGTGCAGGCCAGGCAGGCCAGCGCAATGCCCAGCGACAGGAAGATCGTGTTGCGATAGAGCGCCCAGACCTCGGCCAGCCAGCGCGTGGTCAGGCCACTGGACACGCCCACGAAGATGTTGTTGGTCAGGCCGGCCAGCACCGACAGCACCACCGGCACGGTCATGAACGCGCAGACCAGCAGCGTCAGCGCAAGCTGCAGCCAGTAGCCGGTGCGGCGGGGGAGCAGGGATGGGCGCATGCGGCGGTCCTCAAGCCGTGGCGGCGACGGCATCGCCGGAGTACCAGCGCGCCAGCGCCAGCAGGGCCCACGTGACCGCGCCCAGCAGGATCGAGAGCGCGGCGGCCATGCCAAAGTTGGCGTAGTTGGTGAATTCGTTGTAGATGGTCAGCGGCAGCACGTCGAGCTGCGTGGCCAGCGTGAACGCCGTGCCGAACGCGCCCATGCTGGTGGCAAAGCAGATCGCCCCGCTGGACAGCATGGCCGGCATCAGCGCGGGCAGCATCACGTCGCGCACCACGCGCCACGGGCCGGCGCCCAGCGAGCGGGCCGCTTCCTCCAGCGAGGGGTCGAGCTTTTCCACGGCGGCCATCACGGTCAGGATCACGCGCGGAATCGAAAAATACAGGTAGCCGACGAACAGCCCGGCCAGCCCGTAGGCAAAGGTCCAGCGCTCGCCGGCCAGCGCGTCGCCAATGGTGGCCAGCAGCCCGTTGCGGCCGCCCAGCATGATGACCATGAAGCCGATCACCACGCCGGGGAACGCCAGCGGAAAGGTCAGCATGGCCACCAGCACCGGCTTGCCCGGCACGCGGTGGCGCTGCAGGAAGGTGCCGGCGATGCCCGCGATCACCAGCGTGGCCAGCGTCACCAGCGCGGACAGCACCACCGTCACCATCAGGCTGTGCAGGTAGCGCGCGCTGGTCAGCACGGTCACGTAGACGCCCGCGCCGTCCTTGCCCGTCAGGCTGACCTCGATCAGCCGCGCCATCGGCAGGCAGAAGAAGGCCAGGAACACGACCAGCGCGGGCAGCGCGAACAGGAACAGGGCGGGGGATCGGCGGGTCATCGCGGGTGCCGCGGCTAGCGGACTTCCTTCAGGTACTGGTCGCTGAACGCCTTCTGCACCTGGGCCATCTTGCCGAAGTCCACGGGCCGGGCGCGCGCGTAGTCGGCGGCGGGCAGGAAGCGGGCCTGCACCTCGGCCGGCATCGGCACGTTGCGCACCGGGCGCAGGTAGGCGTTGGCCCACAGCGCCTGGCCCTGGTCCGACAGCACGAAGTCCAGCACCTTGCGGCCCTCGGCCGCGTGCGGGGCGTTGTTGACCAGGCTCATCACGTACGGCACCACCAGCGAGCCTTCCTTCGGGATCACGAAGGCCACGTTGGCGCGGTCCTTGTACTTGGCGCGGTACGCGTTGAAGTCGTAGTCGAGCAGGATCGGGATCTCGCCGGACAGCACGCGCGCGTAGGCGGTCTGTTTGGGCACGATCGGCTGGTTCTTCTGCAGGTCGCGGAAGAACTTGAAGGCCGGGCCGAAGTTGTCGAGCGTGCCGCCCATGGCCTGGTTCACAGCCACGGCGCCTACGTAGCCGACGAACGCGCTGGCCGGGTCCAGGTAGCCGATCAGGCCCTTGTACTCGGGCTTGAGCAGGTCTGCCCACGACTGCGGCACGGGCTTGCCGCGCAGCGCATCGACATTGACCATGAAGCCCAGCGTGCCCGAGTGGATGGCGAACCAGTTGCCTTGCGGGTCCTTCAGGCCGTCGGGGATGTCGGCCCAGTGAGCGGGCTTGTACGGCTGCGTCACGCCATCGGCCTTGGCCTGGATGCCGAACGTCACGCCCAGGTAGGTCACGTCGGCCACCGGGGCGGCTTTTTCCGCCACAAGCTGCGCCAGCGACTGGCCCGAGTTCTTGTTGTCGAACGGCACGGTGACGCCGGTCTTTTCCTTGATCGCGCGGATCTGCGCGGCCCAGTCGGCCCATTCGGGCGGGCAGTTGTAGCAGATGGCGGTCTGCGCGGCCACGCCCTGGCTGAAGGCGGCAAACGTGGCGGTGACGGCCAGCCAGCGCAGCGGACGGCGCCAGAAGGATTGCTTCGGCATGTGAGGCTCCCTGGTAGAGGTCGGTCGAGTCGGACCGGTGGTTGGATCAGGCAGGCATTGCGGGCGCACTGACGGTGCCCTCGATTCGTATCGCATGCGGCAGCAGCGTGGCGTGGCCGTTGGCGGCGGGCGGCACGGCTTCCAGCCGCTGCAGCAGCTCGCCGATGGCGTGCGCGCCGATGTCGGCGTTGGGCTGCACCACGGTGGCCAGCGGCGGCTCCACGAGCGCGCCCAGCGCGATGCCGTCGTAGCCCAGCACCGACACGTCGCGCGGCACGCGCAGGCCCAGGCGCTTCAGGTCTGAAATCACGCCGATCGCCAGCAGGTCGTTGGTGCAGAAGAACGCGGTGGGCGCCTGGCCGCCATCCATCAGCGCGCGGATCTGTGCGGCGTTGCTGGCGGTGTGGGACGGCAGGTTGACTGGATCGAGCACCGGCAGGCCGTGCGCGCGCATGGCGTCGGCATAGCCGGCAAAGCGCTGGCGCGCGCGGTCCGACGCGGTGAACGCGCCCGAAATGACCGCGATGCGGCGGTGGCCGGCGGCGATCAGCGCGTTGACGCCCTCGCAGGCGCTGGTGCGGTTGTCGACGGAGACCGAATGCCGGCCGGCCACGGCGCCTTCCGCCGGCACCTGGTTGTAGGCCAGCACGTAGGGCACCGATTCGCGGTCCAGCTGGTCCAGCACGGTGCTGTCGCTGGCGTCGGCCACGGTCAGGACCATGCCGTCCACGCGGTGGCGCAGCAGGTATTCCACGCGCTCGGTCTCGCGGGCTGGGTCGTAGTTGCTGGTGACCAGCATCAGCGAGTAGCCTGCCGCCATGGCCGATTCCTCGATGCCGCGCCAGCATTCGGCGAACACCGCGTTGTCCAGCGTGGGCAGCATCACGCCGATGATCCGCGTGCGCTGGGCGCGCAGCTTGGCGCCAAGCAGGTTGGGGCGGAACGACAGCCGCTGCGCGGCTTCATGCACGCGCTGCGCCGTGGCCTCGCGTACAAGCTGGGGGTGGCTGAACACGCGCGACGCGGTGGCCAGCGACACCTTGGCGGCCAGCGCCACGTCGGCCAGCGTGACCCCCTGGCCGGGTTCGGCGGACGCCAGGCGGGGCGGCAGTGCGGCGCGACGGGTTGCGGGCATCCATTCCTCTTTTCGGATAGCGCACTTCGGATGAAAACGTTTTCATTGAAGCGCCGAAAAATCAGGCGTCAAGGAATAAATCTGCTGCACCGCCGCAATCCGGCGCCGCAGCGCTCCCGCGCCTGTGTCATGCCGCGCATTGTCGGGCCGCTCTGTGACGGGCCGATGACAGGCCCGGCGCCGGCTATGTCGCGGTCTTGGGGGCGGCGCTGAAGGTCTTGTTGGCGGATGCGCGCGCGGCCGCTACCCGGATGGGAAAGCTTTCGTAACAGAGTCGGGGCGGGGCGCGGTCAACCATCCGGCGTGGCGAACGTCAAACCGGGATGCCGACGATGCGGCAACGAGACAAGGACGCTCATGACTGACCGACGATCTGGCTGGCGCGCCCGCGCCACGGGCCGCCTGGCGCTGCTGGCGGTGTCGGCCTGCCTGCTGGCCGCGTGCGCCACCGGCGATCAGGCGGGCGGCGGGGGCCCGCTGACCGCGGCGGACCTGCGCTGGTTGAACACCGTCAGCTTCGGCGCCGACCAGGCCAGCGCCGCGCATCTGCAGGCCATCGGCCGCCAGCGCTATCTCGACGAACAGCTTGCGATGCCGCTTGCCGATCCGCCGCCGCTGGCGGCCGCCATCGCCGCGCTGCCGGTCAGCGGGGGCGACGCGCTGCAGCGGACGCAGGCGCTGCGCGCCGAGCGCCAGCGCATCCAGACGCTGCCCGACGATGACGCGAAGCAGCAGGCGCGCGAGGCGCTGAACCGGCAGGGCCGCGAGCTGGTGGTGGACACCGCGCGCCGGCACCTGCTGCGCGCGCTGTATTCGCCGGCGCAGTTGCGCGAGCAGATGACGTGGTTCTGGATGAACCATTTCAACGTCTACGCGGGCAAGGGGCAGGTCCGCTACGCGCTGGCCGACTTCGAGGCGCGGGCCATCCGGCCGCACGCGCTGGGCAAGTTCCGCGACCTGCTGATGGCCACGGTGACCGCGCCGGCCATGCTCGAATACCTCGACAACGCCCAGAGCAGCGCCAACCGCATCAACGAGAACTACGCGCGCGAGCTGATGGAGCTGCATACGCTGGGCGTGGCGGGCGGGCCCAGCGGGTCGCGCTATACGCAGCAGGACGTGCAGGAGCTGGCGCGCGTGCTGACCGGGCTCGGCATCAACGCACGGGGCGAGCCGCCCCGGCTGGCGCCGGCGCGCGCGGCGCTGTACCGCGCGGACGGCCTGTTCGAGTTCAATCCGAACCGGCACGATTTCGGGCCCAAGACGCTGCTGGGCCATGCCATCGCGCCGGCCGGCTTTGCCGAGGTGGAGCAGGCGGTGGCGATCCTGGCGCGCGACCCGGCCACGGCCCGCTTCATCTCGACCCGGCTGGCCACCTATTTCGTGGCCGACAACCCGCCGCCGCAGCTTGTGGGGCAGATGGCCGATACCTTCACCCGCACCGACGGCGACATCGCCGCCGTGCTGCGCACAATGTTCCGATCGAGCTGGTTCGACCGCGCGGCGGCCGATGGCGCGCGCAAGTTCAAGGACCCGATGGTGTTCGTGGTGTCGTCGATGCGGCTGGCGTACGACGGCCGCCCCGTGACCAACCTGCGCCCGGTGATCAACTGGCTCAACCAGCTTGGCGAGCCGCTGTACGGCCACGTGGCGCCCGACGGCTATCCGCTCACGGAGAGCGCGTGGGCCAGTTCGGGCCAGCTCGTGAAGCGCTTCGAGATCGCGCGCGCCATCGGCAGCGGGCCGGCGGGGCTGTTCCAGGACGAAAGCGGCCAGCCGTCGGCACAGCGCGGTTTCCCGATGCCGAACAACCGCGTGTTCTACACGCTGGTCGAGGGCACGCTGGGGCCGGCCACGCGGCAGGCGCTGTCGCAGGCCGGATCGCAGCCCGAATGGAACGCGGTGCTGCTCAGTTCGCCGGAATGGATGCAGCGGTAGCGCACGGCACGACAGGAGACATGACCATGAATCGACGCCATTGGCTCCAGGCCATGGGCCACGCGGGCATCGCGCTGGCGCTGCCGGCCGTGACATCGCGCGTGTTCGCGCTGCCGGCGCAGGCCGACGCCCGCTTTCTGCTGGTATTCCTGCGCGGCGGCTACGACGCCGCCAACGTGCTGGTGCCGGCCGGCAACGATTTCTACCAGGCGTCGCGGCCGACCATCGCCATCCGCCCGCCGGTGCCGCCCGGTGCTGCGCCCGACCCGTCGGCGGCGCTGCCGCTGGGCGTGGACGGCTGGGCGCTGCATCCCGCGCTGGGGGCTACGCTGTTGCCGATGTGGCAGCGCCAGCAACTGGCCGCCGTGCCGTTCGCGGGCACCGCCGACCTGTCGCGCAGCCATTTCGAGACCCAGGACAGCATCGAGGCCGGGCAGGGCGGCGATGGCCACGGCGGCGGCGTGCCGCAGGGCAGCGGCTTCCTGAACCGGCTGACGCAGGCCATGGGCGGGCAGGCCGCGCCGGTGGCGTTCACCGATGGGCTGCCGATGGTGCTGTCCGGCGCCGTCAACGTGCCCAACGTCTCGCTCAAGGGCAACGGCCGCGCGCCGCTGGATGCGCGGCAGACGCAGGCCATCGCCCGCATGTACGCGGGCACGCGCTTCGAGTCACTGATTGCCGAAGGCTTCGAGCTGCGCCAGACCGTGGCCGAGCAGGCCGAGGCCATGCGGCGCCATGACGCGGCCATGCGCGCTGGCGGCGACACCATGGCCGGACGGATGCAGGAAATGCAGGCGGCCAGCCGGCGCGCGCTGAGCGCCCGGGGCTTCGAGCAGGAAGCGCGCCGCATGGCCGGGCTGATGCGCGACCGCTTCAACCTGGGCTTTATCGACGTCGGCGGCTGGGACACCCACGTCAACCAGGGCGGCGCGCAGGGCCAGCTGGCCGGCCTGCTGGACAACCTGGGCCGGGGCATCGCCGGGTTTGCCGAGGAAATGGGCCCGGCGTGGCGCCAGACCACGGTGGTGGCGATCTCCGAATTCGGCCGCACCTTCCGCGAGAACGGCACGCGCGGCACCGACCACGGCCACGGCACGGTCTACTGGGTGGCCGGCGGCAACGTGCGCGGCGGACGGCTGGTGGGCGAGCAGGCGGCCGTGGCGCCATCGACGCTCAACCAGGGGCGCGACTACCCGGTGCTCAACGACTACCGGGCCGTGCTGGGCGGCCTGTTCGCGCGGCTGTACGGGCTGGACGAGGCGCGTCTGACGCGCGTGTTTCCGGGCAGCCGGCCGCGCGATCTGGGGCTGGTCTGAGGGGCTGGCCGGGGGCGGCAGGGGCGGGGCACCCTCCCAAAGCAGTACGCGGTTGCACTCAAGTCGGTGCGGGCAATGCCGATACTCCTGCAGTGGGAGTGGCATCTGCCCATAGCCTGATTCGTACAACACGATTCCCAGCCAGTTTGAGTGCAAGCCTTGTCGCGACCCCTGACGCCATCCATTGCCGATTGCCTCGAACACCGATTGCTGCGGCCGGTTTTCCAGCCGATTGGCTCGCTCGTGACGGGCGACATCTTCGGATATGAGGCGCTGATCCGTGGCCCGGCCGGCACCGCGCTGGAAAGCCCCGTGGCGCTGTTCGCCGAGGCCGCCCGCGCCGGCTGCCACGTCGAACTGGAGCGGATAGCCGCGCGCGTGTCGATCGGCGTGTTCATGGCGTCGCGGCTGCCCGGCAAGCTGTTCTTGAACTACAGCGCCGATTCGCTGCGCGACATCGAGGACACGCGCGACGAGGTGCGGACGTTCCTGCAGACGCAGGGGCTGCCGTCGGACCGCATCGTGCTGGAGCTGACCGAACAGGCCCCGCTGGGGCCGCTGGAATCGCTGGCCAAGGCCGTGTTCTCGATCCGCAGCCGCGGCGCGCAGTTCGCGCTGGACGACTACGGCACCGGCCATGCCAGCCTGGGCCAGTGGATCGCGCTGAAACCCGACTACGTGAAGATCGCCCGCGTCATCATCGACGGCGTGGCCGCGTCGCCATTCCAGCGCGAGGCGCTGCAGGCGCTATGCAAGCTCGCGCGCACGTCCGGCACGCGCCTGATCGCCGAAGGCATCGAACAGGAAGACGACCTCGTGGTCTGCCGCGACCTCGGCATCGACTTCGCCCAGGGCTACCTGCTGGCCCGCCCATCGCCAGAGCCCCCGCTCACGCTGTCCGATGCGGCGCTGCGCGCGCTGCATCGGGGGCGATTGCGGGTGGCGAAGTAGGGGCGGCGGCGGGGGATACGTCAGTGATGGATGCTGGTGCGGGTTTTGTTTTCCGCCCTCTCGCGCGTTGCGGGAGAGGGGGGGCCACACCGGCGGTGATGGCTGAGGCTGATGGTTCTTGTCTTTCTCCCCTCTCCCGCTTGCGGGAGAGGGGTCGGGGGAGAGGGCCGGCGGTTCAAAGTGCCACGTTGATCGGCAAGCAGACACTCAACACCCTCACCCCCAACCCCTCTCCCGCGCGCGGGAGAGGGGAGCCACACCGGCGGTGATGGCTGAGGCTGATGGTTCTTGTCTTTCTCCCCTCTCCCGCCTGCGGGAGAGGGGGCGGGGGAGAGGGCTGGCGGATCAAAATGCGACGTTGATCGGCAAGCAGACACGCAACGCCCTCACCCCCAACCCCTCTCCCGCGTTGCGGGAGAGGGGAGCCACACCGGCGGTGATGGCTGAAGCCGCGAGCCCTGTCTTTCTCCCCTCTCCCGCCTGCGGGAGAGGGGTCGGGGGTGAGGGTCGGCGGATCAAAATGCGACGTTGATCGGCAAGCAGACACGCAACGCCCTCACCCCCAGCCCCTCTCCCGCGCGCGGGAGAGGGGAGCTAACCGGCGGTGATGGCTGAGGCTGCGAGCCGATCAGAGTGGTGCGGGCGCTGATGCGCCGGACGACGGCGGGGCCCCAGCACCAGCACCGGCACCAGCACCACCACCACCACCACCACCACCACCACCACCACCACCACCACCAGCGCCACCACCACCAACCCCCATCTCCGCCGGCGCCGGCTCGGCTGGCACCGCTGATGCCTCGCCATTCCCCGCACCATCCTGACCCGCTAGAGGCGCGGCTTCCACGACTTCGCCTGGATCGAGCGCCATGCCGTTGTCGGTCGTGGCGGGCGGTGCCGATGCCGGGGGCATGGCGTCGGCGTCGGTGGCGGGCAGCACGGGGCGGCGGGGCGCCGGGCGTGGCGTCGGGACCGTTTCGTCGGGCGTGTCGGATGCGAACAGCTTCTGGTACCAGCCGCGTACCGAATCGGTCAGGCCCGAGTACCACGTGCGCTGGTCGACTTCGGCAAAGCGGGCCCGGGCGTCGATGATGCGGCCGCGCAGGGCGCGCTGGTAGAAGTCGCCGACCATCGGCAGCGCGCTGTGGGCGCCCTGGCCCCAGTAGTCGCTGCGCAGTGTCACGCGGCTGTCATTGAAGCCGACCCATGCGCCTGCCACCAGCTGCGGGTGCATCAGGATGAACCAGCCGTCGGCGTTGTCCTGCGTGGTGCCGGTCTTGCCGGCCACGTCGGCGCGGATGCCGTAGCGCGTGCGGATGGCCGTGCCGGTGCCCCGGTCCACCACGTCGCGCATTACGTCGAGCAGCGTGGCGTTGGCGGCCGGCGACAGCGCGCGCTCGGGCGATGCCGGGTGGAAGCGGGCCAGCACGTTGCCGTCGCGGTCGGCGATGCTGGTGATCATGGTCGGCGCCAGGTACTGGCCGCCGTTGGCGATGGAGCCGTAGGCGCTGACCATCTCCTTCAGCGACACCGGGCTCGTGCCCAGCGCCAGGGACGGCACCTCGTCCAGCTTGCTCTCGCGCACGCCCATCGCGCGGGCCAGGCGGGCCACGCGGTCGGCGCCGACGGTCTGCACCAGTTGCGCGGTAATCGTGTTCTTGGAATACACCAGGCCGTCGCGCAGGCTCATGGCGCGGCCCGTGGCGGGCGATTCGTCGGTGGGGCGCCAGATCTCGCCGCCGGCCAGCTTCAGCTCGACGGGCTGGTCGATGATCGTCTCGTCGGGGCTCTGGCCGTTGGCGAAGGCGGCGCCGTAGACGAACGGCTTGAACGTGGAGCCGGGCTGGCGGCGCGCCTGCGCCACGTGGTCGAAGGCGTCCACGGTGAAATCGCGGCTGCCTACCCAGGCGCGGACTTCGCCGGTGACGGGGTCCATCGCCAGAAAACCGGCCTGCACGCGCGTCTTGCTCTGGCGCAGTGCCTGCATGAACGTGTTGTCGCGCATCAGGTGCTGCAGCGCGTCGGCCTCGGGCTGGCCGCCGGCCACGGCGGCGCGGAATTCCGGGGTCTCGCGCACGAACTGCTGCACCAGCGCGCGGCTCTCGGCCCAGCCGGCGCGCGGCGCCCAGGCCGCGTTGGCAATCGACTGGAGCTGGTTGCCCTGGCGCGCCACGGCCAGGTTGGCCATGGCCTGCAGCCGCGAATCGATGGTCGTGTGGACCACCAGCCCGTCGGTGTAGAGGTTGTAGTCGTTGCGGTCAGCCCAGGCGATCAGCCATTTGCGCAGTTGCTGCGCGAAGTGGGCGGCCGGGCCCGGTTCCTCCACCTGGCGCTCGAAGTCGATCCGCAGCGGGCGCTTCTTGAGCTGATCGTAGCGGGCGGCGTCGAGCTTGCCGCGCTTGACCATCTGCGCCAGCACGATATTGCGGCGCTCCAGCGCGCGCTGCGGGTTCAGCACGGGGTTGTAGTAGCTGTTGCCCTTGAGCATGCCGATCAGCGTGGCGGCCTCCAGCACGTCCAGCTTGTCCGCCGGCTTGTCGAAGTAGGTCCGGGCGGCCATCTCGATGCCGAACGCGTTGTACAGGAATGGCACCGTGTTCAGGTACGTCTCAAGGATCTCGTCCTTCGAATAGAGCGCCTCGATCTTCAGCGCCGTGATCGCCTCCTTGAGCTTGCGCGTCAGCGTGGGCGCCCGGCCGATGTCGTCCGGATAGCGGTTGCGCGCAAGCTGCTGGGTGATCGTCGACCCGCCCTGGCGGTCGCCCGAGAACGTGTGCAGCGCCGCCGATGCCGTGCGGCGCCAGTCGAGCCCGAAATGCTGGTAGAAGCGGTGGTCTTCGGTGGCGATCAGCGCATTGACCACATTGGGCGAGATATCGGCCAGCTTGACCCAGTCGCGGTTGGCCCAGCGGTAGACCGCCAGTTCCTTGCCGTCCGCCGACAGCACCTGCGCCGGCTGCTCGGACTTGGCCTTGCGGATGTCGCTGATGCCTGGCGTGAACGGCACCAGCAGCAGGACATAGAGCAGGAGCAGGGCGGGCAGCCCGGCCAGGGCCAGCAGCACGGTGCGCCGGCTCGGGCGGCGCAGATGCTGCCGCAGCCGGGCCAGCCGGGGGGCGATGTGGGTCGTGTAGTCGGGCAGGGACATTGACGCGGGCATGGCAGGTCCGGCGCGCGCACCGTCACGGACCTGTCAAATGCCGTTCAAGAAAAGTGTGCATCCTACCAAAAGGCGGGTCGGGAAAACCCGAATTCTGCAGGGCCGCCGCGCCCGCTTCCCCCCAACGTGGGGCATCGGCCACCGTTGCTGAGACGCAACAGACACATGGCTTTCATAATTCCCTGAAACAATTCGCCCGCACCCAGAGGCCATCGTTTCGAAATCCGGCAGCGCGTTCGCGCAGGTCAGATTCTGACGCTGGTGGGCGGGAAGCATCTCAATGTCTTAACAAATACGAGAACTCACAGTGAAGAAAGCACTATTTGCCCTGGCGGCCGCGGGTACCTGCGCACTCTCCGGCGTGGCGTCGGCACAGTCCTCCACCTCCGTGACGCTGTACGGTATCGCCGATGCCGGTATCGAATTCGCCAACCACTCGGGTACCGCCGCGGCCAATGGCAGCAAGGCCATGGTCAGCTCGGGCAACATGTCCGGTTCGCGCTGGGGTCTGCGCGGCGCCGAAGACCTCGGCGGCGGCCTGAAGGCCATCTTCACGCTGGAGTCGGGCTTTGACATCGATACCGGCACGTCGGGCCAGGGCAGCCGCCTGTTCGGCCGCCAGGCTTTCGTGGGCCTGCAAGGCACGTTCGGCTCGGTGACCCTGGGTCGCCAGCAGAACTCGCTGTACGACCTGTTCGGCGCCTACGACCCGATGGGCGTGGGCCCGAAGTACTCGCTGAACTCGGTTGACTCGGCCTTCAACGGCCGCGCCGACAACGCGCTGAAGTACACCGGCAAGTTCGGCGGCCTGACCGCCACGGCCTTCTACAGCACGGGCCGCGATTCGACCGTCGCCAACAGCACCGAAGTGCCGGGCAACTACAAGGTTGGCCGCAACTTCGGCGCCGGCCTGGCCTACAACGCCGGCCCGTTCTCGATCGGCACCGCCTACGACCAGTACCAGGGCAACACGGTTGCCACCGACGACCGCGCCGTCAAGCGCTGGGCCGTTGGCGGTTCGTACGACCTGGGCGTGGCCAAGGTGTTCGCCGGCTACCGCTGGATGCGTGATGACGGCGTGGCCTCGGCCACGACCGCCTCGGTGCGCAACAACGTCTACTGGCTGGGCGGCCTGTACCGCGTGACGCAGGCCCTGTCGCTGACGGGCGCCGCCTACTACACGGACACCCACAACAGCGGCAACGACCCGTGGCTGTTCGTGCTGTCGGCCGACTACGCGTTCTCGAAGCGCACGGACGCCTACCTGAACGTTGGCTACACGAAGAACAAGGGCACGTCGGCACTGTCGATGAGCAGCTCGGCCCCGGTCGTTCCGGGTTCGAACCAGACCGGCGCCGTCGTCGGTATCCGTCACCGCTTCTAAGCAGGGAGACACCGGCAGACGGGGCCTTTCCCCCCGCCCCTGCCGGATAACAAAGCGCCCCTCACCCGACTTGGCGGGAGGAGGGGCGTTCTGCTTTGGGGGGCTGGATCTGGCCCGGCGTCAGGCTGGGGCGGACCGTGCGGCCTGCCCGTCTACCGAGCGCAGCCGTTCCAGCGCGCGCGTCAGCAACGCGCCTTCCTCGGCATCGGCGGTATTGCGCAGCGTCGACACGGCGTGCTGCAGCCGCTCGCGGTCGGGCGCCGTCAGCTTGTCGGCATCTTCCATGGCCTCGATTTCCTTGTCCACGCGCTTGCACAGTTTGCGCACGAACTCCGGGTCGAGCTGGCCCTGGCTGGCGCCGTGGGCGATGTGGTAGATCAGGGCGGCCAGGCCGTCGGCCGTGGTCTCGGTTACGACATGGGTTTGGCGCTTCATCGCGGCTCCGGTGAGGGGTGACTGGACTGAATCGACCGATTCATTCTAGTGATTGAATGACGCCGCGAAAGTTGCCTTTGTCTGTGATTGCGGACATTTGTGCGGTAACGTGCCTTCGCGCTTCTTATTTCCGAAATATTTCATCGTCAGAATGTCATCTCGTCGGCCCCGCTGAACAAGTCGGGAACAGAAAGCGACCGGAGGGGTTGCCGCCGGGCCGACTCGCCAGCCTGCCAGACATCGCCCATGGCCGCCCACAGAGGCACCAGGGTGGGCAGGCGGCGAATTGCAGCAAAGTACGCGGGGACGTAGGGCCGTCTGTCAGGACGGCTCTACTTGTTTTTCCGCCTTGCCCTTCGGGCGTCGCATTCGTAGCCCATTCCTTCGGCGGGTCCGCCGGAAAATCCCGTTCTCCATTTGCCATAACCGGTCTCTCCGGCCGGCTGTTTGCGCTTGCATTTCCGATAGCATTTAGGAACTGTGTATCTGGCGCATCAGAAACTTCTCACCAAAACGTTGCAATTGATAACCGTCAATAATCATGTTCGGATTATTTGTCGGAAATCGGTCGATCTGGGGATAACGAGGGAGAAATGGCGTCCCTATTCAGCCGAGGATAAGGCGGTTATCTGGCCTTAAACCCTTGTATCCATTGGGTTGGCGGGCAATACCACAAGACCGCATCGATTTGTCGCGTCTCTTTCCAATTGATTTGGGTAATTTGCTTCATTGAAATCATTGAATGGCTCCAATTCGTGGGCCCTCGTAGAGTGCGAGAACATTTCCGTTCGGTCGCCTTGGCTTCTCCCATTTCAGATCCGGTATCTGCAGAAGTCGAATAGGAAATCAACGATATATCCCGCGCTGATCGCAGGGCATCGCCGTCGCATATGGATTCATTTGCGTGGCGGCAGCGGCAATTGCAACCCACTACAAGGAGTCATTTCCTCAATGAACATCGGAAAAACATTAAGAGTTTCTATGCTCGCCGTGGCGGTGTCTGCCGCGCTGGCCACCACGCCGCTGATGGCCAAGACCGACGTGACGCCCAACAGCTTCTGGTGGCCCGAACAACTGGACCTGAGCCCGCTGCGCTTCAATTCGGCCGAGTCGGACCCGATGGGCAAGGCGTTCATCTACGCCGAAGAGTTTAAGTCGCTCGACCTGCAGGCGGTGAAGCGTGACATCGCGGTGCTGATGAAGACATCGCAGGACTGGTGGCCGGCCGACTTCGGCAACTATGGCCCGTTCTTCATCCGCATGGCCTGGCACGGCGCGGGCGTCTACCGGACGTTCGACGGCCGGGGTGGCGCCAACGGCGCCCAGCAGCGCTTCGAGCCGCTCAACAGCTGGCCCGACAACGTTGGCCTGGACAAGGCCCGCCGCCTGCTGTGGCCGATCAAGCAGAAGTACGGCAAGAAGATCTCGTGGGGCGACCTGATGGTGCTGGCCGGCAACGTCGCGCTGGAAGAAATGGGCTTCAAGACGTTCGGCTACGCCGGCGGCCGGGTCGATGACTGGGAAGCCGAGATGGTGAACTGGGGCCCGGAGAAGAAGATGCTGGCCCACAAGCGCACCGACGCCAAGGGCGCGCTGCAAAAGCCGCTGGCGGCCAGCGAGATGGGTCTGATCTACGTGAACCCGGAAGGCCCGGGCGGCAAGCCCGATCCGCTGGCATCGGCCAAGGAAATCCGCGAGACCTTTGGCCGCATGAGCATGGATGACGTGGACACCGTCGCGCTGATCGCCGGCGGCCACACCTTCGGCAAGGCACACGGCGCGTACAAGCCGGCCGGCTGCGTGGGCAAGGAGCCCGCCGCCGCCGGGCTGGAAGAGCAGGGCCTGGGCTGGACCGGCAAGTGCGGCACGGGCAAGGGCGTGGATACGGTCAGCAGCGGCCTGGAAGGCGCCTGGTCGACCAACCCGACGCGCTGGACCCACGAATTCCTGACCTGGCTCTACAGCTTCGAGTGGGAAACCACGCGCGGCCCGGGCGGCGCGATCCAGTGGGTGCCGAAGAACAACGCGAGCGCCAATTTCGTGCCGGACGCCCACGACCCCAAGAAGCGCCACAAGCTGATGATGTTCACGACCGACATCGCGCTGAAGATGGACCCCGAGTACCGCAAGATCTCGAAGCGCTTCCTGGAGAACCCCAAGGAGTTCGAGGACGCCTTCGCCCGCGCGTGGTTCAAGCTGATGCACCGCGACCTCGGGCCGAAGTCGCGCTACCTGGGCGCCGAGGTGCCCAAGGAAGACCTGATCTGGCAGGACCCGATCCCCAAGGTCGACCACAAGCTCGTCGATGACAACGACGTGGCCAAGCTCAAGACCACGATCCTGGCGTCGGGCCTGACGATTCCGGAACTGGTGCGCACCGCGTGGGCGTCGGCCGCCACCTTCCGCGTGACCGACATGCGCGGCGGAGCCAATGGCGCGCGGATCCGGCTGGCCCCGCAGAAGGACTGGGCCGTGAACGACCCGGCGGAACTGGCCAAGGTGCTCAAGCGCCTGGAGGCGATCCAGACGGACTTCAACACGGCGCAGCAGGCCAGCGGCAAGAAGGTGTCGCTGGCGGACCTGATCGTGCTGGGTGGCTCGGCGGCCGTGGAGGAAGCGGCCAGCAAGGGCGGCCACAAGGTCAAGGTGCCGTTCACGCCGGGCCGGATGGACGCCTCGGCGGCACAGACCAGCGTGCAGTCGTTCTCGGTGCTGGAGCCGGTGGCTGACGGCTTCCGCAACTACTACGGCAAGCAGAGCCACCGCGCGCCCACCGAGATGCTGGTGGAACGCGCCAGCTACCTGAACCTGCGGGTGCCCGAGATGACGGTGCTGGTGGGCGGCCTGCGCGCGCTGGACGCCAATGCCGGCGGGTCGAAGCACGGCGTGTTCACGAATCGTCCCGGCACGCTGAGCAACGACTTCTTCGTGAACCTGCTCGACCAGTCGACCAAGTGGTCGAAGTCGGCAAAGCAGCCGGGCCTGTATGAAGGCCAGGACCGCGCCACGGGCAAGGTCCGCTGGCAGGCCACGCCGGTCGACCTCGTGTTCGGCTCGAACGCCGAGCTGCGCGCGGTGGCCGAGGTCTACGGCTCGAACGACAGCAAGGAGAAGTTCGTCCAGGACTTCGTCAACGCCTGGGTCAAGGTCATGAACCTCGACCGCTTCGATCGCAGCTGATCTGCCTGTCCCGCCTGCCCGATCCACCCGGATCGGGCTTTCGCCGGCCCCCTGTCAGGGGGCCGTTTCGCTTCCCGTCTGTGTTGCCCGCACCGCCCGCACCTGCCGCATGACGCCGCCCGCGAACAGCACCGGCCCTTGCATCGGAATGCCGGCCGCGCGCAGCGCGTCGGCCGTCCAGGTATTGCAGGTGTAGAAGCCGTTGTAGCGCGCCGTCGCGGCAAAGTAGCGGCCGCCTGGATACGGGCCGTCGCCGAGCATCCGTGGCGCGCCGGCATCGTCGGTGCGCACGGCGTCGGTCAGGAACGCGCGCAGCCGGTCCAGGCCCGGCGCGTCGATGTCGAGTTCCACGACCTTGTCGGCGCCGAACGCGGCGGCCGGGGTGTCCCGCAGCAGCGTCAGCAGGATCGCGCCGTCGCCGGGCAGCAGGGCCGACAGCAGCGTCAGCGGGCCGCGTGCGGTGTCCAATAAGTACTGGCGGTCGCCAAAGCCGAAGCACAGGAACATCGGGTCGCGATAGCCGGCCGCCAGGCGTTGCAGCGGGGCGTCGGCGTCGGCCGTGCGCAGGCAGACGTCGGTGTGCCAGTCCTGCTCGACCACCGCGATGCGGGCGGCCGGTGGCGACGCCATCGCGGCCGGCGCCACGCCGCACCCGGCCACCGCCAGCGTGATCGCCACGCCCGTGCCCGCTGCGAGGATGAACCGGCGCACGCCGCGCATCGTTGGCTGCCGGCTAGGCGAACCCCGCCGCCTGCCATCCCCACCCGGCCAGCGCGCAGCCCGCCACCACCGCCCACGGCGGCACACGCCACGCCGTCAGCGCGGTCAGCGCCAGCAGCGCCAGCGCGAAATCGGCCGGGCCCTGCACAGCGCTGGTCCAGACCGGCTGGTAGAGCGCGGCCAGCAGCAGACCCACCACGGCCGCGTTGACACCGGCCAGCGCCGCGCGCGTGGCCGGCTGGCGGCGCAGCCGTTCCCAGAACGGCAGCGCGCCGAACACCAGCAGGAACGACGGGGCGAAGATGGCCAGCACGCAGAGCGCCCCGCCAGCCCAGCCGTTCGGTGCCAGCGTGTTGGCCGCGCCCAGGAAGGCCGCGAACGTGAACAGCGGGCCGGGCACCGCCTGCGCGGCGCCGTAGCCGGCCAGGAACGTGTCGTTGTCGACCCAGCCCGGCGGCACCACGGCGGCCTGCAGCAGCGGCAGCACCACGTGGCCGCCGCCGAACACCAGCGCGCCGGCGCGGTAGAACGCGTCGACCAGCGCCAGCGCATGGCTGCCCGATTCGCGTGCCGCGAACGGCAGGCCCACCAGCAGCACCGCGAACACGGCCAGGCACAGCACCGCAAAGCCGTGGCTGACCGGCACCGACAACGGCTCGTGCGGCGCGGCCTGGGCGGTGCGAAACAGCCGCGCGCCCACCAGCCCGGCCACGACCATCGCACCGACCTGCCAGGCCGGCGAGGGCGCGATGGCGACCACGATCGCCGTCAGCGTCATCATCGTCAGGCGCGGTGCGTCGGGGCAGAGCGACCGCGCCATGCCCCACACGGCCTGCGCCACCACCGCCACCGCCGCCACCTTGAGCCCGTGCAGCGCACCGGCCGGCACGGCCTGCCCGAAGTGCGACAGCCCATAGGCAAACAGGATCAGCGCCACGGCTGACGGCAGCGTGAAGCCGATCCACGCCGCCAGCGCGCCCGCATAGCCCGCGCGCGACAGCCCCACGGCCATGCCGACCTGGCTGCTGGCCGGCCCGGGCAGGAACTGGCACAGCGCGACGATATCGGCATACGCCGCCTCGCTGAGCCAGCCCCGCCGCGCCACGAACGCGGTACGGAAATATCCCAGATGCGCCACCGGCCCCCCGAACGAGGTCAGGCCCAGGCGCAGGAACACGGCGAACACTTCCCAGACGGCGCTCAACGCTTGTTTCTCCCCATGGTGGCGGGCCGGATCGTTGCCACCAGTCCTGTGCCGTCGGCAGCCGGGCGGTTGGCAAGGTCGATGGTCAGGCCATGCAGCTCGGCAATGCGCCGCGCAATCGAAATTCCCAGCCCCGTGCCTTGTTCCTGCTGGCCCCCGCCGCGAAAGAAGCGCCGGCCCAGCCGTTCCATATGCGCGGGGTCGACGCCGGGCCCGCGGTCGGCCACGACGATGCGGTCCGGCTCGAACGCCAGCGTGACGACCGAGCCGGCCGGGCCGTAGCGCAGCGCGTTGTCCATCAGGTTGCGCAGCAGGGTGCCGAGCAGCGTGCCGTCGCCGCAGACGTCCAGCGGCGGGCGGCCGTCCGCCGGCCAGAGCACTTCCATGTCGACCTGCCGGCGCTCGGACAGCAGCAGGCAATCGGACAGCACCTGCCGCGATACCTCGCGCCAGTCCACCGGCGCGCGGGCGGGCGACGTGGTGTCATCCTCCAGCCGGCTCAGCGTCAGCAGTTGCGACACCAGGTGGCTCAGGCGGTCGATGCCGGCCTCGACCTTGACGGCGGCTTGCGCGCGTTCGTCCGCATCGGCCGAGCGGCGCGCCACGTCCCATTGCGCCTTGAGCGCGGCCAGCGGGGTGCGCATCTCGTGCGCGGCATCGGCGGTCAGGCGGCGTTCATGTTCGAGCAGGGCCGACACGCGGTCCAGCAGCCGGTTCATCGCCTGGACCAGCGGCATCAGCTCGCGCGGCACGCCATGCGCGGCAATCGGCGTGGGATCGCCCGGCGCGCGCGTGGCGATGGCCTGCGAGATGTCGGTGAGCGGCCGCAGCATGCGGCGGATGCCCAGGATCAGCAGCATGGTCAGCAGCGGCAGGCCCAGCGCCCACGGCAGCACCTGCGCCTGCAGGTAGGCCACCACCAGTTCCTCGCGCTCGGCCATCAACTGGCCGACGCAGACGCGCCAGCCGTCCACGGGGTCTTCCAGGTAGTACAGCCGCCATGCGCGGGCGTCGAGCGTGCGGTCGGTAAAGCCGGCCACCTGCGGCAGGCGGGGCAGGCGGTCGCCGTCGGGGTCGATGTGCAGCGGCTCGCCGTTTGCGCGCCACGCGGCAATCGCCAGGTCGCCCAGGCCGGCCGCGCCAAGATCGCCCACCTCGGCATTGCCGGTGCCGTAGCCGCCCGGGGGCGGCTGGTGGATGGCACCCGGCTGCACCAGCGGCAGCACGGCCTGCATCTGCTGGGCCATGCGCACCATCGCGGTGTCGTAGAGTTCGTTGACTTCCATCCGCGCGTTGCGGAAGACCAGCACGCTGGTTACCACCCAGGCAAGGAAGACGGTCAGCAGGACGACCAGGATCAGCCGCCGTTGCAGCGTCATGCGGGCGCCCCGCCGGCGCCACCGTCGCCATGGTCGCCACTGTCACCCGCTTCGCCAGCGTCCGGGGCCGGTGCCGCCAGCGCATCCACCGTGCCCAGCGTATAGCCGGCGCCGCGCAGCGTGCGGACGATGCCGGGATGGAGCTTGCGGCGCAGATGATGGATATGGACTTCGAGCGTGTTGCTCTCCGAGCCTTTCTCCCATTCGTAGAGCTTGTCGCGCAGGAATTCGCGCGTCAGCACGCGGTTGGGATGGGTCAGCAGCAGTTCCAGCAGCATCGACTCGCGGCTGGTCAGGTCCACGGACTTGCCGTGCCAGACCGCCAGCCGCGCGGCCGGATGGTATTCGAGCGGGCCGTGGCGCCAGACCGGCTCCAGCATGCCCGCCGCCCGGCGCGACACGGCGCGCAGCCGCGCGGCCAGTTCGTCGAGGTCGACCGGCTTGATCAGGTAGTCGTCGGCGCCGGCGTCGAGCCCCCCGATGCGGTCCTGCACGGCGTCGCGCGCGGTCAGGATGACCACCGGCGTATGCCGCCCCTGGTTGCGCCAGCGCAGCAGCATCGTCACGCCGTCCTCGTCGGGCAGGCCCAGGTCCAGCAGCACGGCGTCGTAATGCATGGCGGCGATGGCGCGGTCGGCCTCGGCCGCCGTGCGGAACCAGTCCGCGGCATGCCCCATCAGCTTCAGTCCGCGATGCAGGCCATCGCCGAGCATGGGGTCGTCTTCAACGATAAGGATTCTCATCTGGCAGGGATGGGGGCCGAAGGTTTGCGCCGGCCGCGCCAGACAGCGTGCGGCGGCACCAGAGGGTAGCATTGCGCCGGCCACGGCGCATCATCAATCTGACGCCCGGGCGCCACGCCGCCGCGCTGTCAGCGTGCGCCCGACGGCGCGGGCCCGGTGGCCGGGAGTAGACTAGGCGCCACGCGCAATCCGCGCGTGCGAGGTGTCTATCTTCGGGACGCGCCCCCATGCACGCTGCCGGCAGGACCCAGACTTCCGCACTGCGTACCGCACTGCTGGCCGCGCTCGGGCGCCGGCCGGCCGCCTGGATGGCGGTGCCGCTGGCCATGACCCCGGCCGTGCCGGCCAGCGCGCAAGAGGCGGCGCTGCCCGACGTGGTGGTCAGCGCCAGCCGCAACGAGCAGCGGCGCTTCGACGCGCCGGCCGCCATCGACAGCATCGCCGTGGACCCGTTCACGGCCACGTCGCCGCTGGTCAACCTGTCCGAGCTGACGCTGACCAGCCCCGGCATCGCCGTGCGCGACCGCCAGAACTATTCGCAAGACCTGCAGATCGCGGTGCGCGGCTTTGGCAGCCGGTCGACGTTCGGCGTGCGCGGCGTGCGGCTGTTTGTCGACGGCATTCCGGCGACGATGCCGGACGGGCAGGGCCAGTCGTCGACGTTCGACCTGGCCAACGCCAGCCGCGTGGAAATCCTGCGCGGGCCGTTTGCCCAGATGTACGGCAATGCGTCGGGCGGCGTGGTGCAGGTCTTCACGCCCGACCCGCCCACGCAGGGGTTTGCCGGGCGCGCGTCCACCGGCTTCGGGTCGGACGGCCAGTGGCAGGCCGGCGTGACGCTGGGCGGCGGCAACGACCGCCTGGGCGGCACGCTCGATGCCTGGACCTACCAGACCGACGGCTACCGCGACCACAGCGCCGCGCGGCGCTACCAGCTCAACGCCAAGATCGTGGCCCGGCCCGCCTCGGGCACCAGGGTCACGGGCCAGTTCAACTACTTCAACCAGCCGCTGGCTGAAGACCCGCTGGGGCTGACGCGCGCGCAGGCCGAGGCCAATCCGCGCCAGTCGGTGCCGGCCGCCACCCAGTTCAACACCGGCAAGGACGTGGAGCAGACCCAGGCCGGGGTGGTCGTGGAGCACCAGTTGACCGAGCGCGACAGCCTGAACTTCCGGCTCTACGGCGGCGGCCGGCAACTCACGCAGCGGCTGGGCTTCAGCGGCGCGGCGCCCACGTCGGCGGGCGGCATCGTCGACCTGGACCGCACCTACGGCGGCGGCGCGCTGACGTGGACGCGCAAGACCACGGCCAACGGCCTGCCGCTGCAATGGACTGCCGGCATCGAGACCAACGCCATGCGCGACGGGCGCCACGGCTACGTCAACGACAACGGCCAGCAGGGCGCGCTGCGCCGCGACGAGACCGATGAGGCGGCCGACTACGGTGCCTTCGCGCAATTCAACTGGACCGTGCATCCGGCCTGGGAACTGGTGGGCGGGGTGCGGGCCAGCAGAGTGCGGCTGCGCATCGACGACCATTTCGTGACCGCCGCCAGCCCCGACGACAGTGGCACGTCCACGTACCACAACGTCAGCCCGGTGCTGGGCGTGGTCTGGCATGCGATGGAGTCGCTCAACGTCTACGCCAACCTGGGGCGCGGCTTCGAGACGCCCACGCTGACCGAGGTGGCCTACGGCCCGGGCGGCGTCGGGGCCAACCTGGGGCTGCAGGCGTCCACGAGCCGGCAGGGCGAGATCGGCGTGAAATGGCAGTCGGGCAGCCAGCGGCTGGAGGCCGCGCTGTTCGATGCCGACAGCCACGCCGAGGTGGTGCCGCTGGCCAACGATGCCGGCCGCACGGTCTACCAGAACGTGGACGGCGTGCGCCGGCGCGGGCTGGAACTGGGCTGGCGCGGCGCGTTCGGCCCGGGCGAGCGGCTGGCGGCCGGGCTGGGCTACACCTACCTGTCGGCCTATTTCGGCGAATCGTTCGTCAACGCGCAGGGCGCCACCGTGGCGGCCGGCAACCGGCTGCCGGGCACCGCGCGGCACAGCCTGGGCGCCGAGGTCACGTACCGGCCGTGGGGCCAGTGGATGGTGGGCGTGGAGGCCCGCGCGGACAGCAAGGTCTACGCCGACGACCTGAACACGCAGGCCGCGCCCGGCTACCTCACCGTCAACCTGAAGACCGGCTACACGTTCAAGGTGGGCGCCACGCAGCTCTACGTGTTCGGCCGGATCGACAACGTGGCCGACCGGCACTACATCGGCTCGGTCATCGTCAATGAAGCCAATGGCAGATACTACGAGCCGGCGCCGGGGCGGCGCTTCTTCGTCGGGCTGCGGGCGTCGATGTGACCGGGCCGGGAGCCGCGAATGGGCGATGATCGTGCCGCGCGCTTGCCATGCGGCCATCGCCCGCCTAAGGTTGCGGTTTTAGCCGCCTTCCGCGCGCCTCCATGCCGTTAGCCCCGCCCCCCGTCGATACCGTCTCCACGCCCCAGGACCCCAAGCTGCGCATCATGCTGTGGGTGGTGGCCGTGGGCTTCTTCATGCAGACGCTGGACTCCACCATCGTCAACACCGCGTTGCCGTCGATGGCGCGCAGCCTGGGCGAGAGCCCGCTGCGCATGCAGTCGGTGGTCATCGCGTATTCGCTGACGATGGCCGTCATCATCCCGGCGTCGGGCTGGCTGGCCGACCGCTTTGGCACGCGCACGATCTTCCAGACCGCCATCGGCCTGTTCGTGCTGGGGTCGCTGCTGTGCGCCTGGGCGCCCACGCTGCCGCTGCTGGCGGCGGCGCGCGTGGTGCAGGGCGCGGGCGGGGCGATGCTGCTGCCGGTGGGGCGGCTGTCGGTGCTGCGCACGTTCCCGCGCGAGCAGTATCTGCAGGCGCTGAGCTTCGTGGCCATCCCGGGCATGATCGGGCCGCTGATCGGGCCGACGCTGGGCGGCTGGATCACGCAGACGTTCTCCTGGCACTGGATCTTCCTGATCAACGTGCCGGTAGGGCTGATTGGCGCGGTGGCCACGGTGCGCTACATGCCCAACGCGCGGCTGCCCGGCATCGGGCGCTTTGACATCGCCGGCTATGCGTTCCTGGCCATCGCCATGGTGACGCTGTCGTTCTCGCTCGACGGGCTGGCCGGCATGGGCTTCCAGCACGCCACGGTGCTGATGCTGCTGATTGCCAGCATGGCCGCGCTGACCGCCTACGTGTTCCACGCCCGGCGCAGCGCGGCGCCGCTGTTTCCGCTGCAGCTGTTCGGCATCCACGCGTTCAGCGTGGGGCTGCTGGGCAACCTGTTCGCGCGGATCGGCAACGGCGCCATGCCGTTCCTGATTCCGCTGACGCTGCAGTTGAGCCTGGGCTACTCGCCGTTCAACGCCGGGCTGATGATGGTGCCGGTGACCGTGGCCGGCATGGCGTCCAAGCGGCTGGCCACGCACCTGATCGAACGCTTTGGCTACCGCAAGGTGCTGGTGACCAACACGTTCGTGGTGGGGCTGGTGATGGCGTCGTTCGCGCTGATCTCGCCCGAGCGCCCGCTGCCGCTGGTGATCGTCATGATGGCGATCTTCGGCGCCGTGAACTCCATCCAGTTCACGGCCATGAACACGGTGACGCTGAAGGACCTGAGCGGCGTGACGGCCAGCAGCGGCAACAGCATGCTGTCGATGGTGCAGATGCTGTCGATGAGCCTGGCGGTAACGTCCGCCGGCGCGCTGCTGGCGACGTTCCAGGGCGGCATCGGCTCTCACCACTTCGACGTGCTGCCGGCTTTCCACGCGACGTTCATCTGCGTGGGCCTGATCACGTCGGCGTCGGCCTGGATCTTCATGCAGCTCGACCGCGAGCCGATCGTGGCGGTGGCCAGGGCGCAGCCGTCGGAAGAGGTGTAGGGGAGCCCCCCAGGCTGGCGGGGCGGTAATCCTACCGCTTCATCAACGCACAAAACCACGCGATATCGACGTTGCCGCCGCTGATGACGATGCCGACGCGCTTGCCCTTGAGCGCGTCCGCCTGCTGCAGCGCGGCGGCCAGGCCCAGGGCGCCGGTCGGCTCGACGATCATCTTCATGCGCTCGGCAAAGAAGCGCATGGCGTCGACCAGTTGCGCGTCGGTGGCGGTCAGGATGTCGTTGACGTCGCGCTGGATGATCGGGAACGTGTGCTGGCCCAGGTGCTGCGTCTGGGCGCCGTCGGCGATGGTCTTGGGCGTGTCGATGTGGACGATGCTGCCGCTGCGGAACGACTGCTGGCCGTCGTTGCCGGCTTCCGGCTCCACGCCGTAGAGCTCGCATTGCGGCGCCAGCGCGCGCGTGGCGAGCGCCGTGCCCGACAGCAGCCCGCCGCCGCCCAGCGGCGCGAACAGCGCGTCAAGCGTGCCCACTTCCTCGAACAGTTCCCTGGCGGCCGTGCCCTGGCCGGCCATCACGTCCGGATGGTCGTAGGGCGGAATCAGCGTCATGCCGTGCTTTTCCGCCAGGTCGCGGCCGATGGCTTCGCGGTCTTCCGTGTAGCGGTCGTAGATCACCACGTTGGCGCCGTAGCCCTTGGTGGCGGCGATCTTGAGCGCCGGGGCGTCGGCCGGCATCACGATCGTGGCCGGCATGCCCAGCAGCCGGGCCGACAGCGCGATGCCCTGGGCGTGGTTGCCGGACGAGAACGCCACCACGCCGCCCTGGCGCTGCGCGGGCGTGAACTTCGACAGCGCGTTGAAGGCGCCGCGGAACTTGAACGCGCCCATGCGCTGGAAGTTCTCGCACTTGAAGAACACTTCGGCGCCAAGCCGGTCGTTGAGCGTGCGCGACGTGTGGACCGGCGTGCGGTTGGCGTAGCCGGCAATGCGTTCGGCGGCGGCTTCGACGTCGGCGTAGGTGGGCAGGGGCAGGGTCGTCATGATGGTCGGGAGCGGATGGACGCGGGAGGAAATCGGTTACCAGGGCCAGGCCAGGCGCGTGCCGGCGCCGTCGGCCAGGGCCCGTTCGTGCAGGAAGCGCGCGACGGTCAGGTCTTGCAGCGCCAGGCCCGTCATGTCGAACACGGTGATGTCGTCGGGCTGGCGCGCGAACGTGGCGGCGCCGGTCAGCAGGTCGCCCAGTTCGATGCAGTGCAGGTCCGGCGCCCACTGGCATTCGCCGATGCGGCGCGCCTGGTCCAGGTCGTCGGCAATCACCGTGGCCCGCGCCAGCACGCCGTCCGGCAGCTCGCGCTTGCCGGTGGTGTCGGCGCCCACGCAGGTCAGGTGGGTGCCCGGCTGCACGGCGCCGGCGTCGAACAGCGCGCCGCCGCCCGGCGTGGCCGTGATGACCACATCGGCCTGGGCCACGGCGCCATTGCGGTCCGGCGCGTGGGCGATGCGGCCACGGCCGCCCAGGCTGGCCGCAAACTCGGCCTCGAAGCCGGCGTCTGGCGCGCCGCTGGCGGTCACGTAGCTGACCTCGGCGAGCGACGGCAGCAACGCCAGCGCGTACGCCAGCTGCACGCGCGCCTGCACGCCGGTGCCGAACACGCAGACGCGGCGGCTGTCCGGCCGGGCCAGCCGTTGCAGGCCGATGCCGCCGGCCGCGCCGGTGCGGGCCGTGGTGATCGCGTTGCCGTCGAGGATGCAGAGCGGCCGGCCCGTGTCCGGGTCGACCAGCATGATGGTCGCCTGGTGCGGCTCGCCGCCGCGCTCGCGGTTGCCGGGCCAGAACCCGGCGGCCTTGAAGCCCAGCAGGTTCTGCCGGCCCACGTCGCCGGCCTTGATGCCGAACACGCCGCCGGTGTGCAGCGTTTCGCGGATCAGCGGAAAGACGCGGCCTTCGCGGTGGCTGTGCAGCACGAACGCCTCGCGCACGGCGGCCACGACGTCGTCGGGAATCAGCGCCGCTTCCACGGCATGTTTGTCGAGCAGCAGAAGCTGCGCGGCGGCGCGGTCAGCGGGCATAGGTGTAGACGGTGGCACGCGACACCCCCAGGTGGGCCGCGATGGTTTCCATGGCCCGGCGCACTTCCAGCAGCCCGCCGGCCTTCAGTTCGGCCAGCAGCGCGCGCCGGTCCTCGATCTTCAGCGCGCGCGGCGTGGTGGCCAGCCGCGCGGCAAAGGCGTCGATGCGGGCGCGCAGCGCCTCGGTGCTGGCCGGGTCCAGCGTTTCCTCGGGGCCCTCGGCGGTGGTCTGCACGAACTGGCCCATCGCCATCTGCAGGCTGCGGAACAGCGTCAGGTCCACGTTCATGCACAGCGCGGCCACGTAGCGGCCGGTGCTGTCCTTGATGCCGATCGACGTGCTCTTGGCCTGCCGGCCATCGGCAAACTGGTTCGGATAGTTGGCCAGGATCTGCGGATAGCCGGGATCGGTGATGCGGGCCTCGCCCAGCTCGGTGGTGGGGTCGCCCACGGCGCGGCCGGACAGGTTGTTGTGGATCGCCAGGATCGACTGGCCCGGCTCCAGCAGGTCGTGCAGCACGACCTCGCAGAACGGCGCCAGCGTCTGGCCCAGCCCGTCGGCTATCTGCTTCACTTGTTCGAGCAGCAGGCGCTGCTCCGGGGTCCGTTCTGGCATGGCGGGCCGCATCGGCGATGAAAAACGATGCTGGACAGTTTGTATAACACTGGACGAATTGTCAAGAAATCGACGGAAAAATGGCGCGGCAGCCGCCTGGCTGCCGCGCCATGTGCGTCCGCTGCCGATGTCAGGCCGCTTCGGCGGCCTCGACAATGCGGATCTCGGCCAGGAGCTTGCGCAACTCCGGCACGCACGATCCGCAGTTGCCGCCGGCCTTCACGCAGGCCGTGATCTCGGCCGTGGACTTCAGGTCGTGCTGGCGCACGGCGTCGCAGATCGTATTGCGGCCCACGCCGAAGCACGAGCAGACGGTGGGGCCGGCATCGGCGGTCTTTTCCAGCGGCTGGCCCAGCAGCAGGCCGATGCGGTCGCCGTCTTCCAGCCGGTCCTGGCCGAAGAGCTGCGACAGCCACGCGCGCGACGGCAGCTCGGCGCGGGTGGACACGTACACGCATGCCTCCAGCCGGTCGTCGACCACGTAGCCGGCGTGATAGACCCCGGCGGTGCGGTCCTCGTATTCCAGCCAGTCGGCATCCGGGTCCTGCACGCCCAGCAGCGCGCGGGCCCAGGCCGCGCGGTCGGCCACGTGCTCGCGCCCGGCGAATTCATAGCGCTGGAACTGGCGGCCCTGCACGCGCGTCCAGTACGTCAGCGCCTCGGCGGGCAGCGCGCGGCGGCTCAGCACAAAGCCGTGCCACGACACGCGGAATTCCTCCACGCGCACCGGCGTGTGCTTGAACTCGGGCTCGCCCGAGACCGGGTCGACCACCGGATTGACCACGGCGCCCACGCGCGCGTCGGAACTGAACTGGTCGTTCCAGTGGATCGGCACGAACACGCTGCCGCGCGGAATGCCGCCGCCAAAGCGCACGCGGGCCACCATGGCGCCCCAGCGGCTGGTCACGCGCGCCAGCTTGCCTTCGCCCACGCCGCACAGCAGCGCGTCCTGCGGGTGCATGTCGACGAACGGCTCGGGCAGGTGGTCGGCCAGCCGGGCGGCCTTGCCGGTGCGCGTCATGGTGTGCCACTGGTCGCGCACGCGGCCGGTGTTCAGGATCAGCGGAAATTCGTCGTCGGCGGCATGCGCCGGCGCGCGCGACGCCGTCGGCACGAACCGCGCCCGGCCATCGGGGAACGCGTAGCGGCCATCCTCGAACAGCCGGCTGGTGCCGGCGGCCGTGGCGCCTGGCACCGGCCACTGCACGGGCACGAAATCGTCGTAGTCGCGCCGGGCCAGGCCGGCCAGCCCGCCGATGTCGAACATGCGGGGCGCCTCGCTGGCGTCGGCGTCGCCATTGCGCCAGGCCGACAGCCGCGCGTGCTCGTCGAAGATCTCGTGCTGGCTGGCGTAGTCGAAGCCGGCAAAGCCCATGCGGCGGGCCACGTCGCACAGGATGTCCCAGTCCGCGCGCGCCTCGCCGGGCACGGGCAGGAACGCCCGCTGGCGCGAGATGCGGCGCTCGGAGTTGGTCACCGTGCCGTCTTTCTCGCCCCAGCCCAGCGCGGGCAGCAGCACGTGGGCGGCGTCGTTGGTGTCGGTATGCGTGACCACGTCGGACGTGACCACCAGTTCGCACTTTGCCAGCGCGCGGCGCGCCTGGTCGGCATCGGGCAGGCTGACCACGGGATTGGTGGCGATGACCCAGACGGCCTTGACCTGGCCGGCCTCGATGGCGCGGAACAGGTCCACGGCCTTCAGGCCCGGCTGGTCGGCCATGCGCGGCGACTGCCAGAAATCCTGCACGATGTCCCGGTGGACCGGGTTGGCCAGCTCCATGTGCGCGGCCAGCATGTTGGCCAGGCCGCCCACCTCGCGCCCGCCCATCGCGTTGGGCTGGCCGGTCAGCGAGAACGGGCCCATGCCGGGGCGGCCGATGCGGCCGGTCAGCAGGTGGCAGTTGATGATCGCGTTGACCTTGTCCGTGCCCGACGACGACTGGTTCACGCCCATCGAGAACGCCGTGATGACCTTGCCGGTGCCGGCAAACAGTTCGAAGAACGTGCGCACGTCCTGCGGGTCGAGCTTGCACGCGCGGGCCAGCGCGTCGAGGTCGGTGCCGTCGGCATCGGCGGCCGCCAGCGCGGCGTCCAGTCCGCTGGTATGGGCGTCGACGAACGCGGCATCGGCATGGCCCTGGCGCGCCAGGTAGCCGAGCAGGCCGTTGAACAGCCGCACGTCGGTGCCGGCGCGCAGCGGCAGGTGCAGGTCGGCCAGCTCGCACGTGGCGGTGCGGCGCGGGTCGATGGCCACGATCTTCATGCCGGGCCGCGCTTCCTTGGCGCGCGTCAGGCGCTGGAACAGGATCGGGTGGCACCACGCCGTGTTGGAGCCCACCAGCACCACCAGGTCGGCCTGTTCCAGGTCGTCGTAGCTGCACGGCACCAGGTCCTCGCCGAACGCGCGCTTGTGGCCGGCCACGGCCGACGACATGCACAGGCGCGAATTGGTGTCGATATTGGCCGAGCCGATGAAACCCTTCATCAGCTTGTTGGCGATGTAGTAGTCCTCGGTCAGGATCTGGCCGGACACGTAGAGCGCCACGGCGTCCGGGCCGTGCCGCGCCACGATGTCGGCAAAGCCGCTGGCCACCTTGTCCAGCGCGGTGTCCCAGCTCACGCGGCGCAGCGATCCGTCGGGCTGGCGCAGTTGCGGGTGCAGCAGCCGGCCGTCCAGGCCGACGGTGTCGCCCAGCGCCGACCCCTTCACGCACAGGCGGCCGAAGTTCGACGGATGGTCGGCATCGCCCTGGACTTCAACCTGGCCGTCGGCGCGCAGCGTGGCGCGCACCCCGCACCCCACGCCGCAGTACGGGCAGGTGGTGGAGACAGTCTTGGTGGCGGTGGTGGCGACCACCGCAATATCGGACAGGTTCACGGTATCAATCTCTAAGGTCGGCGGCGGCCGGCGTCAGGCCGCCAGGGACTCGCACTGCGCCTGGCCGAACAGCAGGCGCTGCCGCAGCGCGGCCACGGGCTTGCCGCTCTGGATCAGGTCGAAATACCACGGGCCGTCCTTGACGTCGCCGTACAGCACGGCGCCGACGAGCCGGCCATCCTGCAGCACCAGCCGCTTGTACACGCCGCGGCGCGTATCGCGCAGCACCAGGTCCTCGCTGCCTTCGGCGCCGATGAAGTCGCCGGCCGAGTACAGGTCCACGCCGGTCACCTTGAGCTTGGTGGCCGTGGCCTGCTGGATGTAGCGCCGATGGCCCGCGCCGGCCAGGTGCGCCGCGCAGACGCGGGCCTGGTCCCAGATCGGCGCCACCAGGCCAAACGTGGCGTTGCGGTGCTGCACGCATTCGCCCACGGCGTAGATGCGCGGGTCGAACGTCTGCAGCGTGTCGTCGACGACGATGGCGCGCTCGCAGTGCAGCCCGGCGCCGGCCGCCAGTTCGATGTTCGGGCGCACGCCGGCGGTCATCACCACCAGGTCCGCCGGCACCTGCGAGCCGTCCTGGAAGCGCACGCCGGTGACGCGGTCGTCGCCCAGGATGGCCGCGGTCTGCGCCTTCAGCAGGAAGCGCAGGCCCTTGCGCTCCAGCGCGGCCTTCAGCAGTTCGGCGGCGGGCTTGTCGAGCTGGCGCTCCATCAGGCTGTCGGCCAGGTGTACCACGGTGACGTCCATGCCCTGGCGCATCAGCCCGTTGGCGGCTTCCAGCCCCAGCAGGCCGCCGCCGATGACCACGGCGTGGCGGTGGTTGCGCGCGGCGTGGAGCATCGTCTCCACGTCCTGGATGTCGCGGAACGCGATCACGCCGTCCAGCGCGTGGCCAGGCACCGGGATGATGAACGGCTTGGAGCCCGTGGCCAGCAGCAGCCGGTCGTAGCGCACCTCGCGGCCCGAGGCCGAGCGCACGATGCGGCGCGGCCGGTCGATGGCCACCACGGGGTCGCCAGCCAGCAGCTCGATGCCGTGCTGGGTGTACCAGTCGCGCGTGTTGAGCATGATGTCGTCGACGGTCTTCTCGCCGGCGAGCACCGGGCTCAGCAGGATGCGGTTGTAGTTGCCGTGGGGCTCGGCGCCGAACACCGTGATGTCGTACAGGTCCGGCGCGAGCTTGAGCAGTTCTTCCACCGTGCGCATGCCGGCCATGCCGTTGCCGACGACGACCAGGCGCGGCCGGGCCGACGCGGCGGGAGATGAGGCGTTTGACGTCGTGAGCATGATCGTGGGGCGCGTGGAGGGGGCAGGGGGGTCAGGCGGCGAGTTCTTCCTCGACCCCGGCCGGCGTGGCGGCGCCCGTGGTGGCCGATGCGGCCACCCAGACCTTGCCGTCGTAGACGCGGGCCGCGTAGGCCGTGACCGAGTGCTCGGGCGCCTCCAGGCATTCGCCGGTGCGCAGGTCGAAGTGGTGCTTGTAGATCGGCGAGGCCACCACGATGCGGTCGCCCAGGCTGCCAACCAGGCCGCGCGACAGCACGTTGGCCTGCGAGTTCGGATCGAAATTGGCGATCGCGTAGACCTCTTCTCCCCGGCCAATGCGGAACACGGCCACCTGCTGCCGGTCCACCAGCGCGCAGACACCAGTATTGGGCACGATGTCGCGCAAGGTGCAGATTGCGGTCCAGGTTTCGGGATGGTGGGCTTGGCTCATCACGTTCTCCTTGTTTCAGGCAGCTTTGGCGGGCACGGCAACCACGGGAATGTGGCTCAGGCGGTTGCGCTGCAAGTTCCGTTCCTCCGGCGTGGCCGGGCGGATCTGGCCGCGCTCTTCCAGGAAGACGAGGTTGTCGTCGCGCAGGTCGCTGTTGACGAAGTGGCGGAAGCGCTTGCGGGTCTCGGGGTCGGTGATGGCCTTCTTCCACTCGTCCTCGTAGGTGTCCACCACGTGCTGCATCTCGGCTTCCAGGTCGGCGCCGATGCCGAGCTTGTCGTCGATGACCACGGCCTTCAGGTAGTCCAGGCCGCCTTCCAGGTTGTCGCGCCAGGTGCTGGTGCGCTGCAGGCGGTCGGCCGTGCGCACGTAGAACATCAGGAAGCGGTCGATGTAGCGCACCAGCGTCTCGCGGTCCAGGTCGCCGGCCAGCAGTTCGGCGTGGCGCGGCTTCATGCCGCCGTTGCCGCAGACGTAGAGGTTCCAGCCGCGCTCGGTGGCGATGATGCCCACGTCCTTGCCCTGCGCCTCGGCGCACTCGCGCGTGCAGCCCGACACGCCGAACTTGATCTTGTGCGGCGCGCGCAGGCCCTTGTAGCGGTTCTCGATGTCGATCGCCAGGCCCACGGAGTCGTCCACGCCGTAGCGGCACCACGTCGACCCGACGCACGACTTCACCGTGCGCAGCGACTTGCCGTAGGCGTGGCCCGATTCGAAGCCGGCGGCCACCAGTTCTTCCCAGATCAGCGGCAGTTCCTCCAGCCGGGCGCCGAACATGTCCACGCGCGCGCCGCCGGTGATCTTGGTATAGAGGCCGTACTTCTTGGCCACCTGGCCCACGGCGATCAGGCCGTCAGGCGTGACCTCGCCGCCCGGCATGCGCGGCACCACCGAGTACGTGCCGTCCTTCTGGATGTTGGCCAGGAAGTAGTCGTTGGAATCCTGCAGGCTGGCGTGCTCTTCCTTGAGCACGAACTCGTTCCAGCACGAGGCCAGGATGCTGCCCACCGTGGGCTTGCAGATGTCGCAGCCCAGGCCCTTGCCGTGTGCGGCCAGCAGGTCGTCGAACGCCTTGAACTTGCCCACCCGCACCAGGTGGTACAGCTCCTGGCGCGAGTACGGAAAGTGCTCGCAGAGGTGGTTGTTGACGGCCATGCCCTGCTTCTTCATCTCGGCCTTCATGATCTGCGTGACCAGCGGCACGCAGCCGCCGCACGCGGTGCCGGCCTTGGTGCAGGTCTTCAGCGCGCCGATGCTGGTGGCGCCGTCGGTCACGGCCGCGCAGATCTGGCCCTTGCTGACGTTGTTGCACGAGCAGATCTGGGCGGTGTCGGGCAGCGCGTCGGCGCCCAGCGCAGGCTTGGCCTGGCCGTCCGACGATGGCAGGATCAGGAATTCGGGCGATTCCGGCAGCTCGATGCGGTTCAGCATCATCTGCAGCAGCGTGCCGTACTCGGCCGCATCGCCCACCAGCACGCCGCCGAGCAGGTACTTGCCGCAATCGGACACCACGAGCTTCTTGTAGACCTGCTTGCGCTCGTCGGTGAACTGGTACGACCGGCTGCCCGGCGCGTTGCCGTGCGGGTCGCCGATGCTGGCCACGTCCACGCCCATCAGCTTGAGCTTGGTGCTCATGTCGGCGCCGGCAAACTCGGCGGCCTCGCCGCGCAGGTGGCGGGCGGCCACGCGGGCCATGTCGTAGCCGGGGGCCACCAGCCCGTAGATCTTGCCGTCCCAGAGCGCGCATTCGCCGATGGCGTAGACGTGCGGGTCCGAGGTCAGGCAGTTGTTGTCGATGGTGATGCCGCCGCGCGGGCCCACGGCCAAGCCGGCCTGGTGCGCCAGTTCGTCGCGCGGGCGGATACCGGCCGAGAACACGATCATGTCGGTGTCCAGGTGCGTGCCGTCGGCAAAGTTCATGCGGTGCGTGCCGTCCACGCCATCGACGATCTCCACCGTGTTCTTGCCCGTGTGGGCCGTCACGCCAAGGTCCTGGATCTTCTGGCGCAGCATGCGGCCGCCGCCGTCGTCCACCTGCACGGCCATCAGGCGCGGGGCAAACTCCACCACGTGGGTTTCCAGCCCCATGTCGCGCAGCGCCTTGGCGCATTCCAGGCCCAGCAGCCCGCCGCCGATGACCACGCCCGTGCGGGCGCGCCGGCCGCATTCGAGCATGGCTTCCAGGTCTTCGATGGTGCGGTAGACGAAGGTGTCCTTGCGGTCCTTGCCAGGCAGCGGCGGCACGAACGGGTACGAGCCGGTGGCCAGCACCAGCTTGTCGTAGGGCAGCGTCTCGCCGGTGGACGTGGTGACGGTCTTCGCCGCCGTGTCGATGGCAGTGGCCCTGGCATTCAGGCGCAGCAGCATGTTGTTGTGCTGGTCGAAGAAGCCCGCCGGCACCAGCGACAGGTCATCGGCCGACTTGCCGGCGAAGAATTCCGAGAGGTGGACGCGGTCGTAGGCGGGGCGCGGCTCCTCGCAGAGCACCGTCACTTCCAGGTCCTGCGCGCCGGCATCGGCCAGGCATTCCAGGAACTTGTGGCCGACCATGCCGTGCCCGACGATGATGATCTTCATGATGCTTTCCTTGTGCGGGGTATCTTGTATGAGGCGATCAGTTGGCGAGCGCGCTGTCGTACAGCGCCTGCTCGCGGGCCTTGTGCTCGGCGCTGAAGCGCACGGCGATGGCGCACAGCGCGGCCAGCGTGGCGGCCACGCCCAGGTACGTCAGCGTGAGCTGCAGGTCGCCCAGGCCCTTCATCAGGAAGCCGGCCGCCACCGCGCCGACGTTGCCGCCCGCGCCGATGATCCCGGCCACGCCGCCCAGCGCCTTGCGGTCGATGAACGGCACCAGCGCGTAGGTGGCGCCGCAGGCCATGTGCGTGAACAGGCCGAACACCAGCATCGCGGCCACGGCGGTGACCACGCCCGAGGCGTGGGCAAAGGCCAGCAGGCCCAGCCCTTCGCCCAGGATGAAGACGAACAGCACGATCGAGCGCGCATCCAGGCCGCGGCGGCGGGCCACCCTGTCGGACAGGTAGCCGCCCAGCGCCCGGGCAAACAGGGCCAGCAGGCCGAAGCTGGCGGCGGCCATGCCGGCGGCGGACAGCGACAGGCCAAAGCGGTCCACGTAGAACGTGGCGGCCACGTTGTGGATGAAGATCTCCACGCCAAAGCAGGCGCCGTAGGTGATGAACAGCATCCAGACGCGGTAGTTGGTGCTGGCGGCGCGGAAGCTGGCCCAGCCGCCGCCGCCCTTGCCGCCGCTCACGGCGATGCCCTGGGCGCGCAGGTCCGAGAAATTGCCTTCCGGGCAGTCCTGCGTGAAGCGCCAGTAGACCACGGCCATCACCAGCATCAGCACGCCCGGCACGATCAGCGCCACGCGCCAGCCCATGGCGTGGTCCACGCCCAGGAACAGCACGGCGGCCAGCAGCAGCGGCATGGCGCCCTGGGCGGCACCGCCGCCGGCGTTGCCCCAGCCGGCCGACGCGGCGTTGGCGGTGCCCACCACGTTGGGCGCGAACATCACCGACGTGTGGTACTGCGTGATGACAAAGCTCGCGCCCACCGCGCCGATCAGCAGGCGGAAGAACAGAAACGTCTCGTAGTTCTGGGCAAAGGCCACGCCGATGACCGGGATCGCGCCGATGGCCAGCAGGCCCGTATAGGTCTTGCGCGGGCCAAAGCGGTCGCACATCGGCCCGATGATCAGCCGCACGATGATCGTGACGGCCACGGCGGCGATGTTGATGTTGGCGATCTGGCCCGGCGTGAGCCCGAATTCGCCCTTGAGCACCGGCATCAGCGGCGCGCAGGCAAACCAGGCGAAGAAGCAGACGAAGAACGCCATCCAGGTCAGGTGGAAGGCGCGCATCTGCGGGGTCTTCAGACTCAGCAGGTCGATCCGGGTGGCTTTGCCGTTCATCCTTGGGCTCCAAAAACAAATGGCGTCCCGAGATCCTGGCCAATGGGGGCCAGTTCTGGGGACGCCGTTGTCCTGCCCGGTCGCCTTGAAGAAGGCGGCCGCGCTTGTGTGGGGTGGGCGGATCGCCGTTGACCGGCCCGCACTACCTATCGCAAGCGGTGTGCCAGGGGATGAAGGTGGCGACTGGGATGCCTGGGAGGCTGAAAAACCGCTTTGAAGCGGCGCATCAGGCACATTAACGCATCGTGGTGCGGCGCCAGACTAGGGCGGCCGCACGGCTATGGTGCAGTGCAATGTGCGGCGCCGGTGCGCGCCCGGTCCGGTCAGCGGGGTGACGTGGCGGGATCGAGCAGCGAGATGAGCTGCATGTCCGAGGGGGAGACGAGCTGGTTTTCCTCGTCGATCAGGGCCGCGCGCACCTTGAGCCCGTTGACCCGCGAGCGGATCTCGGCCGGCCCCTGGCCGCACGGCTTCATGTGGGCATCGCCCCATTGCATCAGGCCGACGATGACCGGCAGCAGGTCCACGGCGGACTTGGTGGGATGGTAGGCAAAGCGCTCGCGCTCGCCGGGCTCCTTGTAGCCGACCTTGCGCAGCAGGCCGGCCTCGGTCAGCGTCTTGAGCCGCGCGGACAGCACGGCCGGCGAGCACTGCAGACGGGCCAGGAAGTCGTCGAACCGGCGGACGCCGGAGAACACGTCGCGCAGGATAAGGATCGTCCACTTTTCGCCGATCAGGCCAAGCGTGGCCGCAATCGAGCACTGGGCGAAGTCGTCGGGCGAGAGGGGCGGAACTGTGGTCGGCATGAATTCAGGATAGCACTCTAACTTCATTTGCAAAAGTCAGGGTTTCGACTATAGTCCTGCCTACAGGAAATGAAGTCAGGGGTGGGCGATGCGTGGCGATACCGGAACACAGCAAGAAGAGGCGGGCGCGGAACAGTGGATCGCGACGCGCTGCGGGCCTTCGTCGACAGCCTGTCGCGCGAAAGCCGCTACTACCGCTTTCTGACCGGCGGCCGGGTAGCTGACGAGACCATCCAGGGCTTTGTCGGGCATCGCCCGGGACGCGACGTGGCGATGGTGGTGACGGCGCCCGCCGCATCGGGCGAGGAAACCATCGTCGCCAATGCCGAATACGTGGTGAATGCCGATGACGTGGCCGAACTGGCCGTGGTGGTGGCCGATGACTGGCAGGGCCAGGGCCTGGGGCGGCGGCTGATCCAGCGGCTGCAGCAGGTGGCGCGGGCCGGCCGGCTACGCGGCATGCGCGGCGACGTGCTGAGCGAAAACCGCCGCATGCTGGCCATCATGCGCGACTGCGGCTTTGCCACGCGCCGCAACCCCGAGGACAGCTACTTGCACGAAGTCAGCCTGTCGCTGGCAGACACCACCCGGCCGCGCCGCGACCACTGGCTGCCGCACGACTGGTTCGCCGGCAACTAGCTCTTGCCGCGCGACGTGGCCGTGCAGCCGATCGACGCGGTGATGATGGCGGCAATCGCCACCCACTGGATCAGCGTCAACTGCTCGTGCAGGAAGGCCAGCCCGGCCAGCGCGCCCATGGCGGGCTCCAGGCTCAGCAGGATGCCGAAGGTCCGCCGCGGCAGCCGCTTCAGCGCCACCATCTCCAGCGAATACGGAATCGCGCTCGACATCAGCCCCACCGCTAGCCCGGCCAGCAGCACCGCCGGGCTGAAAAGCGCCGGGCCCGCATGGGCCAGCCCGAACGGCAGCGCCACCAGCGCCGCCATGGTCATGCCCAGCGACGTGGCCTGGCCGCCGTGCGCGTTGCCGGCCATCTGCCCGAAGACGATATAGAGCGCCCAGCCCACGCCGGCCGCCAGCGCAAAGCCGATGCCGACGGGGTCGAGGTGCGTGGCGGCATCGCCCAGCGGCAGCAGCAGCACCAGCCCGGCCACGGCGCAGGCGATCCACAGGAAGTCGATGGCGCGGCGCGACGACAGCACCGCCACGGTCAGCGGGCCCGTGAACTCGATGGCGATGGCCAGCCCGAGCGGGATGGTCCGCAGCGACATATAGAACAGCAGGTTGGTCGCGCCCAGCGCCGCGCCGTACAGCGCGATGGCCCGCGCATGGGTGCCCGACAGCCGGAACCGCCACGGCCGCCACACCGCGATCAGGATCAGCGCGGCAAACCCCACCCGCAACGCCACGGTGCCTTGCGCGCCCACGGCGCCGAACAGGCTCTTGGCAAACGACGTGCCGATGCACAGCGACGCCATCGAGCCGACCAGCGCGGCAACGGCCAGCAGGGTTTCGCTCTGCCTGAGGCGGGAAAGGGGCACGTCTGCATCCTGGTACGAAAAGCCCGAGGGGCGGGCGGTGCCGCATCTTGCACCAACATCGACCGCGCGGCCATGCACAGATGCCGGTGCCACGTGCTGTACAGTTGGCGCCGCCCGGCCGCTGGCGGAGTCCGGACCCACGCACTATGGTGGAAGGACCCCTGTTCCGGAGCCAGCCATGGATGCGAAGGCCCCCCGTCGTCATGTCGTGATCACCGGCGCGGCCGGCGCCCTCGGGCGCGCCGTGGCCAGCCGCTTTGCCGCCGAACACGCGCGGCTGGCCTTGATCGACCACAACCTGCAGCACCTGCAGAGCGTCTTTGCCCACCCCGAGCCCGACCATGGCGGCACGCTGCTGCACGCGGCCGACGTCACGTCCGATACGGCGATGGCGGGCGTGGCGGCGGCCATTCTCGACGCCTTCGGCACGGTCGACGTGCTGGTGCACGTGGCGGGCGGCTTCGAGATGGGCGACCCGACCCATGCCATGAGCCGCGAGTCGTGGCTGCGCATGATGGACCTGAATGCGTGGTCGTTCGTGGCCGTCACCGGCCATTTCATCCCGTCGATGATGTTCCAGCGGCACGGCAAGGTGGTGGCCGTGTCCGCCCGGAGCGCGGCGGCCGGGGCGGCGACGATGGGCGCCTACGCGGCGTCCAAGAGCGCGTTGCAGCGCCTGGTGGAAAGCCTGTCGCACGAGGTGCGCGGCGCCGGCATCAACGTCAACAGCATCGCCCCGAGCATCCTCGATACCCCGGCCAACCGCCGCGCCATGCCGTCGGCGGAGCCGTCGCACTGGGTCTCCACGGGTGCCGCGGCACGGGCCGTGGCCTTCCTGGCCTCCGACGCGGCCGATGCCATCCACGGCCAGCACATGGTGCTCGACGGGCTGAGCTGAGCCGCCTGCCGTCCGCTAGCGGCGCGCCAGCCGTGCCAGCGGCAGCGTGCGCAGGCGGTCCAGCACAATGGTCCGCATGGCCGGCGGCGTGGGCAGCGTGTCGAGCAATTCGGGCCAGCGCGCCTGCGCCATCGTCACGGCGTCCTTGACCGCCGCCACGGCAATGCGGTCGGCGATCCGCGCATCCCGGGCGAACTGGCGGTACGTCTCCAGCGTCTGCTGGCGCTGCAGGGCGTCGATCGCCACGTTCTGGCCGAACGCGGCAAAGCCGGGCAGCGCGGCCACGCTGACGATGTCGTACGCCGGCGACAGCTCGGGCATCGTGCCATTGCGGTACAGGAACGAGAAATTCTTGAGATGGGCGTCGCTGTTACCCAGCAGCGTATGCACGGCCTGGCGCATGAAGAACTGCCGCACGTCCTCGATGCCGCGCACGCTGAGCCGGTCCAGCAGCCGGACGATGGCCACGTAGGCGTCGCTGCCGGCGTACTTGCGCGCCGGCATGCGGGTCAGGATCTGGCAGCCGTCCTCGGCATGCACGCGCCCGCCCGGTTCGCGGTCGAAACGGTCGACGGCCAGGAAATGCAGGTCCGGCCCCAGCGCCTCGGCCAGCCCCGGCACGTCGATCGCGGCCAGCGGCTGGGGGCGGCAGACGGCCACCGCCACGCCGGCCGCCTGCGCCAGCTGCATCGACACGTATTCGTTGAAGATCTGGCTGTCGTCGTTGCGGGCCGGCAGCTTGGCGATCAGGTCCGACAGGCGGCCGTGCGTGGGCATCGTGTAGCGCCGGCCCGCGTGGGCCGTGGACAGCGCCAGCTTGTTCTGCACGCCGGACACCGACGCGGCGCCCTCGGTGGCGCCTTCGACCACGGCGATTTCAAGGTTGTCGGCCCCGCCGGTGACGCCCACGGTGCGCACGTAGTCCGGCAGCGCGTCGAGGTCGGCCGGGCGGATCGTCAGCGCGCCGGGCAGGTCCTCGCCGGCGGCGGCCAGCACGCCAAAGTCGTCGCGGTCGTCGGGGTGATGGCGCGTGGCTTCCAGCCGCTTGCGCAGCTCGCCCTCGGGCAGCAGGCCGGCAAAATAGGGCGGCAGCTCGCCGCCGGTGTTGTAGAGCGCGGGATGGAAAGGGTTGGACAGCACCGTGGCGGTGGCCGCCTCGTTGCCGGGCACGGACAGCGACAGGCTCAGCGTGGGCCGCCCCGGATCGCCACGGAACTGCTCGCCGGGCACGAAGCGCGTGGTGCGGCCCGCTTCGCACAGGTAGCCGCAGAGCACGCCGTGCAGGTGGACGGACAGGTAGCGCGGGCGCAGGTCGTCGCTCATGTCTGGTCCCCGAGCAGCAGGTCGACCGAGGTGGGCGCGGCGCGGTCAGGGCCGGCCGTCTTGCCGGCCAACAGTTGCCGGACGTCGTCCAGGTGCTCGCGCGGCACCAGCACCCATTCGGCATCCATGGCGGCGGCGATGGCGACGAGTGTCGAGCCGCGCACATCCTGTTTGCCGCTGATGGCCTGGGACAGGTTAGACGCCGCCATGCCGATAGTGCGGCCGACGTCGCCCAGCGTCACGCCCCGCAGCTTGCGGAGTGCGCGCAGTTGGGTGTGGAGCGTTGGCATCTCGGAATCCGGTAGAAATGTTATGGAATAACATAACATACGCCGGAAAAGTATGAGAAAGAATATTTTTCGCCGTCAGTCGCGCTCGGCGCCCAGCGGCGGGGCGATGTCCTCCAGCGCGCGGCGCTCCGCATCCACGCCGAACCGCAGCGCCAGCAGCCCGGCCACGATGACCAGCGCCGCGCCGATGGCATAGCCCACCGCCACCGCGCCCCGGCTGCCGGTTTCGATCAGCATGCCGAACAGCACCGGCGCGATAAAGCCGCCCGTGCCGGTGCCTACCGCGTAGAACACCGAGATGGCCAGCGCGCGCATTTCGAGCGGAAACACCTCGCTGGCGGTCAGGTAGGCCGAACTGGCCGCGGCCGACGCCAGGAAGAACACGGCCGACCAGCACAGCGCCTGCGAGCGCGCGTCCAGCCAGCCTTCCCGGAACGCCCAGCCCGTGGCCGCCAGGCCGATGCCGGACAGCACATAGGTCACGGCAATCATCTTGCGCCGGCCGATACGGTCGAACAGCGGCCCCAGCACCAGCGGCCCCAGCGCGTTGCCGAGCGCGAACGGGAAGATATAGAGCGCCACGCGCTCCTCGGGCACGCCCTGGAACTTGGTCAGCACCAGCGAGTAGGTAAAGAAGATGGCGTTGTAGAAGAACGCCTGCGCCACCATCAGCGCAAGCGTGACCACGCTGCGCGTCCGGTAGCGATGCACCAGCAGCCGCACGATCTCGCGCAGCGACGGAATCGGCTTGCCGGCATAGGCCACGTGGGTCGCCGCGTCGGGGGCGGGCAGCGCCCCATGCCGCGCCGTCACCTCGGCCTCAATGGCGGCGATCACGCGCGCGGCCTCGTCGTGCCGGCCGTGCGTGGTCAGCCAGCGGGGGCTTTCGGGCACGTGCCGGCGGATCAGCACGATTGCCACGGCCAGCACCGCGCCCAGCGCAAAGCAGGCGCGCCAGCCCCAGACCGGCCCGAACACGCGCGGGTCCAGCAGCAACAGGCTCAGGCCCGCCCCAAGCGCGGCGCCCAGCCAGAAGCTGCCGTTGATCGCAAGGTTGACGCGGCCGCGCACGCGGGCCGGTATCAGTTCGTCGATGGCCGAGTTGATGGCCGCGTATTCGCCGCCAATACCCAGCCCGGTCACAAAGCGGCACAGCGCGAAGAACGCAAAATTCGGCGAGAACGCGGTGGCCAGCGTGGCGGCCATGTAGACGGCCAGCGTGGCTAGGAACAGCCGCTTGCGGCCCAGCCGGTCGGCCAGCCGGCCGAACACCAGCGCGCCCAGCACGGCGCCGAGGATATAGAGCGATCCGGTCCAGCCCACCTGCGCGGCGCTCAGGCCGAGCGTGTCCGGGCGCTCCAGTACGGCGCCCACCGACCCGACCAGCGTGACTTCGAGCCCGTCCAGCACCCAGGCGATGCCCAGCGCGATGGCCACGCGCCAGTGCCAGCGCGACCACGGCAGGCGGTCCAGGCGGGCGGGGATGTCCGATTGCCAGGCGGCGATGGCGGGCTCCTGTAACGGGGGGCAGGGCGGGCCGCGCGGCGCCGCCTACGGGTGCTCAGCAGACTATAGCGATTGCATCCGCCGCTGCCTGTCGGCGCATGGCCGACGCCGGGCACGGGCGGGAACGAAAAACGGGGCGTCGACATGGACGCCCCGTATGGCTGGGGGATGGCTGCGATGGCAGCCGCTGACCGACCGCTACCGTCACGCGATAGCCACCCGGCATCGGGTCACGGGGTCGATAGCGAGAGAGGCTGTGGGCAAGGCCCGGGCAGCTAGCCCAGGCGGCCCACGGCGGCCAGCATCGAGCGGCCGTGCGCGGTGATCTGCGGACAGGGGCGTTGGCCCTGTTCGGACTGCAGGATCACCATTTCCTTGGAGATCAGCGCGTCGAGATCGACGGGATCGATTTCGCGCGCGGGGATGGTCGACGTATCGTCGCGGGTATGCGGGCCATTGCCGATCAACATCAGCGTGGCAAGTTCATGTGGGCTCAGCACGGTGTTCTCCTTGGCGAGAGGGGAGCGGTTGCTGGGGACATGGGGAGCGCGTGAACCGTATGCAGCGGTGCGCCCCTCCGGCGGAATTGTGGACCATCGCCCCGGCGCTTGCACGCTGCATCGCATCGTGATGGCGAGTCGACAGTCATGGGCATTGGACGGGCATCCCCTGCACGGGTTCCTGTCCGATACAAAACCGCTACACGTTGCAGGGCTGTCATGCCTGCGTCATGCGCGGCGGTGCCGGTTTTCCAGCATGATGCCCCAGCGCGGCCGCGCCGGGTGCCATGCCCCTTACAGCCCCATGGCGATGCCGTCGCTGCGTGGGTCGTGCGCGCCGGCGATCGTGCCGTCGTCGTACAACGCGATGGCGCCCGGATGGCCGGCCAGCGGGCTCTGCGCGTCGATGGGGCTCACTTCGTGACCGCGGGTCGACAGCGCCGCGATCACATCGGCACCCGCGTCTGCCTCGATCTTCAGGCTGTCGCGGCTGTCCGAGAACGTGCGGCCCAGCAGGAAGCGCGGCCGCGCCAGCGCCTGCAGCGGGTTCATCCCGTAGTCGATCAGCCGCGTCAGCACTGCCGCCAGCGTCTGCGGCTGGCCGTCGGCGCCCTGCGTGCCATACATCAGCCGGGGTTTGCCGTCGCGCAGGTACATGCCTGGATTGAGCGTATGGAACGGCCGCTTGCGCGGTTGTATCGCGTTGTGATGGGTGGGATCGGTGGAGAACGCCGCGCCTCGGTTGTGCCAGAGAATGCCGGTGTCGCCGGCCACCACGCCGCTGCCCCAGTCGAAGTACACGGTCTGCAGCACGCTCACGCAGCGGCCCTCGGCGTCCACCGCGCTCAGGTACACGGTGTCGCCGTGCTGGTAGACGTGCGGCCAGGGCTGGGCGCGTTGCGGATCGATCCGCGCGGCCAGCGTGCCCAGCCGGTCGGGGGCCAGCATGGCGTCGACCGGGACGGCCGCGAACTCGGGGTCCGCCACATGGCGGTTGCGCTCGATAAACGCCTGTTTCACGGCTTCCACGAGCAGGTGGTAGTAGTCCGCGCTGCCTTCAGGGATGGCGGCGACGTCGAACCGGTCCAGGATGCCGAGGATCTGCAGCGTGGTCACGCCCTGCGTGGGCGGCGCCAGGCTCAGCAGCTCGCCGCCGCGATAGGGCACGCGCAGCGGCGCCTCGTCGCGCGCGGCGGTGCGCGCCAGGTCGTCGCGGGTGAGCGGCGATCCGGCTGCCTGCAGGCCCGCGGCGATGCGCGCGGCCAGTTCGCCTTCGTAGAACTCGCGCGCGCCGAAGCGGGCGATGCGCTCCAGGCTGCGGGCCAGCGCCGGCTGCCGCAGGCGGTCGCCGGCTTCGGGCAGGCGGCCATCGGGCAGGAAGACGTCGGCAAAGCCGGGCCAGTCGGCCAGCTCGGCGGCGCGGAATGCCTGCCAGAAGCGCTGCGACGGCGTGACCGGAAAGCCGTCCTCGGCCAGCGCGATGGCACGCTCGAACAGCCGGCTCCAGCCCAGCCGCCCGCCCCATTGGTCGCGGCTGATGGCGAAGGCGCGGTCCCAGGTGTCGACCGTGGCCGCCGAGGTCAGCGCCGACGCCGGCCCGCGCGTGGGTATCGCATCGCCATAGTCGGGCAGCGCTGCAGCGGCCTGCCCGATGCCGGACAGCGCGCGCGCGTTGCCATGCCGGTCGCCGACGATCCAGAACGCGTCGCCGCCCAGGCCGGTGAAGTGGGGATAGGTGACGGCCAGCGTGGCGCCGACGGCAATGGCCGCCTCGATGGCGTTGCCGCCCGCGCGCAGGATGTCCAGCCCGGCCTCGCTCGCCAGCCGGTGCGGGCTCGTGACCATGCCGGTCCGGGAAGTGGCCAGCGCGCTCATCCGTGTTGCCCGCCCAGGTACGCCTGCACCAGCGCCGGGTCACGCGCCAGCGACTCGGCATCGCCGCTGGCCACCACGCGGCCCTCTTCCAGCACGTACGCGCGGTCGGCCAGCGCCAGCGCCAGCGCGGCCATCTGGTCGACCAGCAGGATCGTGATCGACGCGTCGCGCAGCGTATCGAGCGACGCAAACAGTTCGTCGATGACCTTCGGCGCCAGGCCCAGCGACGGCTCGTCCAGCAGCAGCACGCTCGGGTTCGACATCAGCCCGCGCGCCACGGCCAGCATCTGCTGCTCGCCGCCCGACAGCAGGCCGGCGCGCTGGTGCTGGCGCTCGCGCAGCCGGGGCCAGCGCGCGAACATCGACTCGATGCGGCGCGTCATCTCGGCGCGCGGCAGGCGGCCGGACGGAAACGCGCCGAGCCGCAGGTTGTCCAGCACCGACAGTTCCGGAAACACCTGGCGGCCTTCGGGCACCAGCACCACGCCCAGTTCGGCAATGCGGGCCGCGTCGAGCCGGGCCAGGTCGATGCCGTCGAACGTGATGCCGCCGCGCACCGGCCGGTGCAGGCCCGACAGCGCGCGCATCAGCGTGGACTTGCCGGCGCCGTTGGCGCCCAGCAGCGCCACCATTTCGCCTTCGCGCACCTGCAGGTCGACGTCGTGCAGCACGGGCGCCGCGCCGTAGCCGGCGCGCAGCGCGCTGACGCCCAGCACTTCGGGCGGCGTGGCGTCGGTGCCGGTGCGGGCACGGCGGCGCGTGACCGTGCCCGACGCCTCGCCCAGGTAGGCACGCCGCACGGCCGGATCGGCGCGTACCGCATCGGGCGTGCCGCGTGCCAGATGCTGGCCGGCGTCGATGACGACGATGTTGTCGGACACGTCCATCACCAGCGACATGTCGTGCTCGACCAGCCCCACGGCCACGCCGCTATCGGCAATCCGGCGCAGCAGGCGGCCGAGCATCGCTTTGTCCTCGCGCGACAGGCCGGCGGCCGGTTCATCCAGCAGCAGCACGGCCGGCCGCGTGGCCAGCGCGCGGGCAATCTCCACGAGCCGGCGATCCACGTGCGCAAGGTCGGCGGCGCTGGTATCGGGATGGCCGGTGTAGCCGCACGCGGCCAGCAGCGCGCAGGCTTCGGCGCGCACGGCGGGGGCCGTGAAGCCGGCAATGCCAAGCAGCGTGCCGAGCTTGCCGCGCGTGAGCGCGATGGCGACGTTGTCGGCCGCGCTCATGCCGGTGAAAAGCTGCGTGGTCTGGTACGTGCGCGAGATGCCGTGCCGGGCGCTGTGGCAGGCGCCGCGCGCGGGCAGCGCATCGGCGCCCAGCCGGCGGCCCCCGGCGCGCGGGCGGTAATAGCCGGACAGCATGTTGAGCACGGTGGACTTGCCCGCGCCATTCGGGCCGATCAGGCTCGTCACCTGGCCGGGCGGCAGGTCGAACGACAGGTCGTCCACGGCGCGCACGCCGCCGAACACCATCGACAGGCCCAGCGCCGACAGCCCACGCCGCTGCGCCGGTTCACGCATGGGCAGCGCGGCGCCGGCCACCGGCGCGTGGCTGGCTGGCACGGCCGGATGCAACCGGCGGAATGCCGCCGTGACCACGCCGACGATGCCGGTGGGGGCCACCCACAGCACCACCAGCAGCAGCACGCCAAAGCAGAGCAGCCGCAGGTTTTCCAGGCTGGACAGGATCTCGGGCAGCAGGCCGACGATCACGGCCCCGGCCAGCGGGCCCGCCACGGTGCCGGCGCCGCCGATCATCACCACCAGCACGAACAGGATCGACTGCAGGAACGAGAACATGCCCGGCGTGACCATGCCCTGCAGCGGCGCAAACAGCCCGCCGGCCAGGCCGGCCAGCGCCGCCGAGAACGCAAAGCCGACGGTCTTGACGACCAGCGGGTTCACGCCGATCGACGCCGCGGCGGTCTCGCTGTCGCGCACGGCACGCATGGCCGCGCCCCAGCTTCCGCGCGCGATCCGCGCATAGGCCGCCACGGCCACGCCCAGCACGGCAATGGCAATCAGCGCCAGCGCGCGCTCGCCGCTATCGACACCGGGCAGCGACGGCTGGGCGATGCCCATCAGGCCGTTCTGCCCCCCGGTCAGCGCGCGCCATTCCACGGCACCGTGCTCGACGATAAAGCCGAACGCGATGGTCACCATCGCCAGGCCCGGCCCCTTGACCCGCAGCGCGGGCAGCGCCAGCAGCGCGCCCAGCAGGGCGGCCACCAGCGCGCCCACGGGCCAGGCGGCCCAGAAGCTCCAGCCGGCCTGGCCGGTCAGGATGGCCACCGCGTAGGCGCCAATCGCATAGAAGCCCACGTGGCCGAATGACACCTGGCCGGTCAGCCCCAGCAGCAGGTTCAGGCCCACGCCGCAGATCGCCAGCATGGCGACGCCGGCAATCACGAACACGAAGTAGCCGTTCAGCGTCAGCGTCAGCGCGGCGGCGGCCAGCAGCGCGGCCACCATGGCCACGATCTGCAGCGGCGTGCCCAGACCCAGCCAGGGGGCCGGCGCCAGCGGGGCCGCGCCGGTCGCGGCGGCGGGCAGGGCGGTCGTCATTGTCTTGCTCATACCTTTCGTACCTCCGCACGGCCGAACAGCCCATCGGGGCGCAGCGCCAGCAGCGCGATCACCAGCGCGAACGTGATGATCTGCGTGTAGCTGGAACCCAGCGACGCGGTCACCAGCGCTTCGGCCACGCCGAAGATGAGCCCGGCCACCATCACGCCCCAGGCGCTGGACAGCCCGCCCAGGATCGCCACGGCAAACGCCTTGAGCCCGAACACGGTGCCCATGTCGGCCTGCACGTTGAACAACGGCGCGATCAGCACCCCGGCGATGCCGGCCAGCAGCGTAGACAGTGCGAACGCGCCGGCGATGGTGCGGCGGATGGGGATGCCCATCAGGCGCGCGGCGTCGCGGTTCTGCACCACGGCCAGCATCGCCACGCCCCAGCGGGACTTGCGCAGCACCCAGTGCAGCAGCGCGGCCAGCGCCAGGCCGACCACCGGAATCACCAGTTGCAGCGGATAGACGCCCACGCCGGCGCTGCCCAGCTGCACCGACTGCGTGGCCAGCGGCGACGGCAGGCTGCGCGGCTCGGTGCCGAACCAGAGCATCACCACGTTATCGAGCACGATGCCCAGCGCCACGGTGGCCATCAGCCACGCGTTCGACCCCCGGCTGGCAAACGGCCGCACGGCCAGGAATTCCACGGCCAGCCCGTACAGCGCGCACAGCGCCAGCGCCAGCAGCACCGCCAGCGGCATGGGCCAGCCCAGCGTCTGCGCGAACGTGTACGTGAGCACGGCGCCCAGCATCATCGAACTGCCCTGCGCGAAGTTGACGGTGGCCGACACCGCGTAGGTGATGTGAAACCCCAGCGCCATGAGCCCGTACATGCTGCCCAGGCCCAGCCCGCTGATGAGGGCGGAAATCCATAACATGGTGAGTCCTTGTCTGTCGTTGTGCTGCCGCCCGCCGCAGGCGGGCGAGGCGGCGTTACTGCTTCACCGGCACGATGCGGTTGTCGATGAACTGGGCCCAGACGTAGTCGTTCTCGGTCAGCGCGTCGTGCTGCTGCGGCGAGAACGGCTTCACGTAGGTCTTGATCAGGCCCTCGTAGCGGTCGATCTTGTAGAAGCCCTCGCGCACGGCGTCGCCCCTGGTGCTGCCGGCCTTGGCGATGGCCAGCGCGGCGAGCTGCGTGGCGTCGTAGGCGTTGGCCACGCCCACGGCCGGCGTGATGTCGTCCGGGCCCTTCACGTCGCTGTACTTGGCCTTCAGATCATTGACCACGCGCGTGCTGACCGGCGTGGGCGTGCCGAAGAAGCTGTACGTCTGCACGAAATGGACGTTCCGGGCGTTCGGCCCGGCCAGTTCGGTGAAGCGGCCGCCGGCCGGCCCCCAGTGCGAGACCACCGGCACCTTCCAGCCCATGCGGTCCAGCGACTTCACGACCTGCGCGGACGGCCCGACATTGCCCACCATCAGCAGCACGTCGGCGCCGGCGGCCTTGAGGCGGCCCAGTTGCGGCACCAGGTCCACGTCGTTGGCCTCGAACTTTTCCACGCCCACCGGCTTGCCGCCCTTGGCGGCCATCGCGGCGACGATGCCTTTCTCGTTCGATTCGCCCCACGGGTTGTTCACCAGGATCAGGCCCGGCCGCGTGGCCTTGAACGCCTTCTGCGCGTACTGGAGCATGGCCTTGTCGACCACCTCGTCCACGGCCGACACGCGGAACGCGAAGTTGGGGTTGGCGCCGTTGTGCGTGATTGGCGTGCCGGCCGCCCACGGGCCCATGAACGGCACCTTTTCCTGGTTGGCGATGGGCACGATGGCCATCGAGACCGGCGTGTCCAGCCCGCCGAACAGCACGGCCACCTTTTCCTTGTAGATCAGCTCGCGCGCGGCCAGCACGCCCTTGGCGGGGTTGCCTTCGTCGTCGCGGCGTACCAGTTCCAGCTTGCGCCCGCCCAGCAGGCCGCCCTTGGCGTTGATCTCGTCGATGGCGATGGTCATGCCGCGCGTCAGCGATTCGCCGGCCCGGGCCGACTGGCCGGAGAGCGCCGTGATCAGGCCGATCTTGATGGTGTCGGCGGCGTGCGCGGGCAGGGCGGTCATCGCGCAGGCGGCCGCGGCGGCAGCGATCAATGCACGGCGTTGGGGACGAAACATGGCAGATCTCCGGATGGGTGGATGTCGGGGCCGTGGCTCGCAAGAGCCGTGCCATCGCGTTGACGAATCCACGCCAGCTTCCGCGACACGCCAGTTTCCAACGTGCTGACGATATGGTCCGGATATTGCGAACGATCCGGGTGCATCCATGCATACGATCCGGAACGGGGCATCACGCACGAAGCCAGTGCGGTGCCCGGCGCCGGATGCACCAACCCGAAGAAAGGCAACCGTCCATGACCTTCAACCCGAGCCCGCTGGCCGCCGCGCAAGCCGCGGCCGCGCCGACGTTCGGTCCGCTGCGCCACCACGGCCGCTTTCCGTACCGGCCGATCACCGACGCCGCCGACGCGCGCTGGCCCGGCGGCGCGCACCTGGCCGTCTACCTGGGCTTCAACATCGAGCATTTCGCGTTTGGCGAGGGGCTGGGCGCCAACCTGGGGCCCGTATCGCCGCAGCCGGACGTGCTCAACTACAGCTGGCGCGAATACGGCAACCGGGTGGGCGTGTGGCGCTGCCTGGACCTGTTCGACGACCTGCAGATGCCGGCCGGCGTGCTGCTGAACACGGCGCTCTACGACCATTGCCCCGAGGTGCTGGACGCTTGTTTGGCGCGCGGCGACGAGCTGATCGGCCACGGCCACACCAACGCGCACCGCCAGAGCGAGTTCGACGAAGCCGGCGAGCGCGCGCTGATCGTCCACTGCCGCGACCGCATCCAGGCCCATTGCGGGCAGGCGCCCGGCGGCTGGCTGTCGCCGTGGATATCGGAGACGCTGGTCACGCCGGACCTGCTGGCCGAGGCCGGCTACCGCTACACGCTGAACTGGGCGCACGACGACCGTCCCGTGCGCATGCAGACGCGCGACGGCGGCACGCTGCTGTCGATCCCGTACCCGCAGGAGCTGAACGACATCCCGATGATCATCGCGCGGCAGCTCGACGGGGCCGCGTTTGCCGACATGATCGTCGACCAGTTCGATGAGATGCTGGCGCAGGCCAACCACGCGCGCCACCCGCAGCCGCTGGTGATGGGCATCGCGCTGCATCCGTACCTGGTGGGCCAGCCCTACCGCCTGCGCCACCTGCGCCGCGCGCTGGCGCACATCGCCGCGCACCGCGCCACGGGCGACGTCTGGATGACCACGCCGGGCGCGATCTGCGCGGCGTGGGACGCCATGGACCGCCCGGCGGCGACCGCCGGCACACCGCGCTAACATCATGGCCATTGTTTCCCTGACCGACGTCATGTCCACCAAAGCCGCAAGGAAAGCCCCCGCCGAGGCCGCGCCGGAAACCCCCGAGCCCGCCGATGCCGACAGCCGCATCTACCAGGCGATCTTCGACGGGGTGCTCAACCACCGCCTGACACCGGGCACGAAGCTGCCGGAACCCGAGCTCTGCAACCTGTTCGGCGTGGGCCGGGCCGTGGTGCGGCGCGTGCTGGAAAAGCTCGCGCACGACGGCATCGTTGCGCTGCGGCCGAACAAGGGCGCCGTGATCGCCGAACCCACGCCTGAGGAGACCAGCCAGATCTTCGAAGCCCGCCGCGCGATGGAGCGCGTGCTGGTGGAGCTGGCCGTGGAGCGGGCCACGCGCGACGACATCCGCGACCTGCGCCGCCAGCTGGCCGACGAGCACGACGCGATGCACCGCTTCGACCAGCCGTCGTGGGCGCGGCTGGCCAGCGGCTTCCACCTGCGCATTGCCGCGCTGGCGCGCAACCCGGTGCTGCAGCGCTACCTGACTGAACTGGTGTCGCGCTGCTCGCTGATCGTCGGCCTGTACGAGCCGCCGGGCCACGCGCCATGCGAGCACGACGAGCACGCGGCCATCGTCGCCTGCATCGAGGCCCGCGACGCGGCCGGTGCGGTGGCGCTGATGGAAGCCCATCTGCGCGAACTGGAACAGCGCATCGAGACCTCGCGCATGCAGGGCGAAAAGAGCCTGGCGCAGATGCTGGGGCTGCCGCAGCAGCCCGGCCGCAACCCCTGAGGACACCCCATGGAAATCGATTTCAGCGCGATCACCGAGTATCAGCGCTACAAGCTCATGGCCAGCCTGATCGTGCCGCGCCCGATTGCGCTGGTCACCACGCTGGGCCCGGACGGCACCGCCAACGCGGCCCCGTTCTCGATGTTCAACATGCTGGGCGAGGAGCCGCCGATCGTGATGATCAGCGTCAACCGGCTGGGCGACGGCGCGCTCAAGGACACGGCGGCCAATATCGTGCGCACCGGCGAGTTCGTGGTGCACCTGAGCGACGAGGCGATGGCGGAGAAGATGCACCGCTGCGGCGAGCGGCTGCCGCCGCACATGAGCGAACTGGCGCACGTGGGGCTGACCGCCGCGCCGTGTACCGAGGTGGCGCCGCCGCGCATTGCCGAGGCGCCCGTTGCGTTCGAGTGCCGGCTCTGGGAGACGCTGGAAACCGACAGCCGCCAGATATTCATCGGCCGGGTGCTGCGGCTGCACGCGCGTGACGGGCTAATCGACACCGAGCGCTGGCGCGTGCGGCTGCAGGACTACTTTCCGGTGGGCCGCTTCGGCGCTAGCTTCTACGTGACCACGCGCGACCGGTTTTCGCTGGAGCGGGACGCCGGCGTGGTCACGGCCTCGACCGCGATCGACGAGATGTGATCGTCAGGCCGGGTGGACCACCACCAGCAGCGCCGTGGCGACGCTTTTGCCCGGATTGGCAATCGCATGGGCCACGTCCGCGCCGTAGCGGGCGGTTTCCCCATGCTTCAGCTTTCTCTCGTCCCCGGCCGACCGTACGGTCATCGCGCCGCCGAGCACCGACAGGTGTTCCTGGGTGCCGGCCTCGTGGGGCTCCGACGCCAGCACCCCGCCTGGCTGGATCGTCAATTCATACCATTCAAAGCGTCCCGCCAGGTCGATCGGGCCGAGGATGCGCAGCTCGCAGCGCCCGTCCGGGCTCTTCAGCGCGGGGATGGCGTGCGCCTGCACCACGGCAATGGCCGGCGCCGGCGCGGCGCCCGGGCCCTGGGCCAGGAAGTCCGCCAGGCTGACGCCGAGCGCGTTGGCCAGCCGCCAGAGCACGGCCACCGTCGGATTGGCCAGGTTCCGTTCGATCTGCGACAGCATAGACTTGGAGACACCGGCGCGGCGCGACAGGTCGTCCAGCGACAACTGCTGGCTTTGCCGCAGCGCCTGCAGCGCACTGCCAACGGCTGGCGGCCCGTCGGGGGCGGCCGGCAACTTGGCGGAAGAGGGTTGCGTGGTCGTCATGTGTTCGTTATAGTGCACGGCACGTTCGTTATATAGAACACGTTCGATTTATCGAATCGAGCGATCCGAGACACTACACCGGGAGTCTGGCCATGTCGAGTGCCGAGGCGTTTTATGCATCGCTCCGCGCTGAGCTCGATGCCATCCGCGACGCGGGGCTGTACAAGCGCGAGCGCATCATCGCCACGCCGCAGGGCGCGACCGTGCGCACCGCGGACGGGCGCGAGGTGATCAACCTCTGCGCCAACAATTATCTGGGCCTGTCGTCGCATCCCAGGGTGCTCGAAGCGGCCCATGCCACGCTGCGCACGCACGGCTACGGCATGTCGTCGGTGCGCTTCATCTGCGGCACGCAGGACCTGCACAAGACGCTGGAAGGGCGCCTGGCGCGCTTTCTGGGCACCGAGGACACCATCCTCTACGGCTCGGCGTTCGATGCCAACGGCGGGCTGTTCGAGACGCTGCTGGGCGCCGAGGACGCCGTGATCAGCGACGCGCTGAACCATGCGTCGATCATCGACGGCATCCGCCTGAGCAAGGCGCGCCGCTATCGCTACCAGCACAACGACCTGGACGACCTGCGCGCCCAGTTGCGCCAGGCCGACGCCGACGGCGCGCGGTACAAGCTCGTGTTCACCGACGGCGTGTTCTCGATGGACGGCACCGTGGCGCGGCTGGACGAGATCCGCGCCATCTGCGACGAACACGGCGCGCTGCTGGGCATCGACGAATGCCATGCCACGGGCTTCATGGGCCCGCGCGGGCGCGGCACGCACGAGGCGCGCGGCGTCTTCGGCAAGATCGACATCATCACGGGCACGCTGGGCAAGGCGCTGGGCGGGGCGTCGGGCGGATTCACGTCGGGCCGCAAGGAAGTGATCGACCTGCTGCGCCAGCGCTCGCGTCCCTACCTGTTCTCGAACACGGTGGCGCCGGTGATCGTGGGGGCCAGCATCGAGGTGCTGGACCTGCTCGAAGCCAGCACCGCATTGCGCGACAAGCTCGAACAGAACACGCGGTTCTTCCGCGAAGGCATCGTGCGGCTGGGCTTCGACATCAAGCCCGGCGACCATCCGATCGTGCCGATCATGGTGTACGACGCCGAGAAAGCGCAGCAACTGGCCGACCGGCTGCTGGCGCTGGGCGTCTACGTCGTGGGCTTCTTCTATCCCGTGGTGCCGAAGGGGCAGGCGCGGATCCGCGTGCAGATGAGCGCGATCCACGACGAGGCCACGCTGCAAACCGCGCTGGACGCCTTTGCGCAGGCCGGCCGCGAACTGGGGCTGATCCGATGAGCAGCGCCGGCGAATCCCCCGTGCCGAAGATCCTGATCATCGGCGCCAACGGGCAACTCGGTTCCGAACTGGCCCTGGCGCTGGCCGAGCGCTACGGCCGCGGGCAGGTGGTGACGTCCGACGTGGTGCCCACCGGCCGCCATGTCCACATCGCCCACGAAATGCTCAATGTGACCGACCGCGGCGAGCTGGCGACGGTGATCGAGCGGCACGGCATCAACCAGATCTACCTGCTGGCTGCTGCGCTGTCCGCTACCGGCGAGAAGGCGCCGCAGTGGGCCTGGAACCTGAACATGACCGGCCTGCTCAACGTGCTGGAGGCTGCCCGGCATCACGGCATCACGCGCGTGTTCTGGCCCAGTTCGATCGCCGCGTTCGGCCCCACCACGCCGCGCGTGGACACGCCGCAGAAGACCGTCATGGAGCCGACCACGGTCTACGGCATTTCCAAGCAGGCCGGGGAGGGCTGGTGCCGCTGGTACTTCGAGAATCATGGCGTGGATGTGCGCAGCGTGCGCTACCCGGGCCTGATCTCGCACAAGACGCCGCCCGGCGGCGGCACCACGGACTATGCCGTCGACATCTTTCACTACGCGGTGCGCGGCGAGCCCTACACCTGCTTTCTGAACGCCGGCGAACGGCTGCCGATGATGTACATGCCCGACGCCATCCGCGCCACGCTGGAACTGATGGAGGCGCCGCGCGACGCCGTGCGCGAGCGCGGCAGCTACAACCTGGCCGGCATGAGCTTTACGCCGCAGGAGATTGCCGACGCGATCCGCCAGCGCGTGCCCGGCTTCGAGATCCGCTACGCGCCGGACTACCGCCAGGCCATCGCGCAGGGCTGGCCCGATTCCATCGACGACAGCGCCGCCCGGCGGGATTGGGGCTGGCAGCCGCAATTCGGCCTGGCCGAGATGGTCGACGACATGCTGACAAACCTGCGCACCGCCGCGCCGCCTGTCGTTTCCAGCACATCTGGCTGAGTTGCTGTCTCAATGTGGCGGATGGTGTACGTGAAACAATTCGCAAAGAAATCATTTGCATCCTAATTAATTCACGTCTATCATTCGGCCCATGCCTCCGATAGACGCCCTCCGTTTCGCCTTCACCGGCCAGCTCATGCTGTCCGGGCGCCAATGGCGACAGATCAGCCAAGCCGCAGTGACCGCCCACGGCATCTCCGCCGCGGCGGCCGCCCCTTTGCTGTTTATCCGTCGCCTCGGCGGCGGCGTGCGCCAGGTGACGCTGGCCGACTACGTGGGCGTGGAAGGTGCCACGCTGGTGCGGCTGGTGGACCAGCTTTGCGCGGCCGGCCTGGTGCGCCGCGAGGTGGACCCGAGCGACCGGCGCGCCAACGTGCTGTCGCTGACAGAGTCCGGCGAGCGCATGGCCGAGTGCATCGAGGTGGAACTCAAGCAGTTGCGGGCCGAAGTGTTCGCCGAGATCAGCGAGGCCGACATGGCCGCCGCGCTGCGCGTGCTCGATGCACTGTCGCGGGCGGCCGCATCGGCGGGCGGCAAGCAGGAGTCCTGACCGCCATGATGAGCTGGCCGTCGGCCCGGGACTGGGTCTTTTCCTTCAAGGCGTTCGCCGCCGCCATGCTGGCGCTCTGGATCGCGATGTATCTGGGGCTGCCGCGTCCGTACTGGGCGATGGGGTCGGTCTACATCGTCGCCCATCCGCTCACCGGCGCCACGCGCTCCAAGGCGCTGTACCGCGTGCTGGGCACGCTGATCGGCGCCGCCGCCGGCGTGGCCATGGTGCCGCCGCTGGTGAACTCGCCGCCGCTGCTGACGGCCGCCGTGGCCGTCTGGGTGGCCTGCCTGCTGTATGTGGCGCTGATGCACCGCACGCCGCGCAGCTACGTCTTCATGCTGGCCGCCTACACGCTGCCGCTGATCGCGCTGCCTTCCGTGGACAACCCCGGCGCCGTGTTCGACCTTGCCGTGGCCCGTGCCGAGGAAATCTGCCTGGGCATCCTGTGCGCGGCCGTGGTGGGCGCGGTGGTGTTTCCGGCCAGCGTCGCCAACGTGCTGCGTGACAAGTCGCGCCAGTGGATGGCCGACGCGGCGCTGTGGGCCGGGGACATGCTGTCGCCGACGCCCGGCGCGGCCGTGTCGCGCCACCACAGCCGCCACCGCCTGGCGGCCGACATCCTTGCCCTCGACCAACTGATCAGCCAGCTTGGCTACGACGCCGAAAGCGCCGCACGGGTGCGTGCCGCCCGCGAACTGCGCGGCCGCATGACGATGCTGCTGCCGGTGCTGTCGTCGCTGGCCACGATCGTCGAATCGCTGCAGGCCGCCGGTGGCGTGTCGGCGCCGCTGGCCGCGCAGATGCGGGCCGTGCGCGACTGGATCCAGGCCGGCGCGGCCGATGGTGCGCGGCCGGTTCTGTCGCCCACGCCACTCCAGCCGGGCTGGGACGCGGCGCTGGTTGCCGCCGCCGAAGACCGGCTGCAGCAGATGCTGGCGCTCTGGCACGACTGCGTGACGCTGTGCCGCCGCCTGGGCGACAAGCACATCGAGGGCCAGTGGGTGCCCGAATTCCTGCGCTGGGAAGTGGGCCGCGCGCGCCACTACGACCACGGCATGCTGCTGTTCTCGGTGGTCACCGTGGCGCTGGCGATCTACGCGATGGGCATGGTCTGGATCCACACGGGCTGGGCCGATGGCGCCGGTGCCGTGGCGCTGGGCGCCATCTCGTGCTGCTTCTTTGCCGCGCTGGACGAACCGGCGCCGATGATCCAGTCGTTCTTCAACTGGAACCTGGTCTGCCTGCTGATCTCGCTGGTGATGCTGTTCGCGGTGCTGCCGGTGGCGCACGACTTCGAGATGCTGGTGCTGATGTTCGCGGTGCCGTACCTGATCATCGGCCTGCTGGTGGCGCAGCCGCGCCTGGCGATGATCGGCATGCCGCTGGCCGTGGTCACCGCCAACGACATCGGCATCCAGGGCGCCTACAGCGCCAACTTCCAGTCGTTCCTGAACAGCAACGTGGCGGGCATCGCCGGCATCGCGTTCGCGCTGGCGTGGACGCTGGTGGTGCGGCCGTTCGGCACCCGCGCCGCCACGCGCCGGCTGGTGCGGGCGGGGTGGAGCGACATCGCCGAGAACGCGCTGGGCAGCGACCCCGGCTCGCATACGCGGCTGCGCGCCCGGATGCTCGACCGCCTGGCGCAACTGGTGCCGCGGCTGGCCGCCAGCGCCAGCGAGGTGTCGTCCGACGGCTTCAGCGAGGTGCGCGTGGAACTGACCGCGCTGGCGCTGCAACGCGAGATGCCGGCCATGCCTGACGATGCCCGCCACGCGGTGCGGCGCGTGCTGCGCAGCATTGCCGGCTACTACAAGGCGCGGCTCGATGGCACGGCCGACGCGCCGCCGCCCGCGCTGCGCACTCGGCTGGACAACGCCCGGCAGAAGGTGCAGTCGCCCGTGGCGCTGGCCGCGCTGGTCGACATGCAGGTGGCCCTGTTTCCGCCGGCGGTGCCGGCAACCGTTTCCGGAAAAGCATGATGCCCGGTGAAATCAGTCTCTATGGCGTGTTCATCCCCAGCCTGCTGGTGTGGATGCTCGTCGCGTTCGTCATCACGAGCGGGGCCCGCGCGGTGCTGTCGCGCGTGGGGTTCTACCGGCTTGTCTGGCATCGGTCCCTCTTCAATCTGGCGCTGTACGCCATCGTCCTCGGTGGCGTGGTGGCGCTGGTTCCTTCGCTGCAATCATGAAACTCAGACTCTCTTCGCTCGGGCCGGTCGTGCTGACGCTGGCCGTCACCGCCGCTGGCGCGGTTGTCGTCAAGCACCTGTGGGACTACTACACGGTGGCCCCGTGGACCCGTGACGGGCATATCCGCGCCGACGTGGTGCAGGTGGCGCCCGACGTCTCGGGGCTGGTCACGCACATCGCCGTCAAGGACAACCAGTATGTGAAGGCCGGCGACGTGCTGTTCGAGATCGACCACGAACGCTACGCGCTGGCGCTGCGCCAGGCCGAGGCCACCGCCGCGGCCGTGCGCGCCAATCTGGCCCAGGCGCGGCGCGAGGCATCGCGCAGCCAGAAGCTGTCCGAGGTGGTGTCCAAGGAAATCATCGAGGAAGGGCTGGCCAAGGTGCAGCAGGGCGAGGCCCAGCTGGCGCAGGCCGATGCCGCCATCGGCGTGGCGAAGCTGAACCTGGCGCGCACCAGGGTGCTGAGCCCGGTGGAAGGCTACGTCAACGACCGGCTGCCGCGCCTGGGCGACTACGTGGTGACCGGCAAGCCGGTGCTGTCGATGGTCGACGCCCGGTCGTTCCACGTGGAAGGCTATTTCGAGGAAACCAAGCTGCATGGCATCCATATCGGCAGCCCGGTGGACATCCGCATCATGGGCGAGAAGCGCGTGCTGCATGGCCATGTGCAGAGCATCGCGGCCGGTATCGAGGATCGCGACCGCACCAATGGCTCGAACCTGCTGCCCAACGTGAACCCGACATTCAACTGGGTGCGTCTGGCGCAACGCGTGCCGGTGCGCATCCACTTCGACCAGATGCCGGCGGACGTGCGCCTGGTGGCGGGCCGCACCGCGACGGTGTCCGTCAAGGACGGCGGCCAGACGGCCGACAAGCCTGCCGCGCCGGCCGCGGCACGCCATGCCCCTGAAGACAAGGTCGCGCTGGCCGGCAAGGGCGCGCCCGCAACCGGAGTGCTGCAGTGAATCGCCTTGCCCGTGCCACGCTGGCGGCCATGATGCCGCTGGCGCTGGCCGCCTGCATGACCGTCGGCCTCGACCACAAGGTGCCGGACGCGGCGGCCGTCAAGTCGGCCGCGGCCAACGGCCCGTTCGCTCATGCCGACAGCGACGCGGTGTCAATTGCCGACGTGCCCAACGACTGGTGGCGCCTCTACGACGACCCCCGCATCGACGCACTCGTGCAGCAGGCGCTGGTCGCCAACACGGACCTGCGCGTGGCGGCGGCCAACCTGAAGCGGTCGATTGCCGTCTACCACGAGGTGGAAGCCGAGAACCTGCCCGAAGCGAAGTTCCGCGCCAGCGCCGAGCGCGGCCAGATTGCCGGCGAGCCGCTGCTGCACGAGGAGAAGATCCCGGCGATGAACTTCGGCGACATCGGCTTCGAGGTGTCGTACCTGATCGACTTCTGGGGCAAGCTCAAGCGCGCCGACGAGGCCGCGCTGGCGGCCGCGCAGGCCAGCCATGCCGCGCTGGACCAGGCGCGCGTGGGCGTGGTGGCCGAGACGGTGCGCGCCTACGTGCAGGGTTGCACGGCCACACACGAGTTGCACGTGGCCCAGCATCAGCTCGATCTGCAGGAACGCAGCGTGAAGCTGGCGCAGAAGCTGGTCGACGCCGGACGCGGCCAGCCGACCGACCTGCTGCGCGCCCAGGCCCAGGCCGACACGCTGCGCGCCGTGCTGCCCCGGTATCGCGCCGAGCAGGAGGGCGCGGCCTACCGGCTGGCCGTGATGCTGGGCAAGCCGCCGATGGCGCTGGACGTCAAGAGCGTGGCCTGCGAGCACGTGCCCGCGCTGAAGCAGCCGCTGCCCGTGGGCGACGGCACGGCACTGCTCAAGCGGCGCCCGGACGTGCGGCAGGCCGAACGCGAGCTGGCATCGGCCACCGCGAAGATCGGCGTGGCGACGGCCGACCTGTACCCGCAGATCCGCATCGGCGCGTCGGCGGGCTTCACCGGCATCCTGGACCACCTGGGCCAGGCGCCGACGGCCCACTGGGGCTGGGGCCCGGCGATCTCGTGGACGATTCCAACCAGCGGCACGCGCGCGCGCATCCACAACATGGAGTTTGGCGCGGAAGGGGCGCTCGCCCATTTCGACGGCGTGGTGCTCAAGGCGCTGCGCGAGACGCAGGGCGCGCTGTCGGCCTACACCCACGAGCTGGAGCGCAACGCATCGCTGCGCGCCGCCCGCGACAAGGCCGACGAGGCCGCGCGCCAGAACCGCATGCTGTGGCAGGCCGGCCGCTCGCCGTACCTGCAGAGCCTGGACGCCGACCGCACGCTGGCCAACACCGACGCCGCGCTGGCCGCGTCCGACGCCCAGGTGGCGATGGACCAGATCAACCTGTTCCTGGCGCTGGGTGGCGGCTGGCAGAACGCGCCGGCGATTGCTGTAGGGGGACAATAAAGATTGAGAAATCTTGCCAATAAAGTTTGAGAATCCGGTAAAGCAATCGGTGGGAAAGCCGCATCGTTACAGGCTCTACGGTTTTTTTGTCGGCGCAATCGACACATCACGGCCAATCGTGACTGTCTTCTGCGTGCTGTCCGCTTCTCATGCCTATTGGCCGTCTTTTCGGTGCAGCGCTCACCTGAACCGCTTCCGTCTCTGTGACCCAGAGAGCAAGACTAGGCAGTCAAGACACTCTCCACTCTCCCTCCGGCATACCATGACCACCTCGACCGCAATCGACTCACTGTGCGATTTGGCTAGACTGGACTAAGTCGATAAGGGGTGGGAATGAAAACTATTCATTTTTAGAAGATGAACTTCTCTCGACTCGTCGACGCCGCTGCCGGTGGGGAAGAAATAGTTATCGCCAAGGCGGGTAAGCCGGCGGCGGCGCTGGTACCAACTAAGGCTGCTGTAAAGGTGCAACGGTTTGGAGACCTGAGGGGAGAGATCAAGATCGCGGACGATTTCGATGCGGCGTTGCCGGACGACGTGCTGGCTTCGTTCGAGGGGAGTTGATGCGAGTAATTCTCGCCGGCGAGGGCATCGGCAACTGGGCCCAGTTTTTCGGAAGTCGAAAAGCAAAGTGCGGCAATCACTGCACCGGAGAAAACCTGCCAAGCAACCCGCCCTCTCGAAGCTTTCTATAGTCCGTGTGACGTGCGAGGGACCACGTCTTTAGCCTCATCTGTTCAGCAAACTGGGCAAAATGTTGGAATGTGCCTAGGATACTGGACATATGGAGACGTTACGCAGCACAACCCCCGTTCTCGAGCGCCAATTGCTTCTGCAGTTGGGTGATCGAATCAAACGCCTGCGCAAGGCGAAAGGCCTGACGACCATCGAGATGGCTCGACGAGTGGGGGTGTCGCGGACGACGCTCACTTCAGTCGAAGCTGGAGATCCGACTCCATCGATCGGAACCTACCTGCGCGTGATGTCGGTACTGGGCGTCGCTGGGGATCTCGCGATGTTGGTGTCGGATACGTTTCAGCCCGCACCGCCGGGCTCAGCCAGCGCGAACACTCGGCGCGCTACCCCGCAGGTTCAGGTCTTCGTTCGCTCTGATCCGGATCGGCATCAAGCTCAAGATCTGCAAAGCCTGGCACTACATGAGGAAGCGGTGCGGTTGCTACGCACCAACCCAGAGCTTGTAGATCGGGTAAGGGCGACGCTGGCTAAGTGGCTGGCCAATGGACCGAGTCGCTCCGAAAGCTTGTGGAGGGAATGGGAGAACATCATTGCCCATAACATGTGGCGGAAGGCGCTTGGGCGTACCAAGCGGGCTCAGGAGCTGAGGCAGGCGTCGCCGCTACCGACGGTGCTACCGGACGATGTGCGGCAACGCGTCATCTTTCAGGTTAGAGCGCTTAAAAAGGGGGGCGTTCTTGGGGATGTTGCCGAAGCCCTATCGGCTGAGGGGGCGCGATGAAGCGCGAGGACTTGGATCACATCATTCGCGCGTCTGGAAATATTTGGGACGAGTATAAGATCCGCTACGGCTCGGACTATTTCGACAGTCGTCCGCTCCTGGCAGGGCAGAGCGGTAGCCGACAATGAAATCCTTATTAATCTGGGGCCGTCATTTGACCGAACTGATTTAGAAAATCGAGTAAATGCAGCAAATCTTCGGGAATCGTCTCTCGCGAGAATTGATTGGCGATAACTCCATCGCTCAGTGTCACCCCACAGGATTCTTGCAATTGGCGGTTAAGATTGGCAAGAATCTCCTTTCCAGGCACCATGGCTTCGCGCCCCTCGACCTGCGACCACCTAGCTTCAAATTCCCTAGATAGCTTTGCGTTAACGGTCGCTGAATCTAGATTGCCTGCGGTACGTTTCTTGAAGTCAGAATAGCGAGCAAGTAGTTGCGCAAAAACCTCGTGGCGTACATCTTCCATATTCGCATTAAGTAGAGCTTCAATATTCGGAAGCATGCCAACAAATTTACCCGTTCTTCGCTCCCTCTCTCGCAGGCGAGCTTGAAGGGCTAGAGTAAGTGGTTTGACTGTGAGTAAGTAGTTTTCGATTTCTTTGCGCTTGTGTATGTGTACGTAAAATCCGTTCTCTTTAAGCTCTCTCTCGATTTCGGATATTTCTTCGTCGCACCGATAGTCGCGATCGAGAATTACCGACCGCAGAATCTTCCCTCCGACTGTCTTCTCGATGCCAGCAGCGAGATCAATTGCCCTTCGAGGATTGAAACCTTCTGTCTGGATCACCGCAAAATCACTGCGGTTTGCGAGTTTTTGCATTCCCAGCGTTCGAGCTAATGGCGCAAGAATCTGAAAATCCAATCCTTCCACGAAAACGGCACGCCGAGTTTTTGCAAGCTGCGTTAAGGTCGGGTTGAGGTTCGACCCTAGGGCTGAAAAAACCCGCTTTAATTGAGAAACATCTCGAACTCGGCTAGCCGAACTCTTTCGCTTGTTGATGTTTAAGAGACTAGTTGGTTCGCATTCTGCGATAATCTCTGTAGAGTGAGTTGCTAAGACAATATCTGGGCCCAGTTCCCGCAACAAGGAGACCAACTGTCTTTGAAGATCTGAGTGGAGGTAGATGTCCGGTTCATCAATGACCAAGAGGCTGGCCGAGGATGATTTGACGATAAAAGTCAACATTTGGCACCAAACTTGGAAGCCGTAGCCAGACCAGCAGATTTCGCGAGGAAATCGTTCCTCGGGGCAAAACATTAACAGAAATTTACCGTCATCGCTCAATTCCGGCCGTTCGATGTCCATCCCTGGCCAAGTTGATTGCACTAATTCACGAAATCGGGAAAAGTCTTCTGGGTAGTAATACCAAATATTTCGAAAATTACGAGACGCCCCGCTTGCGAGTAAGGCCTTTCGTGCGGCTTCTTTTTGATACCGAGGTTCGTGCTGCTCCACAGGGCCGAGAATCGGGACAAATCCAATATCAATGTCGTAAGCATTTCGAAATTGACTGGGACTTCGAATAGCGCCATTTTTTGGCTCGGCCACCAAAACACAAAGACCACGCTCGGGAAAATGCAAATACAAAATATTTTCATTGGATAGACGGAAGACTATTGTCGCAGTGCGACTGTCGTCATAGTCATGGAATATGTTCTCCGATGCGACCGGCAATCCATCAATATTAATCTTGTAGCCCTGCATGGCGATGCCATCGACAGTGACTCGTTCTGGATTCTTGGCGCGAGCCTTCCGTAAGCCTTCATGCAGAATCCGGAAGGCTCCGACAATTGTAGATTTCCCGGAATTGTTAGGTCCGGCCAAAACATTGAATTCTTGAAGATTTATGGAAAAATTTTTAAATGCTTTGTAATGAGTAAATTTTACAGAGACGACTCTCAATAAAGCCATAATTCACTCGCAATTATTTTATATTGAACACCAGCTCTCAGCGACTGGCATTGCCAGGCCGCCAATGGTGGAAATGGGGCGAAGCTCTGATTTACGGATGACCGCGCTATGTTAGCTTAGCTGGTCGAGTGTCGCCCCCCCCTGTCGAGGGGCGGAAGCACATGCCTATGGAACGTTTTAGACGACCCACCGAAAGATGTCCGTAAAAGGTGTCTGGACCATGCATGGGGAAGCATGTCGATTCGCTCCAAAAGCGAGTGGCAAATCTCGGGACCTCCCTTTATGCCCCTAACTGTCCACGGTTCAGTTTTGCGAACGGAAGCCGTAATTCAACCTCACAGCGCTGTCCGCGAAACCGTACGTGTTGTTGGGAACAACAAAGCATAAAAAGGAGTTGAATGGTCAAAAAAGTACAACAGCGGGACTCTAAGGTATTACTGGCTCGCGACGAAGAGCGAGAGCTTTTACCGAGAACATTGGTCCCTGCACAGGCGTGGCAGGAACGGTTGACGGTGGCGGGGCAGGCTTCCTCTGGCACTGTGATATGCCAGAGTCCAGTTTGAAGGACATCGCAACCAAGCTAGTCGCGGATGGTGTGGACCTCAGGAAGATGAGGATTCAAGTTCACTCGAACGTGGCCGGCTGGTTTTTCCCTGCCTGGTGGCCAACGAAAGCTTCCATCTACCTTCAGCTATGGCGCTGTGGCTTCCGGCTTCCCTGCCCAAAAGTGTCGTCATGGTTCCCTACCGGCAGAATTGGGCTGCATGTGAATGCCAACACTGGCGAAATTACGCCCACCGAGGTGCACCGTCACTGGATAGACAAGGATGAGTACGATCCCCCCTACGAGAAACTCATGTGGTGGGAAAAGATATTAAAGCGCTTAGGTGGCAAGAAAAGCAAATAGCTTGAATGCCGACACAAGGTCCGCTCCGGAAGGGGCGGGCCTTGCCGTGTGACGGACGTCGCGCTGGTGCGACAATGCGGCGTGGACAAGACTGTCCATTCCAACGGACAGCACGGAGGAACAGTGTGACGTGCGATTCCGCGACAAGACGAACGAGGAGCGACCGTGTGTGGCAATCCAGAAGTCGCTGCACGGGCTGCAGTGCTTCCGGAGCCTTCAGGGCCGCTGGCTGACAGAAACTCACGTTGATTGGCGAGTTCCCGGTTGCCACGCCGGTGCATAGCCAGTATGCACCGGCGTGAGCTATTGACGCGCTAACTCACAATTTTGCGATCATCGATCGGTATGGGTGTGGAGGCGTTTGCACCCTTTACTCCATCGAGCGCCAAGGTTGCCGCTTCCTTGAGGCATTCGGACAGAGACGGGTGAGGATGGACGGCGTGCGCCAATTCTTCGGCAGTGGCCTGCAGTTCCATGGCGAGCGCTGCTTCTGCAATCAGATCAGACGCATTTGGTGCCACGATGTGTACACCCAGGATCTCCCCAGTCCTCGCGTCGGCATAAACACTCACGAAACCATCGGTAGAGCCGATGCCCTGCGCGCGGCCGTTCGTCTTCAACAGCACTGAGCCGGTTGTATAGTCGCGCTTTTGATCGATGAGCTCTGCCTCTGTCTTGCCGACCCACGCAATCTCGGGGCTGGTATAGATTACTGAGGGGATTGCGTTCAGATCGACGAGGCGCTTCTTCCCTGCAATACGCTCCGCAACGGCGGTACCCTCGGCTTCGGCCTTGTGGGCCAGCATCGGGCCACGCACCACGTCGCCGATTGCCCAGATGCCAGGCACCTTGGTCTGGCAGTGGTCGTCGACTTCGATGACGCCGCGCTGATCCACGCCCAGGCCAACCGCTTCCAGGCCCAGGTTGTCGGTGTTCGGCACGCGGCCGACTGACACGATCAGCCGATCGACTTCCAGCGTCTGGTCCTTGCCGTCCTTGTCGGTGTAGGCAACGGTGACGTTGTCCTTGCCGGTCTTGACTTCGTTGACCTTGACGCTCAGGTTGAACTTCAGGCCCTGCTTGGTCAGCAGCTTCTGGGCTTCGTTGGCCACGCCTTCGTCGGCGGCGCCCAGGAATGCGGGCAGCGCTTCGAGCACGGTCACGTCGGCGCCCAGGCGGCGCCACACCGAACCGAGCTCCAGGCCGATCACGCCGGCGCCGATCACGCCCAGCTTCTTCGGCACCGTCTCAAACTTCAGCGCGCCTTCGTTGTCGCTGATCAGCTTGTTGTCGACGGCGATGCCCGGCAGGTGGCGGGCCTTCGAGCCCGTGGCGATGATGACCTGCTTGGCGGTCAGCGTTTCGCCGTTCACTTCGACCTGGAAGCCTTCGGCTGCCTTGCCGGCGAACTTGCCGTAGCCCTTGAACAGGGTCACCTTGTTCTTGCGGAACAGGAACTCGATGCCCTTCGTCATCTTGCCGACGATGTCGTCCTTGCGCTTGAGCATCTTGGCCACGTCGACCTTGACGTCACCCACGGTGATGCCGTGGTCGGCCAGGTGGTGCGAGGCGTTTTCGAACTCTTCGGACGAAGCCAGCAGCGCCTTGGACGGGATGCAGCCCACGTTCAGGCAGGTGCCGCCCAGGCGGGCTTCGCCCTTGGGATCGTCATAGGCGTTGCCTTCCAGGCAGGCCACGTTTAGACCCAGTTGGGCGGCACGAATAGCCGCGATGTAGCCGCCGGGGCCGGCGCCGATCACCATTACATCAAATCTCCCTTCGCTGGCTTCTTCGATGTTCACTGGGAACAACGAAACGTTGGAGAAATCACGTTCAGAAATTGAATCGGCGGCGGCGATAGAGTTCGCAGCCGACGCCATGGTGCCGAGCACTTCGTTGGGCCTAACAAGATCACCGGCTGCCCGATCGATGCTCAGCAAAACGCCGTCGGTTGGGGAAAGGATCTCGATGACGGTCTTCTCAGTCTCCACTTCGACGAGAATCTGATCACGGGCGACTTCCTCGCCGACGTTGACTCTCCAGCTAAGCAGGGTTGCGCCCTGGTCGAGGTCGCCGTTGTTTGGGACAGTTACGTCGATTGTTGTCATGGCTTAGAGTTGGACCTACGGTTGCTGATTGCAGCTCTTTCGCGACACCTGATTCCGTCGCGGTGCTGGGCCAGCGAGTGAGGGCGGTGCGGTCAAGTACGCTGACGCACAAGAGGACAGCGTATGGAAAAAGAGGGGCGGTGCAGAAGCAGCGCCCCTCCTTACTGCTTACGAGACTAGTTAGCTCGCAACGCAGCTACGAACCGCACCGTTACCTGCGTTACCCGCTGCGGCAGGCTTGGCTCCGGGTTCGACGATGCGTACAGTTGCGACCTTGTTCTGCGTGAAAAAGTCGATCGCATCCTTGCCCTGAACCTTGTTGTTGCCGACCAGGGAACCCTTGATGCCACCGAACGGCAAGTACGGGTGCGGAGCACAGATCCCAACATTCACGCCAACCATGCCGACGTCAGCTTCGGAGATGAACTTTTCGGTGTAATAGGTGTTCTGCGTGAAGATGCAGGCGCCATTGCCCAGCTTATGCTTGCGGATGGCGTCGAGAGCTGAATCGATGCAACCGATCTTGATGACGCTCAGTACCGGCCCGAAGATCTCTTCACGAGCGATCTGCATGCACGGCGTAACATTCGTGAAGATCGTGGGGCCAACGAAATAGCCTTCCTTGTTGCCTTCGGAAACCGACGGATTCCGGCCGTCGAGTGCCAGCGTGGCGCCCTCGGCTACGCCAATGTCAACGTACCGTTCGATGCGTTCCTTGGCCTTTGCGGAGATTACCGGACCCATAAAGACCTCGGGATCGGTCGCATCGCCTACGCGGACGCCCTTCGATGCGGCCACAAGACGTTCAACGAATTCGTCGTAGATTTCTGGAACGACGGCAATGTTCGACACCGCCAGGCAGCGCTGGCCGGCCGAGCCGTAGCCCGACATCAGCACGTTCTCGATGAGAAGGTCCATCGGCGCGTCTTCCATTGCGAGCAGGAAGTTCTTGGCGCCGCCGAGCAGCATGGTCTTCTTGCCGTTACGGCCGCAGCCTGCGGCAATGGCTTGGGCGGTTGGCGTGGAGCCCACCAGGCAAACGCCGGAGACATTGTCGTCGTCATACCAGGCTTCGACGGTCTCGCGCTCGCCGTGCACCACGTTGACCACACCCTTCGGAAGGCCGATATCCACGAGAAGTTGCATCATCTTCTGCATGAACAGCGGCGATTCCGTGGACGGCTTGTAGACGAAGGTGTTTCCGGTGCCGATTGCGAAGGGGATAAACCAGCCAAAGACCAGCGCCGGGAAGTTGAACGGGGCAACGCCACAGAAAACCCCGATCGGGGCCTTAATCACGCGGCCATTGATGTTGTTTGCGATGCCCTGGATCGTCTCACCTTGAATCAGCGCAGGAATCGCGCACGCCATCTGAACGATCTCGATGACACGGCCGACCTCACCTCGCGCCTCAGCGATGTGCTTACCTTGGTCGACGGCAACGGCCTGGGCAAGGGCTTCCAGATTGTCCTTCAGGGCCTGATGCATGAGGTGGATGTAGTTCATGCGCTTCGGCAGAGGCATGGCTTTCCAGGCGGGGAACGCAGCCGCGGCCGCGGCAACCGCGCGACGGGACGTCTCGGGCGAGGAAATCGGCACCTCACCGATGACCTGGCCGGTGGAAGGGTTACGGAGCGGGACATACTGTCCACCGACCTCGTCTTCCCACTCGCCATTGATATGGTTCTGAATACGGATGGCTTGAGAGTTCACTTTCATTCCTCGTGTGGTTGGTTCTAAAACTGGCTATGAATTGCTGGGGAAAATGGACCGGGTGCTGGACGGCCCGACGGGAGACGATTGGCGGTTACCCCATTCGAACTGCCGATCGTTGCCCTTGATCGATGACGTCGGACCGCTGGGCACCTTGCTGAAACCTGTCGATATCCTGCTTGGGGCGAATCAAGAAGATGGCTGTGAGGCCGCCCAAGAGAATCAATGTGCCGGCAAAGGCGAAGCCGGAGCGAAAACCCGCATACGTGTCCACGCCAATATCCACTGCGTGTCCCATGACCCACGGTGCGCCGATGCCAGCCAACGTATAGACGGCGTTGTTGATGCCGAGCATTGCACCCCGTTGCGTGGAAGGGCTGATTTCTGCAATGAGCGCTGCGCCAAGGTTGATCATGACGCTGCCGGTAGCGAAGCTCCCGATGATCAGCAGGATCTGCAAGAGGCCACCATCGATACGGGAAAGCCCAATCATGGAAAGGCCTGAGACCATGACGCAGCTACCGCCGAGCAAGCCTCTGGCGGCCCGACTGCTCCATCCACGTGCCAGGAGACGCTGTGAAGCAAAGCCTATAGACGGCGCCAGGAAGATCTGCGCCACGGAGGGCAGGGCCACAATCCAGCCTGCCTGCGTGGCCGAATATCCAACGCCCTTTACCAGAAACACCGGTAGCCAAATCACCGCCAGTGTGAGCGCCCAGTACGCAGAGAACGAACCCAGCATTGAGCCGACAGCGGTGCGACAGGTCAGGAGCTTGCGATAGGGGATTCGCGGAAGTTCATTGCATCCCACTCCACCTGCGCGGGTCCCACAACCTGTGCCTTCCTTGCCGAACACCAGCCAGAAAACGAGCCAGACCAGGCCGACCACGCCGAGAAAACCGAAGGCGGCGTGCCAGTCGTAGCTGACGATGATCCACGTCAGGAGCGGCGCCGAGATGCCTGTGCCGAGGACTGATCCGATACCGACTAGTGCGGAAGGAAAAGTCCGCTGCTTGTCGGAGAACCACTTGTATACGGCGTGTAGCGCGACTGGGTAGGCTGGACCTTCGCCCGCGCCGAGGATGACCCGATTGGCGATAAGCATCGGCAGGGTCACCGCGCCGATCATCGGGAGCTGGACAATGGCCCAAAGCAAGGCCATTGAGGCGATAACCACCTTGCTCGACACGCGATTGGCGATGAATCCACCAAGGATGGCGGAAATGGAGAAGAGCAAAAAGAAAGAGCTGCCTACGCGGCCAAACTCCTCGTGGGTGAGATTGAGCTCCTTGATGATCGGCACCGCGGCTAGGCCAATGATCGCCTTGTCAGCGAAGTTGATCATCATGAAAACGGAAAGCAGGGCTACGACGACCCATGCTTGCCGAGGGGGGCGTTGTTCGAGTGATTCCGGGACTGATGCCTTGCCAGTTGCCACGAGTTGTCTCCAGTGCTGTCCTGTCGCCCGTTCATCTTTGTGAATGGGACCATTGGTCTTTTTTGTGAATGTTATAAGCCAAAACAATGGAACGCAACGTTTCATTTCTAGGGTTTACCCTTTATAAATGAGCTCACGGCAACCACAGAGTGTCCTGACGAGGACTCTGCGCCGCTTTAGTGGCGAAAGTTCGGGTAAACGGTAATGAATGGAACGAAATGTTCCACTATGCTTGAGTGTGTGGGCGCGTAAGCGCAAACTCTGTCCCCAAAAGCGAGGTCCAGCGATGCTTCGACATTTCAGTCGGTGGCGGGAAGTACTGCGGCGGCTTGGTGCCTTCAGGGTGGCGTCCCGGCACTGGTTAATGCTCATCTATCACGCGTCTGCAACCTGCGCGATCCAGTGGGTTATCGACGATTCGCATTCCGCGGCGCACGACGAACCGTCTCGGAGGTCGCCCTGGTGGGGGACCTAGCAACGCGCGAACCCGCAGGATCTTTATGGCTTATTGCGAACAAACTGAGAATGGCAACTCGTCCCAAGACGGAAGTCTTGTGCCAAACGCGACTTCCGCCGATTACACCCTGCGCATCCTGGGTCTCGTCGCAGGTGCTAGTCGCGGCGCCACTGCCGTAGAGCTTTCCAGCCACCTCGCGCTGTCGAAGTCCACCATTGAACGAATCTGTAGTGGCCTCGTGACACAGGGCTACCTTGCGCGAGACTTGGCGGACGGCCACTATGTTCGGGGCCCGGCGCTTCGGCGTCTGGCGCTGAATGCACTCAATCGACGGGAACTCCGGGCCAAACGACAAAGCGTTCTGATGGAACTCGTCGCTGAGGTAGGGGAGAGCAGCAATTTCACTACCTTGGACGGCGCAAGTGTGCTTTACCTGGATCGCGTGGAGGCGCCGTGGCCTTGGCGCCTGACTCTTGAGCCAGGTGCAAAGGTCCCATTGCATTGCACGGCAAGCGGCAAGCTTTTTTTGGCCCTGATGCCGCATGGACGGCGTGAACAACTGATGGCGCAAAGCTGCATGGACGCGCTCACGCCGGCCACCATCGTCTCGCTCGAGGCACTGCGACGTGAGTGTGCGGAGATCGCCGGATACGGATATGCGCTGGATCGTGAGGAGTTTGTCCCCGGCCTGGTTGCGATTGCTGTTCCAGTCCTAGACGCGGCAGGAAAGGTCTGGGGGGCCATATCCGTTCATGGTCCCGCGGTCCGCATGACCGCCACGGATGCTGTGGCCAAATTGCCGGCGCTCCATCGTGCCGCGAAACAGATGGCGGATCTGCTGTGAACCCTGCGTAATAGTTGATAGCGAATCCGCCCGTGATACCATTTATTCAACATTGGAGCGTCCTGACCCGTTGAAATGGAACGATTTCATCGCACGGGTCCAGTGGACGGTACTCGACGGGCGGGATGGGCCTGCCCCCTCAGTTCACCAAGACCAAGCCATGGAAACTCAACGAATCGGTCGGAACACGAAACCTAAGAAATTGAATGGGAGGGTTTCGGCGCCCGCCAAGAACACGCCCGCGGCTGACGCTGCCGTATCGGGCGCACCGTCGCTTGGCGGTGCCATGGCCGACCGAACGCTGAGGCTGCTGCATGCTGTAGCGGGGGCCAGCCGTGCGATGACCTTGGCGGATCTTGTCGCAGAGCTGGGCCTGCCGAAGGCGACCACCCATCGATTGTGTGCGCAGCTCCTCGCGAGTGGATACCTTGCGCGGGATGTTGATGAGCGATTCTATGTGGTGGGCCCAACGCTCCGTCGGCTTGCACTCGATACCCTGAACCACGACGGATTGCGAGGACTTCGCCACGAGGTTCTCGCCTCTCTGGTACAAGAGGTCGGTGAGACATGCAATTTCACCACGCTGGATGGCGCCAGCGTGATGTATCTGGATCGCGTGGAAGCCCCGTGGCCTTGGCGCCTGACGCTTGATGCGGGAGCTCATGTACCTCTCCACTGCACCGCCAGCGGCAAGTTGTTCCTGGGGTTGATGGCGCCGGCTCAGCGAGAGGCACTGTTGGCCCAGTTGCCATTGGAACCGCTTACGCCGACTAGCATCACGTCTACGCAAGCTTTGCGCACAGAGTGCGAGAAGATCGCCGTCAATGGGTATGCATTGGATCAGGAGGAATTCATTCCTGGCTTGGTGGCTATTGCCGTACCTGTGCTTGACGGACAAGGGATCGCGAGGGCCGCAATCTCCGTTCATGCGCCATCGGCACGCATGAACGTCGAATCCGCAATTGGTAAGCTGCCCGCCTTGCGCGAAGCCGCGGCAAGAATGCGAGGCCTTCTGTAGATTCCAGGACGCCGGTACCACACAAATGGTACCGGTCTTCACGATGCGTGGTTGTCGCTACTCGACCACGATGCCTGCTGTCTTGATCAGCGCGGCGTAAGTCTTGATGTCACTGTCAAGGCGCGTCTTCAGATCTTCTGCGCCACTAATCCGCAGATCTGCTCCCTGTTGGCGTATCGCTTCGGCGGTAGCCGGTGTTCGCATCTTGCTCAACGCGGCTTGCAGTCGGTCCAGGATGGGCTTCGGCGTGCCAGCCGGTGCCATGAGTCCGTACCATGCCCCTGCTTCGTAGCCGGCAACGCCCGATTCCGCAATCGTGGGAATGTTGGGCAGTACCGGCCACCGCGACTTGCTTGCAACGGCCAGGATTTTCACCTTCCCGGCGTCATACGCACCGCGCACTGCGGCGAGGTGGGAAAACACAATGGGAACATGTCCGGCGATCACATCTGCCATCGCAGGACTGGCGCCTTTATAGGAGATGTTCCGGATCTGCACACCCGCCATGCGATTGAACATTTCCGCGGCAAGGTGCGCAGGGCTGCCTGGACCTGCGGAGGCGTAAGCCAAGCCGCCCGGATCGCTTTTGGCCGCTTTGATCAGATCGGCGACGGTATTCGCCTTGAAATCACGATTGACCACCAGGCAGTTCGGCACGTCGGCAATGATCGAGATTGGCGTCAGATCGCGGGTCGGGCTATAGGTCAGCTTGGGAAAGAGCGTGACGTTCACGGCGTTCGTGCTACTCGCCAAGAGCAAGGTGTAGCCGTCCGGGGCTGCTTTGGCGACAGAGTCCGACCCGATATTGGTCCCAGCTCCCGGCTTGTTTTCCACGACAACGGGTGTGCCCAGCTCCGTGGACAGAACGCGACCAATGTAGCGACCCAAATAGTCAGAAATGGCTCCCGCAGGGTAGGGCACAACTAGCTTGATGGGCTTCGAGGGCCAAGCTGCCTGGGCGTTTCCGAGTTCGGGGAAAAGTGCGCACGTGGTGCTGCCTGCGATCGCCAGCATGGCGCGTCGTCGATTCATGATGCCTTGTCTCCATTTTTGTTTGTGCGGGCGAGTACCGGCAAATGCTCGTCCGTGGACAGGATCATATCTCGGATGAAGTGGAACGAAAAGGACCAAAAAGAAATGAACATAGCCAGTAATAGGTACAATATGTTCCATAACATGGTGGTGCGATGACGTCAAATCGGGATTTTGGGTAAGACTTAGCGATATATCCAGTTTTACTGGTCAAGTGGCGGCGCTTAGGCTGACAACACAACTGTCATTCTCTGAGCTCTCCTATGTCGACTGCGCCGGCCCCTTCCACTGCTTCATCCATCGCCCCTCCGTCGGGATTGACCCTATGGCGGCAGCGCATCCTGACGCTGATTCCGTTGGCCGCAATCGCGTGGCTCGCGCAATCGTTGGCGAACCATCCGACCATTTCGGGATACGGTCTCTCGGCGTTGACGCTTGCCATTGGCGCGGGCATGGTGGCAGCTAACACCATGCCCAAGGAGTGGCTTATGCCACTGGCGCCGGGGATGCAATTTGCCCGGCACTACCTGCTGCGCTGGGGTGTTGCCCTCTATGGGCTTCGCCTGACGTTTGGCGCGATTGCGGCCCTTGGGGTCGGTGGTGTGGTCCTGCCACTGGCGATGCTTGTTGGAACCCTGATTGTCGGAACCTGGCTAGGATCCAGCGTGTTGGGTCTGAGTCGGCGTGAAGCCATACTGGTGAGCGCCGGGAGCGCGGTGTGTGGTGCAGCGGCAGCAATTGCGGTGTCGTCCGTCGTGAGGACCAATGACCGGCAAACCGCAGTGGCGGTCGCGACGGTCGTGCTGTTTGGTACTGCGGGAATGTTCCTTTACCCTTGGATGTATGAACTGCTGACCCAGCACTGGCACCTGGCCATTAGCGAGAAGAGCTTCGGCATTTTTACTGGTGCAACGCTGCATGAAGTTGCCCAGGTGATCGCGGCAGGCAAGATGGTGAGCGACGCCACGGCCGATGCGGCTGTCGTCACCAAGATGGTCCGGGTGCTGGCATTGGCGCCGCTGCTGCTAGTCATGGCGCTCTGGCCGAAGACCAGTTGGTCGCAGGAATCCAGCGACTCGCGAAATCTGCGGGGCCTGCTTAAGTCGGTCCCCTGGTTCGCGATCGCATTCGTCGCCGTGATGGGTGTGAATTCCGCTGAGTTGGTACCGTCGGCCTGGAAACCCGGGCTGACAGCGCTGGACAACTGGATGCTCGCCTGTGCGATGCTGGCCATTGGGCTGCAAACACGCATTGGTGATCTCCTCCGCGCGGGACGAGCGCCATTGGTACTCGCGGGTCTGCTGTTCGTCTTTCTTATGGTGGCCGGTGCGGCGCTCGGCATGCTCCTCGTCTGAACCTGCCTGAAGGAGTAGACGACTACTGGGCAGCGGGATAGCCGGCATCGCACTTCACGATATGCAGTCTCGTGTAGCGCCCCACGCTTCGTGGGGCGCTCAGCATTGCGCGCCATGTTCGCCTCGAACGCGGCGGTCGGCGAGACGCAAAGGGCTCGCCCAAGGCCGTCGAGCCCTTTGCCTCGGCCTCGCCGAGAGCAGGTGGCAGAACGCTGCCACCTCGCTACATCCGAATCTTCAGTACGTGGCCGGACCCAGCTTCGGGTCGATTTGCCACGTTTCGCTGACGATCTTGTTGTCGCGATACGTCAGCACGTAGCGGACTTTAATAGGCTGCTTGCCCTGAAACGTGACATTGGCCGTCACGCTAGAACCCTTCGGATTCGAGGCTTCCTCGACCTTGTCCACCGCGACCTTCATGGTGCCCTGAGACTTGGTGAATTTTTCCCAGACTTGGCGAATGGCGTCGACGCCTGTATAGGTCCCGTCCAAAGGCCCACCGACCCAGACGAAGTGCGCTGCGTCTGCGTAGCCGTGCATCACCGCTGCGACATCTCCTGCAGCGATAGCTTGAAAGTGGGTCTGGGCGTCGGAAGCCGCGGGCGCAGCGACTGCGCTCAATGCCGTGAATGCCATTGCCGATGCGACGAAAATTCTCTTGAACATATGGGTCTCCATGAGAGGTTTGCGATGGACTGCAAAGCGGTAAACCTTTTCACGAACCGATTTATTCCACTGTGCCTCGCACATTTGCGCTGACCCGGACGAGTTGGTAGTGCCGACGCTCCGACGGGTCGTCAATGCTTCGGTGCGCGGCACCAATACCTGCCCGCCGCGGAGGCGCTAGGCACTCCGGGTTGCGCGATCCTGGGAAAGGGTTGAGTTCATCCGCGCCGTGCCGCCAGTTCGGCGATCCACTGAATGCCGGCGCGCATTGCAGCGACATCCCGGGAGCGGTGAGTGGTCCGCATTTGGCACCCAACGATGTGCGTTTTGGAACTCTCCCGCCCGATGCATGCTGGCTTCGAGGGTTAACCCCTGTACTGTTCCGGCTTCATGAGGGTAGATATTTAGAAATGGAACGTTGCGTTCCAAATAAACATTGTCTAAGATGCTTTCACTACGATCACAACACGACAGGCGAGTGAGACATGTCTGAAGAATTCGATTTCATCATTGTGGGAGCCGGCTCCGCGGGAGCCACGCTCGCAGCGCGTTTGACTGAAAACCCCAATACGCGCGTGCTTCTGCTGGAAGCGGGTCCGCCAGACAAGTCGATGTGGATTCATCTCCCGATCGGTTACGGCAAGACGATGTGGGATTCGCGTGTCAACTGGCGCTTCGAAACGGAGCCGGATCCGGGCATGAATAACCGACGGATCTACTGGCCGCGCGGAAAGACGCTCGGTGGTTCAAGCTCGATCAATGGTCTGATCTATATCCGGGGGCAACGCGAGGATTACGACCTGTGGTCGGCGCTCGGCAATGAGGGATGGTCTTTCGACGAAGTTCTGCCGTACTTCCGGAAGTCGGAAGGCAACCAGCGTGGCGCGAGCATGTATCACGGTGGCGAAGGCCCGCTCAAGATTTCGGATGTGGGCAAGAAGCACGAACTGATCGAGGCATTCATTGCGGGGGCAGAACAGACGGGTGTTCCGCGCAACGACGACTTCAACGGCGCGACCCAAGAGGGCGCTGGGTACTATCAGCTCACAACCGATCGTGGCCGCCGCTGCAGCACGGCGCGCGCCTTTCTGACGCCGGCACGGAACCGCCCGAACCTTTGCGTCGAAACGGAAGCTCAGGCGACTGGACTGATCTATGAGGGACGCCGGGTCGTTGGCGTGAACTATATGCAGGCCGGGGTCAGGCGCTCGGCTCGCTGCCGCGCCGAGGTGCTGCTGGCAGCGGGTGCCATTCAGTCACCGCAACTGTTGCAATTGTCGGGTATTGGCCCGAAGGATCTGCTCGCAAAGTTCGGGATTCCCGTCGTGCAGGATCTGAAGGGCGTTGGCGAAAACTTGCAGGATCACCTGCAGGTACGGCTCTACTACGAATGCACCAAGCCGATCACCACGAACGACGAACTCAATTCCTGGATCGGCAAGGCCAAGATTGGTCTGCAGTGGCTGCTATATCGCAGCGGTCCGCTGGCAGTGGGTATCAACCAAGGCGGTTGCTTTATGCGTGCTCTCAAGGATGAGCACGGTCGGCCGGTGGCTGCCACACCCGACATCCAGTTTCACGTCTCCACACTGTCTGCTGACATGGCCGGCGGGAAAGTTCATCCGTTCTCTGGCTTCACACTGTCGATCTGCCAACTGCGCCCCGAATCGAAGGGCTACGTGCGGATCTCTTCGCCGGACCCGTTGGCCGCGCCAGAAATGCAGGGGTACTACCTTGCGACGGAGCTCGATCAACGGACGACCATTGCTGGCGTCCGGGCCGCTCGGGAAATCGCCAATTCGGCGGCAATGCGTCCGTATGTAAAGCGCGAGTTCAAGCCTGGCCCGGAGACCAACTCTGACGAGGAACTGCTGGAGTTCTGCAGGAACCACGGCGCGACCATCTTTCATCCGATTGGCACGGCAAAGATGGGAACCGACGACATGTCGGTGGTCGATTCACGCCTGAGGGTGCACGGCGTCCAGGGCCTGCGCGTAGTCGACTGTTCGGTGATGCCGACACTTGTGTCCGGCAATACGAATGCCCCAGCCATCATGGTGGCGGAGAAGGCCGCCGACATCATTCGCGAAGACTATAGCGGTAAGGGAACGGGCCGGTCCCGAAGCATCAATACAGGGAAAACCATGGAGATTGTCTCGTAGTTGTTCCCTCCCCATTAGGTCCAGAATTAACCTGCTACATCCGAAACCCAAAACATGCTATCCACGAAAGGAGACACTGGAATGCGCCGCCCGAATATTATTCTGTTCATGGCCGACCAATTGACCGCCAACGCGCTGACGGCGTATGGCAACGACGTGGTCAAGGCACCGAATATTGCTGCGCTGAGCGAGCAGGGTGTCACGTTCAAGAACGCGTATACCAACTCGCCGATCTGCGCACCGTCGCGTTACGCCATGCTTAGCGGTTGTCTGCCGTGGAGCATCGATGCATTCGACAATGCTGCGGAGTTGACGGCGTCCACGCCGACGCTGCTGCATTACCTGCGTCGTCTCGGCTATGCGACGACCCTCTCCGGCAAGATGCACTTCGTCGGGCCGGATCAGCTCCATGGGTACCAGGAGCGGCTGGTCACGGATATCTATCCTGCTGACTTTGCATGGGTGCCGGACTGGAAAGCCGGCCCCCGCAATGCACCGACCGGCATCAACATGCGTGCCGTAGTCGAGGCGGGACCTTGCTTCCGCAGCCTGCAGCTCGACTACGATGAAGAAACCACCTTCATGGCGAATCAGAAGATCTATGATCTGGCGCGCCAATCCCGTGACAAGCCGTTCTTCCTCACGGTGTCTCTGACACACCCCCACTCGCCGTTCACCGCATCGCAGGAACACTGGGACCGCTACGATCACGATGAGATCGATATGCCGAAAGTCGGCCCCATTCCGCTCGACCAGCTTGATACGCATAGCAAGTGGCTCTACTACTCGCATGGCCGCGATCGCCTCAAGGTCACGGATGAACATACGAAGAATGCTCGTCACGCGTACTACGCCATGATCAGCTATGTGGACGACAAGCTTGGCGAGATGATGAAGATTCTGAAGCAGACGAAGCTTCTGGAAGACACCATCATCGTGTTCACGGCCGATCACGGCGACATGATGGGTGAGCGCGGCATGTGGTTCAAGCAGACGTTCTTTGAGAACGCCACCCGGATTCCTCTCATTATCGGCGGCCCCGGCCTGCCCAAGGCCAAGGTAGTCGAGAAGAACGTCTCGCTCGTGGACTTGATGCCGACCCTGATGTCGGTTGCCGACGACGGAAAGGTCGACACCGTCACCGAGATCGATGGCCGCGATATGACTGGCCTGATGACCGGCACGGGAACCGGCTGGAGCGACCGGGCTTTCTCGGAGTACAGCGACATGGGCGTCTGCGCCCCTTGCCGTATGGTGCGCGAAGGGAGCTTCAAGTACACCTACACGCACGGGCACGAATCCATGCTTTTCGATCTGGAATCGGATCCGAACGAGCAGAAGAACCTGTGCGGCGATCCGGAATTTTCCGAAATCGAGCGCCGTATGCATGACACGGTGCTCGAAGGATGGTGTCCCGATGCCCTCAACGAGCGCGTGCTGCGCAGTCAAGCCTCGCGACAACTGCTGTGGTCGCTGGTGAAGAACGAGAAGCGCGACAACTGGTCGTTCGAGTTCCGCCACGGTGACAAGTCGCGCTACGTGCGGGGTGGTGGCGATGCGGAAGGAACCAACGCCGTCAAGGGGCGCGCGCGTTTCCCCTACTACGAGCCGGTCGTTCAGGCTGAGCCCAAGCCGCTCACCGACGAGGAGGCGAGCCTGATTCCTAATGCCAAGCGCTAGGCGATAGACGTCAGATGGGCGTCGGCCGCGCCGGGCGCGGCCGACAGTTCGGTACAGATTAGTGTGACTTCCATGTTCGACAATCAAGACCTCGCAATCACCGTAGAGAACTCCACCGCCCTGGCCGCTTACAACCAGGCGATGTCAGACCTTCTGGAGTATCGGCTGACGGCCATGCCCAGCGTCAAGCATGCGTTGGAGATCGAACCATCATTCTGTATGGCCCATTGTCTGCGTGGCTACATGCTGATGATGTACAGCAGCTTCAACGTGTACGACAACGCCAGTGTCGCGCTGGAGAATGCAAAGCGATGCGCTCAGAATGCGTCGCTACGGGAGCAGCGACACGTCCGGGCGCTTGAATTCTGGCGGCTGGGAGACCTGCATTCCGCCTGCGCGCAGTGGCAGCAGATCCTGATCGACCATCCGCATGACATTCTCGCGCTGCGTTTGCACCACTTCGTGAGCTTTTGGATGGGGCGAACCGAAGTCCTTCAATCGGTGCCGGCTGCAGCGCTTCCGGCATGGACGCCGGAAATGCCCAACTACGGCAACGTCCTGGGCATGTTGGCCTTCGGTTTGCAGGAGAACGGTCACTTCACCATGGCGGAGGAATACGGGCGAGATGCCGTGGCGCGCTGTCCGGACGACCTGTGGGCCGTGCATGCAGTCGCGCACGTGTTCGAGATGCAGGGCCGCCATGCGGAAGGGCGCGAATGGTTCGCGGTACCCCTCGACAAGTGGGACGACCGCAATCCGTTTCGCGGTCATCTCTGGTGGCATCTCGGTCTCTTCACGCTGGAGGCGGGCGATATCGAGTCGGCCTTGGCGCTCTACGACAAGGCCATCTACACCGGCGACTCGGACTTCTACCTGGACATTCAGAATGCCGCGTCTTTCCTGGCGCGCGTCGAATTCAAGGGCGCCAAAGTCGGCGCGCGTTGGAAGCTCCTCGCAGACTATGCAGAAGCGCATCGCGATGACCATGCATTGGTCTTCACCGATCTGCATTCCGTGATGTCGCTTGCCCGGGAGCGGCGATTCGGCGCGGCCAGAGCCCACATTCAGTCGATGAAAGACTATGCAAGCGACAGCGATATGCATGTTGCCCAAGCGATTCGACGTGTAGGCTTGGACGCATGCGAAGGCATTCTTGCTTTTGAGGAAGGGGAGTTCGATAAGTGCCTCTCCCTGATCCATAAGCTTCGTCCGCTGCTGCAGGAGGTGGGGGCAAGCCACGCCCAGCGCGACATCGTTGTGCAATATGCCAACGAAGCAGCCAGACGCTCGGATGCACAACGGACCCTCGCCTGGCTGGCAAACCAACAAGACTTCGACAGCCGCCTCGCCCAGTCGTAGTCCATCGCGAGGCGATGATTCATCGGGACATCGCCTCGCTAGATACGTGCATCAACTATCGCTAGTCCTGCCAACCTATTTCATCGGGTTGGTGAGCGAAACGTCATTGCTCGGCGCGCCGACAGCGAACTCGCGCCGCATCAGAATCGACTTATGTAGACATCCAGCGTGAATGTGAAAGAGCGCCCACAGAGGCGCCTTTACCGGAGACAAGACATGCTCAAGAAAATCGCCCTTGCCGCAGTGATGTTCTGCGGGGCAGCCGTCTGTACGGGTGCCATGGCACAAACAAAATGGCCGGAAAAGCCAATCCGAATGATTGTTCCGTGGGCCCCTGGTGGCGTGGCGGACGTGCTCGGGAGGCAGGCGGCGCGTGTGATTTCGGCCAGCGTCGGGCAGCCGGTGGTGGTGGAGAACAAGCCCGGCGCGGGATCGAACATTGGTGCGGACTTGGTCGCGAAGTCCAAGCCGGACGGCTACACGCTGCTCTTTGCGAGCAGCACGAATGCCATCAACATGACGCTGTTCCCCAAAATATCATACGACGTTCAAAAGGACTTGGCGCCGGTGGCGGTGCTGTTTTCAGTGCCCAATGCGTTGGTGGTCAACAACGCATTCCCGGCTAAGACCGTGACGGAGTTCATTAGTTACGCCAAGTCCCAAGCGGATGGCATTGCCTATGCAACGCCTGGCCCGGGTAGCCCGGCACACTTGGCCGGGGAGCAGTTCGGACGGATGACCGGCATAAAGATGCGGCATGTCGGTTATCAGGGCGGCACCCCTGCAATGTCGGATGTGATGGCGGGACACGTGCCGGTCGCATTCATGAACCTGACGGCCATCCAGCCTGCCGTGGAGTCGGGCAAGGTTCGGGTATTGGCGGTAGGCAGCGCCAAGCGGGTACCGTCGCTGCCGAATGTGCCGACGTTGGCCGAGTCAGGGGTTACGGGTTTTGAATCCACGTCGTGGATGGGGCTTATGGCGCCCGCCGGCACGCCGCCACAGGTGATCGAGCGTATTCAGCAGGCCCTCGCTGGCATGCAGGCACCAGCCGTCCTGGAGTTCGCGCGAAAACAGGGCGCGGAACCGGCGGTTTCCACGCCCGACCAAATGCGCGCGATCCTCAAGGCCGATGTGGCCAACTACGGCAAGGTTATCCGACAGGCTGGAATCTCTGCCGAGTAACGCGACACGCTCCTCGGAGCACCCCCTCCATCGGTTTCCAACGTGCGATCGTGGAGTTTTTACCCCAACCATAGAAGGTAGACAAATGCTGCAAGACTGGATCGAATCGTTCAAGAAGAACAAGCAGGCGGGCGCAGCCCTTGCCAAGGCCGCGCCGAAGCTGATGGCTGCGTATCAAGGATTCAACGCTAGCCAAAACGGCAACGGCGCTCTGGATCCGAAAACGCGGGAATTGATCGCGCTCGCGGTTGCTGTGACGACGCGTTGCGATGCGTGTATCGCCGCGCATGCCAACGCCGCCAAGAACGCCGGCGTCACCGAAGCGGAGATTGCAGACGCACTGGGTACGGCGATGGCGCTGAACACTGGCGCGGCTTACGTCTACTCCGTCCGTGCTTTCGAGGCGTATCAGCAATTTTCCGCGCAGTGATTGAGGGGCGGCGATAGGTCTTGTCATGGGTATCCAGGTTGCCATGACGGGCTTCATTGCCGCGTTTTCGTGAATCTCTGTTGATCTCTTCCTCTTATCGAAGCGAACTACATTAGTAGGAAATCAATGCAGCGCAATGATCAAAACGTGCCGTGGTATCGGGAGGGGCAAGACCCAGACTATCGGTTCTCCCTTGCCAATGAACGTACGTTCCTGGCGTGGGTACGCACGGTGCTGGCGCTTCTCGCTACCGTCGTGGTGATCGAGCAGATCGCCACACACGCCGTTAATCCGGCTCCCCTTAAGATGCTGTGCGTTGCGTTGTCACTGACTGCATGCATTGCCGGTGGGGCCTGTTACTTCCGTTGGAAGGCAAATGAAGTTGCCATGCGCCATGCCCGAAGTCTTCCTTCCAGCATTCTCCAGTCGCTGCTCGGCACGGCAATTTTTTGCGTCAGCGTGACAGTCACGGTGCTGTTGAGCATATGAGGGATCCAGGAGTGCAGCCAGAGCGGACATCGCTCGCTTGGGGGCGAACAGGCTGGGCGAGCGCCGTCATAGCCGTGGGCTGTGCACGGGCGGCTGTAAGTGGGCAGAGCACCTTCCGGGCGCTGGCGATCCTGGTCGGAGTTGCAAGCCTTGCCGTTGCGCTGGCTTGCGGATTCAGAGGAAGAGAACTGAAAGCGAAGGGTATGCGGGCTCGGCCACGACCGTTGGTCATGATCTGGATCAGTGCGTGGCTGACGCTACTCTCGGCATTCGTTGCCCTATATGTGAGTCATCTGCCGCGGGTCGCCTTGTAGAGCTCGGGCGTCGTACGCTCGAAGGAGAAACTGATGGAAAGGCCGGATCTGAAGCTTTCAGTGCGCGATACGTTCGGGATTGAATCGAGCCTTACGGTACCGGCCTTTAGCGAGCGAGACGATCACGTGCCGGAGATCGATCCGGTCTATCGCTTCGATCCGGAGGTCACTCTCGCAATTCTGGCGGGATTTTCGAATAATCGTCGAGTCATGGTCCAGGGCTTGCACGGTACCGGCAAGTCGACGCACATCGAGCAGGTGGCAGCCCGGTTGAACTGGCCCTGCGTGCGGGTCAACCTTGACGGCCACATCAGCCGACTGGATCTGGTCGGCAAAGACACGATCGTGTTGCGGGACGGCCTGCAAGTCAGCGAATTCCAGGAAGGCATAGTTCCGTGGGCGCTTCAGCGCCCGGTGGCGTTGATCTTCGACGAGTACGATGCTGGCCGGCCGGACGTTATGTTTGTGATCCAGCGCATCCTTGAGCGAGAAGGGAAGTTCACGCTGCTGGATCAGAACCGCGTCATCCAGCCGCATCCGCTGTTCCGGATGTTTGCGACGAGTAACACAGTCGGGCTCGGCAACCTCAATGGCATGTATCAGGGCACGCAGCTACTGAACCATGCCCAGCTCGATCGATGGAGTGTTGTCGCCACGCTCGATTACCTGGAGCGCCAACAAGAGATCGATATTGTTGTGGCGCGCGTGCCGCAGTTCGCCACAGAGTCTGGTCGCGAACTTGTCGAATCCATGGTCGCGTTGGCAGAGCTGACCCGGAAGGGATTTGCCTCGGGAGACATTGCGGTGCTGATGTCGCCTCGCACTGTCATTACGTGGGCTGAGAACTGCGAGATCTTCCGTGACCCGCTGATGGCCTTCCGCTTGAGCTTTCTCAATAAATGCGATCCTGCCGAACGGCCAATTGTGGCCGAGTATTACCAGCGTTGCTTTGGCGTGGAGCTCGAGGATACGGGTGTCGTTGACTGACCCGGGCTACCGATATGATGTCAGAACGGCAGTCGACTCGCATCGAGCAGCAACGCACATTACTGTGTGCTGCAGCGGTACGTGCTTTGACCGGCGACGGCAGATTGCATTACCGTTCCGGACGCCTTTTTCGCGGGCATGCGGCGTTGCCAGCGCATGCGTTGACGGTCCAGGACGCATCGTCTGCGAAACGCGCGGTGCTACGGGGCGACGCGGATGCGCTTGCACTTCGGGAAAAATCCTCGGACAGAATCCTTCACCGAAGAGTTCGCCCCGTTGATCCGACCGCCAGAATGCTGTTTGAAGTCCTGGAACAGATTCGATGCGAATCTCTCGTCCCAATGAGCTTGCGTGGGGTCCGGCAGAATCTGCAACTCCGCTTCGAGTGCTGGTCCAACGAGGTCGTGAGGTCGAACCTTGCAGACAGTCAGTTCGGGATCCTGGTGTACACGGCGGTTCAGATCGCCTGGTCACGACTTCTCGGCTATCCCCTTACTTGTGAATCGGAAGATCTGATCGAAGCAACGCGCGCCGGCATCTCTCATCGCATTGGTGGCTCGCTCGCTGCAATGCGGCGCCACCGCGCTTCGCAGGCCCAGTTTGCGATCCATGCCAAGCAGTACGCCGAGGCGGTAGCTGGGATGATGGAGGAGGAGTTTCGTGGCAGTGCAAACCGTGATGGTAGCGATCAGACTACTAGCTACGCTGCGGCGAGGGCCATTCTTGCCGTCGAGTCGGATAGTGACGTCGAGAACCTGAATCCGATCGAAACCGTGGACACTGGATTGAGTAAGGTATTCGATGCGTCCGCCGACGGCTATCGCATCTATACCCGGGCTTACGATCGGGAGGTCAACGCTGGCTCCCTGGTACGGCGTCCACTACTAGCCGAGTTGCGGGCGCGGCTCGATCATCAGATCGCATCCCAGCACATCAACGTCGGCAAGCTGTCGCGGCTGATGCTCCACCTGTTTTCGACGCCGAGACGGGACGGATGGTCAGATGGGGAAGAGTCGGGGCGCATAGATGGACGTCGATTGCCCCAGATCGTCTGTTCTCCTGGGGAGCGCCGGGTATTTCGGCGCGATCTGGACGTGCCGCGCCCAGATTGCGCAATGACTTTCCTCGTCGATTGCTCCGGTTCGATGAAGCAGCATGGCGCGAACGTTGCCGTCATGGTTGATGTCTTCTCCAGAACACTTGATCAATTGGGCGTGACCAATGAGGTCCTAGGATTTACAACCGGTGACTGGAATGGAGGTAAGGCGCGTCGCGACTGGATGGCGGCCGGCCGGCAGTCGCACCCTGGCCGACTCAACGAAACTTGCCACTTGGTTTTCAAGGATGCGGCTAGTGGCTGGAGGCGGTCGCGAAGCGATATTGCGGCATTAATGAAGGCGGATCTTTTTCGGGAGGGCGTGGACGGGGAAGCGGTGGAGTGGGCGTGCGGCCGGCTCCTGGCTCGGCCTGAAACGAGGCGTTTCCTAATGGTCATCTCAGACGGCAGTCCGATGGATTGCGCCACAGGGCAGGCGAATGACGCCTACTACCTCGACAATCATCTGAGGGCGGTGGTGAGTGCGCACGAACAGAAGCGCGATGTGCGCATCATGGCCCTTGGCGTTGGTCTGGATTTAGGCCCGTACTATCGACATAACCTTCCTGTAGATCTGACCGAGGTGCCTGGCATGAAGCTGTTGCAGGAGATTGTGCAATGGATGGGACGAGCGCTGGGCTAAGGTGCCGGCCGGCGTTCGGCCACGTTGGCTTGGGGAAAAGCTACCCCTGTGGAGGGCAAGGAATGGAGTTCCTGCGCGCACGGCCGCGTTCGGACGCCGATCGAAAGTTCAGTTGAACACCGAAAGGACGGTTGGAAGCATGAGGTCGGCCCCAATGAGCATGAGTACGCCATAGGCGAGCCGTCGCGACGCCTTCAGTGACAAGGGTGGTGGCCAGGCGCGGGCAATCAGCGTGGCGAGCGCGACGACGGGGACCGCCACCAATGCTAGTGTCAGAGTCTCCCGGGAAATTTGACCTTGCCATGCATTGAACGCGGTCCGGGTCGACGAGGTGACAGTGAAGATGAAAATCAACGCGCAGCGGATCCCGACGAGCGGAAACGGCTGGCGATAGAACTGGAAGATCAGCGGCGGACCCGAAACACCAAACATTCCGCTCAGTACACCGCCGAAGACCCCGCTCATCAGGAAGCTTCCATTGCTTGATCTCTCTTGCAATGGCGCGGGACGAAACGCTGCCGTTATTCCACCATACATGACCACGGCGCCCAGAACAAAGTGAAGCATTCCGGAGGCAGCACGGCTCAAGTACTCCAGTGCCAGCACGCCTATGACTACGGATGGAAGGATGCCGATAGTAGCAAACGCCACGGCGCGCCAATCAATGTGGTGCAGTTTGCCGGGCAGAGCCATTGCGCTGTTTGCGAGTGTCACAAGGCTCGCCAGCATCGCGATGGTGGCCACCGGCGCAAGATGAAGACCGCTGGCGGCGCCCACAGCGATCATGCCCAAACCGAATCCGGTGATGGTCTGGAAGTAGCTCGCCGCCGCCATCACCGCCAAGATGGGAAGTGCTGCCTCTAAAGTCATCGTCCTAGAACGTATTCGCCAACTCGGCGGCCGCACGCTGCAATCGGGGCACGAGCGACAAGGATCGTGATAGCGGAGATCGCACGGCGGGGGCATGGACGGCAAGGGCGGCAAGGACTTGGCCATCTGCATCGTAGATCGGGACGGCGACACAGGATATGCCTGCGATGAACTCTTCGTCATCGACGCCGATTTGCTGCTCGACGCAGCGCTCGAGTTCAGCCTCCAGGCGGCCCATGTCCGTGATGGTATTGGCCGTGAAGCGGTCCAGTCGCAACTGTTGCATGAGCGCGGTGCGTTGATTCCGGGGGAGCGCCGATAGCAGTAATTTCCCGCTGGCCGAACAATGCAAGGGCACACGGGAACCCGGTTGCAGGTCCAGGCGCAACGGCCAGGGTGCCTCGATCCTGTCAAGATACAGGATCGAGCTCTCGTGGAGCACGGTGACGTTGACGGTCTCCCCGATATCCTCGACCAACTTTGTCAACACCGCGTGGCGGAGTTGTTTGGGGCCTGATCGCGTGACGATCGCCAATCCGAGTCGCGCCAGCCGCGGCCCGACCGTATAGATATTGCGCGGGCCGGGCTCGCGCACCACGAGACCGCCTGCCACCAACGCAGAGAGCATCCGGTGCAGGGAGGCCTTGGGGGCATCGAAACCCTGGAGGATCTCCGCGGGACTGAGCGGCCGATCGGCTGCTACGAGAAATTCGAGCAGTGACAGCGCGCGCAATGTTGGCGTTTCCCTTTCAAAGGAAAGCTCCGGGGAAGGAGGGGTGAACGCCAGGTCCTGCTTGCCCGGTCGATGCGATGGTTCGGGGAGATTTATCGCCGTCATAGCGCGCTTCTGGTCTATTTGAGCAAAGTGGATTCGAATGCTGCGATTAGCCTATCGGCGTCCCCGGTTTCGAGGGCCCCCATGGTTGAGATCCTGAACAGCGTCTTGGATAGATCGCCCTGGCCTGCATAGATCACAAAACCGCGCGCTTTCAGTGCATGATGGAGGTGGACATATTCCAGACCGATTGGAAGTGCATAGGCACGTAGAACCACCGAGCTCATGGACTGTGGCAGCAGCTCTCGGACGCCCAGGGCAGTCAGGCCGCGGCGCACCTGGCCCGCCAACGCACCATAACGGTGATGCCGTGCCGTCCATCCACCTTCGTCACTGTGCTCGCGGAGGGCTTCCACCAGCGCGTAAAGGGCGTGCACGGCCGGCGTGAAAGGGGTGTTGCGCTGGTCCTGTAATTTGGCATGACGCAACACGTCGAGGTAGTAGGTGCGGCTTGTCGCGCTCGCGAGGGCCGTTCGGCGTGCAATGACGAAGGCAATCCCCGGGACGCCGTGCAGGCACTTATTGGCGGTGGCGGCGACGGCGTCGATGCTGCCACTGAAATCGATCGCCTCCGCGCCGAAGCTGCTGACGGCATCGACAAGAAGCCGCACGCCATGCGCCTGACACAGGCTGTCGATGGCCAGGAGGTCGTTCAGGCGGCCCGTGGTGGTTTCGTGATGGATCACGGCCACGTGCGTGATGCCCTTGTCTGAATGGAGCGCAGCCTCAATGCGTCCGATGTCCGGCGCGTCCATCCAGGCGTGTTTCACAATAATGTGCGGGATCTGGTATTGCGCGGCAATCTGCGCGATGCGTTCGCCGTATACACCGTTCTGTACGATCAACAGCTTGCCGCCCGCCGGCACAAGGCCGGCGATCATGCTTTCTACGGCGGCCGTGCCGGATCCCGTCAGCAGCACCGAGGCCCATTCATCGCTGTGGAGTCCGTACACGCCGCCGATACGCTGCCTGGCCTCATCCTGGAGGTCGAAAAACTCGCTCTCGCGGTGGCAAAGATCCGGCTGCAGGAGACTACGGCGAACACGCTGGGACAGTGTGACGGGACCGGGGTTGAGAAGCAGCATGGGTGATCCGGGTAATGATCGGGTTGGAAAAGCTGGCCTCTTCCTGTGGAGAAGCCAGCCGGAAAGATCAAAGGGACACTTCGATGGATGCCAGGCGCTTTGCGGCCTGTGCTTGGACGACGGTCACCGCAATGACGTGAAACACGTCGTCCGCACTGCATCCGCGCGACAGATCGTTGGCTGGCTTGCGAAGGCCTTGGAGTAGCGGTCCGATGGCCTTCGCGCCGCCCACGCGTTCCGCGAGCTTGTAGCCGATGTTGCCGGCCTCGAGGCTGGGAAAGACCAGGACATTGGCATGGCCTTGAACTTGGGAGTGGGCAATCTTCTTCGCCGCGATCTCCGCGACGATGGCTGCATCGAGCTGCACGTCGCCGTCGATGGCCAGCGCTGGCCGCCGTTGGCGGACCATCTCGGTCGCCCGGACCACCTTGTCGACGGCAGGGTGATGTGCGCTGCCGCTGGTTGAGAAGGAGAGCATCGCCACGCGTGGCTCCTCCAGCAACAGGGTTGACGCACTATCTGCGCCAGCCATCGCGATTTCGGCGAGCTGACAATCATCGGGGTCGATCACCAGACCGCAATCGGTAAAGATGACGCCGCCTTTGACCGTATGAAACGGTTCGCAGAGCATCATGATGAAAAAGCTGGAAACCAGCTTGCACGCGGGGTCGAGGCCGATCAACTGAATGGCGCTGCGAACGACGTCTGCCGTGGTGTGCTCGGCACCAGAAACAGAGCCATCCGCATGCCCCATCCGCACCAGCATGTTGGCAAAGCATAGAGGCTTGCGGACCTCCGTCGCGGCGGTGCCGCGCGACATCCCTTTTGCCTCACGCAGGCGGAAAAGTTCCTCCGCGAAGGGTTCGGCAAACTCGGCGCCCTCCGGGTCGAAGAGCGTGATGCCGCGGAGGTCGACGCTGGCGTCGTCGGCGCTTGCGGTAATCCTGTGGCGATCGCCCACCAGAATGGGATGGGCGACGCCTTCGGCTATCGCGCGCTGCGCGGCAAGAAGAACCCTGGGATCTTCCGCTTCGCAGAGCGCGATGCGTTGGGGATCCGCACGGGCACGATCGATAATCCGGTGAATCGCTTTCATGATGGAATCCCCAAAACCGAATCAGACGAAGTCCTTGTACTTGTCGAGCAGGCGCACTGGCTTCGACAGGGCATCCCGACGGAACGGATCGCCAAGTTCGCGCGTACACATGATCTCGATGATCGTGGTCTTGCCATGATTCATCTGCAGATCGACTGCTCGCTTCAGCGCAGGGCCGACATCTTCGAGTCGATCGACAACAATGCCCTCGGCGCCCATTGCCTTGGCAATGCCGGCAAAGCTCTGGTTGTCCAATTCACCGGCCACGAAGCGGCGGTTATAGAAGTCCACCTGATTCTTCTTCTCGGCGCCCCATTGGCGGTTGTGGAATACCACTGCGGTCACCGGAATGTTGTGGCGCACGCATGTCATGGTCTCCATCAGGCTCATGCCCCATGCGCCGTCGCCCGCGTAGGAGATCGCCGGACGATGCGGCGCCGCAACCTTCGCGCCAATAATGGTGGGGAAGGCGTAGCCGCAGTTGCCCCAGCTCATGGCTGCGAAGAAGCTTCTCGGCTTTTCGAAACGCAGATAGCTGTTTGCCACCGAGTTGATGTTCCCGATGTCAGTGGACAACATCACGTCCGCCGGCATGGCGCGTTCGAGCTCGCGCAGCACCTGACGCGGGTGGAGGTAAGTGCCGCCTGTCGGCGTACGCTCGTGTTGCTGCTCCTCGATCATGTCGAGGCTGTAGGGATCGCGTTCGTGCGTCCACTCATCGAGCTCCTTCTCCCACGCAGCCTTTTCGGCAGCGATCTCGGCCGCCCGGCTATCGCGACTACTGTCACAGGCGAGCGCACGATTCGCCAGTCGCTGGGTGAGCGCCACGGCGGCGGCCTTGGCGTCGCCGCAGATGCCGACCGAGATTTTCTTGACGAGGCCGAGCATCTTGTGGTCCGCGTCGATCTGGATGATCTTTGCGGTCTTCGGCCAGTAGTCCATACCGTGCTGCGGAAGGGTGCCGAAGGGGCCCAGGCGGGAGCCAAGCGCGACCACCACATCGGCGCGCGAGATCAGCTTCATGGCGGCCTTCGAGCCCTGGTATCCAAGCGGGCCGCACCAGAGCGGATGGCTCGCCGGGAACGAATCGTTGTGCAGATAGCTGTTGACGACCGGGGCGCCCAGACGCTCCGCCAAGGCCTTGCATTCCTCGACGCCATCCGCCATGACTACGCCACCGCCCGAAATGATGACCGGGAACTTCGCATTGGCCAGCAGTTCGGCCGCTTCATTCAGACTTTGCTCTCCACCGGGGCCGCGATCGAGTCGTTGCGGCTTGGGGATCTCCGCCTTGATCTGCCCGTAGAAGTAGTCGCGCGGAATATTCAGTTGGGTGGGGCCCATTTCGGCCATGGCGCGATCGAAACAGCGTCCAGTGAACTCGGCCATGCGCGCCGGATGCGTGACGTGGCCTTGATACTTGGTGAATTCCTGGAACATCGGAAGCTGCTTGGCCTCCTGGAACCCGCCGAGGCCGATGCCCATGGTGCCGGCTTCGGGTGTCACGATCACCACCGGGCTGTGGGCCCAATAAGCCGCCGCAATCGCCGTCACACAATTACTGATGCCCGGGCCGTTCTGGCCGATGACGACGCCATGTCGACCGGAGACACGGGAGTACCCGTCGGCCATATGCCCAGCGCCCTGTTCGTGAACCACCGGGATGAGCCTAATGCCGGCCGGCGCGAAGATATCCATCGCATCCATGAACGCGGAACCCATGATGCCGAACATGTCGGTGACGCCGTTCGCGGCCATGGTCTCAACGAAGGCTTCCGACGGCGTCATGGCCTGCGGGCCCGTATCCGTCGAAGCCGCGGCACCACCTTTGTCGCCAGCGGCAATCGTGTTTTCTGAGTCTCGCATCGTTTGTCTCCTGTCTCGAAAAACGGAACACCACGTTCCGAAAAAGCCGTTTGTGCAAAGTTAGGACGAAACTTGCGAGAAGTCAACACTCGATGTCGAGAAATTGCAGTCCTTCGGCTCGAAATCTAAATTAAGCAGTTCAATAATGAGACATATTGTTCAGAAAGACGGTTACTAGGCGCAATTTCCAACCGCGGTGCCCCTGGGAATACTGCGGTTAACACTAGTAACGGAACGTTTGGTCTCAACTATGATGTGTCTAACGTCGCAAATATGGACGTTATTTACCGATCTGCCGAGGAGCGTTAAGCGCGGCACCGGGCGAGCGAGGAAGGACTACAACTAAATTTGAGTTCATCGATAGGCGGCTTGCGATCGCCTACAGAACACGGAGACAACGATGTCACGACGTCAACTGGTTGCTGTACTGGCCGCAGCATGTGCATTGCCGGTCAGCTTTTCCGTCTGCGCTGAAAAGGCATGGCCGCAGAAGCCGATCAAACTGATCGTTCCCTATCCTGCGGGGGCGGTCTCCGACTTCCTCGGCCGCCAGGCCGCTAACGTGATGTCGCAGGAGCTTGGTCAGCCCGTCGTCGTGGAAAACAAGCCTGGAGCCGGCACCAATATTGGTTCAGAGAACGTGGCGAAGGCTGCGCCGGACGGCTACACGCTCCTGCTGGCCAGTACCACCAACTCCGTCAACATGACGCTGTTCCCCAAGATGACGTATGACACGCTGAAGGACTTGGCGCCGGTGTCGATTCTTGCGAACGTGCCGAACTGGCTGGTAGTGAACACCAATTTTCCCGCGAAGAACGTTTCCGAACTGATTGCCTACGCAAAGCAAAAGCCGGGGGAGGTGGCGTATGCATCGGCCGGTCCCGGTAGCCCCGCTCACCTCGCCGCAGAGCAGTTCAATCGCATGGCGGGGGTCAAGCTACGCAATATCGCGTACAAGGGAGCCTCGCCCGCCATCACCGATGTCATGGCAGGTCACGTGCCTGTGATGTTCACCAACTACGCCGCCGTCCGCGGCGCAGTCGACGCCGGCAGGGTCCGAGTTCTGGCCACCGGCGGGGCAACACGCTGGCCATCGATGCCAAATGTACCGACAGTCGCTGAGTCCGGTGTGGCGGGCTACGAAGCGGGCGCATGGTATGGGCTGATGGCCCCGGCGGGGACGCCGCCGGAGATCATCGCAAAGATCAATCGTGCACTGGCGGGCCTTCGGTCACCGGCGATGGAGGAATCATTCCGGAAGCAGGGCGCCGAACTTGTACTGTCCACACCTGACGAGATGAAGCAGAAGATTCAGGCCGAGATTCCTTATTTCGCAAAGTTGATCAAGGACGCAGGCATTACGATCGAATAGGATAGGCGGTCAGTTTCTTGTCTGTGAGCGGCGGCCCCTCAGGGGCCGCCGCTCTTTGTCAACGCTTGGAGATTTCGAGACCGCGTTCAGGAAGGGTAGGTACGTTGGAGGGTGGAGAGGAAAGCTGGCGCGGGCTTGTAGCCCACGACGCGTTCCGTCTTGAGCTTGCCATCCGCCCCATAGAAGATCGTCGACGGCGGGCCGAAAATTCCGAACCGTCGGAGCAGTGCCCGATCCTCCTGCGAGTTCGCCGTTACATCTGCTCGCAACAGTACGAATCGTTGCAGTTTATCTTTCACGCTGGCATCCGCGAACGTGAAACGTTCCATCTCCTTGCAACTCGTACACCAATCGGCGTAGAAATCCAGCATGACCGGACGCTGGTCGCGCGCAGCCTGCGCGAGCCTTGCATCCAGCTCGTCAACATTCCTAACCGATTCGAAGTGCAGATCAGCCCGATGCGGATCAATCGCACCCGAATCCCCAGCGGCGCTTGAGACGATGGTGAACTGACTAAGGGGTTGCAGTACGTCCCGGCCGCCCGAGCTAACCCCCAGGATCAGCACCACGCTGAGCGTCACGGCGAGAAGGCCAATCGCCTTCCTCACCTGCGCGAGCGGTGCGGACACCGGGATGGGAGCCAGTGCTCCTAGTGCGACGCCTACTGCCAGGAGCAGGGTTGCCACGGCGAGCATGAATATCCAAGACGGCATAATTGGATTTGCCATCCAGAGCGCCAGCGCCAGGAGCATGTACCCAGAGGCCGTCTTCGTATGTACCATCCATCCGCCAGTGCGAGGCAGCAATGCGCCGGCGCCCGCGCCGACGAGAAGCAACGGCGTGCCCATTCCCAGAGCCATCGAAAAGAGTGCGCTGCCGCCAATCATGGCATCCCCGCTCCGGGCGATGTAGGCAAGGGCACCAGCAAGTGGTGCGGTCACGCAAGGACCAACGATCAGGGCGGACATTGCGCCCATGAGCGCTGCACCGATGAACTGTCCACCGTGGAGCTTGCCAGAGGAAGCCTGCAGGCGAGACAGCCAGGACTGGGGAAGTTGCAGTTCATAGACGCCGAACATGGCGAGTGCCAAGACGGACAGCAGCATGGCGAAGCTGGCGAGGACCCATGGCGCCTGGAGAAACGCGGTCAGGCTCTCGCCGATGATGCCTGCCGTGACGCCCACGCCGGTATAGATGACCGACATGCCCAGCACGTACGCGGCCGACAATCCCAACGACCGCCACCGTCTCGCTTCGGCACCTACGACGATGGCCGATAGAATCGGGACCATTGGAAGTACGCAAGGCGTTAGGGCCAGCAGGACCCCCAATCCGAAAAACAGCGAGACGACCAGCATCAGACTGCGGCTGGAGAGTGCCTGGTCGATTCGCGCGGAGACGTCCGGCGGCGATGAAGACGCCAGTTCGGAATCTTCCATCTGCGGCGTATGCTCCGCGACCGTTGTAGCGCCGCGATTGATGACAGGGGCAGCATGCTCACCCGTTAGCGCGGACATCGGCACGGTATGCTGCTGCGGCGGATAGCAGATCCCGGCGTCGGCACACCCCTGAGACGTGACTTGCAGCACCCAGGCACCAGGCGCGGATCCTTCATCGAAGGGGAGTTCAATAGTGACGCCCTTGCGATAGATGTCGACGTCCTTGCCGAACGTCTCATCAAATTTCCGTTCCGCAGCGGGATACGCTGGCGCGAGCAGCCGGACGTTGTCCGGGCTTGCGGAGAAGGCAAAGCGCTCGCGATACATGTAGTAGCCGTCTTCGACATCGAAATGGACAGCGACAGTGTGAGCGTCGACGCGATCTGCTGTGAATCGGAATGCCTGGTCGGGCGGCAGGAAATCCGCGCCAAGGGCGAACCGCGGGGCCAAGCACAGCAATGCCCAAATCAGACCCGGACGTGTGCCGGGGAGGGGCAGGCGACCCATCAGGCGAACGATCCAGCTTGCCCAGAGCTGTGCAGACCGAGACAGCGCAGCGACCCTGCTTGCAACCTCAATGGCCGGCGTCATCACTGAAACCTCGCGAGTTCGGGGTCCGAGATTTTCTGTCGCGGCAGCCCCGTGATCCGCGTGAGCTCGCTCAACTTTGGCATGCCGGCTTGCAGATGCACCTCCCCCTTTTCGTCTTTCCAGACGAACCCGGGTGTTCCACCAAACTTGAAGCGCTCCATCAGGATGGCGTTGCTTTCCAGCCCCTTCTGAATCGAGGCAGCCTTGCCAGGTTCCATCTTCAGCGTCGCGGTCCACGGCTTGCCGTGATTCGACTCCATCGAGCGGAAGGTGGCAGTTTTGTCTGCCGAGCCCAAGATCTCGACGGCCTTGGGCAGGCTAGATGGCTTGATGACGGCAACCATTACCCATCTGACCTGCAGGCCAGCCGCCTCATAGGGTTGCAGCGCCTTCCACGCGAGGTGGCAGTATGGACATTCCGGGTCGGTAAAGATGTAGAGCACCCGCTTCGGATTGGCTTGCGTTCCCTCTACGACTTGCGGCGTCTTTTCCAGTTCTGCATACAGGCCGGAGAAATCGGCTTTCGGGATGTACCGATCTTCGTACTCGGCCGAGAGGATCTTCCCGTTATCCGTCACAAGATTGCCAATGAGCATCGTTTTACGGTCGCCGGTCGTGTAAACGATGGAGTGCTCACCGTCTCGCTCGAGTACCCAGCCCGTGAGGCCCGAGGCCGCAGGGAAGCTCTTTACGATTATGATCCCGTTTTTCACGGCGTCTTGGATGACGCCAGGGTATTCGGATGCGCCGCCTGCCATCGAGGGTTCGGCGATGCAGAGGAACGTCAGCAGTGTGCCCGCACACGCGGCGCTGAGGACGGCAATTTTTGGCTTTCGGAAGATTGGATTGGACATCCGCAATGGAAAGGTTTCATTGGCAGAACTCGGATCGCCGCAGCAGGTCGCACAGAAGCGCCTGGTGTTCACGATGAGAGACAGTCCGTGGGCTTGCACGGATCTGGCGGATGCTAGGATTCAATAATTAAGGCGTAGTTAAGGCATGGACTGCCTCGCCACGTGCGTGCCTGGAGCCCGGACGACGCTGTGAGGGATGCCCCCAAGTCCGAGTGCTCCTCGCTTGATCAGCCGTCAGTGGCGATCGGGAATTCGAGCCAGACGGTCAAGCCGGTCGACGGGCTTTGCAGCGTGAGTTTTCCTCCGTACTCGGACGCGATGGCCTGGACGATGGCGAGTCCGAGTCCGCTTCCCTCGACGGACGGATTGCAGCGCCAGAAGCGCTCTGTCGCGTGCTTAATCTGATCGGGCGAGAGACCTGGTCCACGGTCCACCACGAATAGGCGGACCCCTCGGCTGCCGGTCAGCTCGATGCCCGTATCTACGACGGTATCGAACGGTGCATGTCGCAAGGCATTTTCCAGCAGGTTCCGTATTGCCGACGCGAGGAGTGCTGGGGGGACGTTGACACTGGCTGAGCTGGAGTCGGACGGTGGAGTCACGACGACGCGGTCCATGGCGCCCATTGACGAACCCAGTTCCCGCACTGACTGGCGAAGCGTGTCCAGAACGTCCGTCATATGTGTGGCCGAATCGTCGTCCCCGGCCTCGACCCTTGCGAGAAGCAACAGGCTTTCCAGGGTGGCTTGCAGGCGCGACGCGCCCGCTTCGGCGTTGGCCATCGAGCGCTCTACTAGCGGAAGCGGTGCGTGATTGCGCAGACCAAGCAACGCCACCTGGATGTTAGTCTTGATGGCCGTCAGAGGTGTGCGCAACTCATGCGCGGCATCGTCCGAGAACTGCCTCTCACGCTGCAGCGCATCCTGAACGCGAATTAAGAGATGCTGCACCGTGCTGATCAGCGGGCGGAGTTCGCTAGGTGCTGCGATGGCGGGAAGCGGGCTGGTGTCGCCCGGAACGCGCTGTGCGAGGAGCAGTCGTATGCCTTCGAGTGGAGCAAGTCCCCGGTGAATGGCCAGCCACAGGATCGCGAGACTGCCCATCACCGCGGCGAGAAATGGCACGCCCCCGGACATCGCAAAGTCCCGCAGCAATCCACGCCTGACGTTTTCCGGCTCGGCCGTCGCGATCCGTATCCCATCACGTTGCAGCACGTAGACGCGCCAGGCCATCCCGCCGATCTCGTAGGTTCCATACCCCGGCTGGGCATGCATCAGACCGGGACTTCCCGTAGTGCGCGCCAGCAAGGTCGGTACCACGGTAGCTCGGGCAAGGCTGATCTCGCAGACCAAGCCGCCAGACGCGTCTTTGTCGAGGGGGAACGTCGGGGCAAAAGGCGCGTCGGGATGGGCTGTCGGAAGCCTGTCCATCAGGCTGGAGACCATCCTTGCCGATGCCTGCAATCGGGCGTCCAGCACCGATCGGACCTCGCGGTTGAAATCCCGGTACATCCATAAGCCAACGGCAGTCCACACCAGCGAAAGCGAGGTGCCGATGATGATCAGCAATCGGATCCTAAGGCTCATGCGAACGCTTCCACTGGTCCCAGCCGAAAGCCGAGTCCGCGAACGGTTTCAATTGTCCTTGGCCCGAGCTTTCGCCTCAGGTGGTGGATGTGAACGTTGACGGCGTTGCTCTCCACATTCGTGTCCAGCCCATAAATGCTGTCCTGGAGCTGAGAGGTCGTCAGAATCTGCTGCGGGTACTGGAGAAACGCCTGGAGGAGTCTGAACTCGCGGCGCGTGAGTTCGATCAAGATACCATCGCGGTGTACCTCCCCGCTGTCGGGCGCAAGCGTGATCGCCCCCCAACGATAGCGATTGACGATTGTCCCCGTCGAGCGTCTGAGAACGCTCTGCATCCTGGCGACCAGCTCGTTGAGGTCAAAGGGCTTTGTCAGGTAATCATCGGCGCCGGCCTGTAGACCCGTGATCTTGTGCCTGACGGAATCGCGCGCCGTCAGCGCGATCACCGGAAAACTGACACCGTCCGCGCGCCATTGCCGCAGGAGATGGACCCCATCGGTGTCGGGCAATCCGAGGTCGAGCACGCAGAGATCAAAATGAGTGGATCGTCGTACGCTCTGGGCACTGCTGGCGTTACCCACGGGCGTCACCTCGAATCCATGCATGCGCAGGCCGGTCGCGACCCCGTCGCATACCAGCGGATCATCTTCGACAAGCAAGACATGCATTTTTCTTCACTTCCAATTCAACTGCGACAGATTCTTCCGTCTCGATGTTAACGGTCTGTTAACGCTTGTCATGCAATCTCGACGCGCGCCGCAGACCTCCCGGGTGCCTTTCGCCGGGCTCGGATACATCATAGGCGCGGCATCCTCATTACGGACCTGACATCGACAGCATGCCCCGCAAAGGGTTCCTTCCCACCATCCTCCTTTCCGCCCTGATGACCGCTACAGCCGCCACGCCCGAGGAATCCCGACTTTTCGACGTTCTTCGCAAGCAGGGCGTGGCCGTACTGGGGCCCATTGCGGCGCAAGGCGGGTTGAACGCCTGGGCGGCGGAAAGCGACGGGCGACCGATCGCCATTTATCAGGCCCCAGACAGGAAGCACGTTGTGATCGGGACGATGCTCGATATGGCCGGGCGGGAGGCTGGCAAATCGGACGTGGTCGCGGCAGTACGTGTCAGCCTGTCCAATGCCGTGATGGAGCAGTTGGCGAGCACGACCTGGATTGGCGAGGGCAGGGCCGATGCGCCACGCATCGTCTACGTATTTACCGATCTGAATTGCGAATCGTGTTTCAAGTTCTGGCTCGACGCCCGACCTTGGGTCGACAGCGGTAAGGTGCGACTCCGGCATATCCTTGTCGGGTTGCGCGGGCCGGAAAGTGCCGGTCGTGCCGCGGAAGTCCTGACCGCCGCTGACCCTTCCTCCGTCTTTCTCAAGCGAGTGGACGAATGCGCGATGAAGGCGGCCCACCCGCATCTGCCCTGGGCGTTCCGTTGCGAGATGCCGACAGCCTCCGCTACCGAAGTCGTCCAGCACCAGATGGATGGCAACATGCGCGTGCTGAGGCAGTTCGGATTCAATCAGCTACCTGCGCTCGTCTGGATCGACCAGCACGGTGAGTTGAGAAAGCAGATCGGGGTGCCCGAGGACACGCTCATGAGCATCTTCGAGCAATGACGGCCAGGATCGCACGGCCGGCCATGGCGCGAAGCAGTGTTCTGCGCAAGGTCGCGGCCGGCACTGCCAGGGACGGGCGGCTATCGGTCGGTCTTTCGAGAAGTCGCCGGTACGGCGCGGACCCGCCAAGTGGCGAAGGCAGCCAGCGACCGGCCCGTTTTCTTGCTCGCCTGTCTATTGGGGCTGACCTAAAAATAGCTCGTAGCCAAACAGTGCGGCACTGCCTCCCGTATGGACGAAGATGACGTTCTCATGCTTGGCATAGCGACCCGATCGAACGTAGTGAATCAGGGCGGCCATGCTCTTCCCCGTGTAGACCGGGTCCAGCAGAATGCCTTCATGGCGTGCCACGAGATCAATCGCCTCTCTGACCGCGGGCGTCGGCAGGCCGTATCCCGGCCCAATGAATTCGTCATCGACCCGTACCCGGGCAGGAATGTCCCCCGCGGGCAGTTCGAGCTCGCGGCAGACGGCAGCGGCCAGATGTCCAACCTTTTCCGCCTGGACGGATGACGGTGCGCCCACGCTGATACCGGACACCGTACAGGAACTCCCCAGGGCATCAAGGCCCACGATGAGCCCCGCATGGGTGCCTGCGCTGCCCGAGGCCACGACGAGGTGATCCGCGGGAACCTGTAGTTCGGCGGTCTGGGCCAGAATCTCCGCCGCGCACTCCACGAAACCCAGTGTCCCGATCACGTTTGATCCACCAACCGGAATCACATAGGGCGAGCGGCCGGCATCGCGCAGGCGCTGCGCAACGTCTGCCACCAAAGCGGGCATGTCGGCGCCCGACGGCACAGAAACAATCGAGGCGCCCAGCACTTTATCCAGCAGCGCGTTGCCCGACGCACTGTATTGCGGGTCCATGGACGGTACACGCGCTTCGAGTACGACCGTACATTGGAATCCCATCTTTGCGGCGGCGGCCGCTGTCTGCCTGGCGTGATTGGATTGCGTCGCACCACTTGTGACAATGGTGTCAGCGCCTTGCCGCTGCGCGTCGCCGAGAAGAAACTCAAGCTTTCGGGTCTTGTTTCCGCCCGTGGCAAGTCGGGAGCAGTCCTCGCGCTTGATGAACAAGGAGGGTCCCCCGAGCAACTTTGTGAGTCGGGGCAAGTACTCCAATGGTGTATGCGTTCCCCCCAAGAACATTCGCGGGTATCGCTGCAGATCAAGATGATGCATGGCAGGGCGACCTCGGCTAGTGGGTAAGAATCTTCGACAGGAAGTCTGCAGCACGGCTGGAGCGCGCGGACGCGCCGTCGAAGAATTCGTGCGTCGCGCAATCCTCGACAATTTGGCCGGCGTCCATGAACACGACGCGGTTACTGACACGACGAGCGAATCCCATCTCATGGGTCACGCACATCATGGTCATCCCTTCGCTGGCCAATTGACTCATGACATCCAGTACTTCGCCGACCATCTCCGGATCGAGTGCCGAGGTGGGTTCGTCAAAAAGCATGACGATGGGGTCCATGCTGAGGGCTCGGGCGATCGCCACGCGCTGCTGCTGGCCACCGGAAAGTTGCCCAGGATATTTGTCCTTGTGCGCAAGCAGCCCAACGCGGTCGAGCATCTTGAGCCCTCGGGCGTGTGCCTCCGACTTGCTCCGGCCCAGCACCTTGATTTGTGCAAGCGTCAGGTTTTCCGTCACGGAGAGATGCGGGAAGAGTTCAAAGTGCTGAAAGACCATGCCGACGCGGCTGCGCAACTTGGACAGATTCGTGCGCGCGTTGGTGACGGATGTCTCCGCGACATGAATCTCGCCCTTCTGGATTGGCTCCAGGGCGTTGACCGTCTTGATGAGCGTGCTCTTGCCAGATCCCGAGGGACCGCAGACAACGACGACGTCCCCCTTGGCGATACGCGTTGAACAGTCGGTGAGTACCCGAAAGTCACCATACCACTTTGAAACATTATCGATACTGATCATGGCGCAACCTTATTATCTAACGACGGCCAGGCGGAACTGGAGTCGCTTAACCATCAAGCTGAGTGAATAACAAATGCAGAAATATGTGACGCTGGCGATCAGGTAGGTTTCAACCGGCCGATTGAAGTTGACGCCAACAATTGAGAAACCCTTCAGTAGGTCATAGGCGCCGATGGCGTAGACCAGCGACGTTTCCTGAAACAGGACGATCGTCTGCGTCAACAGCAGTGGCAACATTGCGCGGAAGGCTTGGGGAAGCACGACGAGTCGCATGCATTGCCCATATGTCATGCCCATGGCGTAGCCGGCGTTGATCTGCCCGCGGGTGACGCTTTGTATGCCGGCGCGCATAATTTCGGAATAGTAGGCCGCCTCAAATGCAATGTAAGTGATGATCGCCGATAGCTCGGCGCCGATCGGGTGCCCAACGAAGAGTGGGATCAGCAGATAGAACCAGAGAATGATCATCACCAAGGGAATCGATCGCAGCGTGTTGACGTACGCCGAGGCTGAGCGCTCCAACCAGCGTCGACCCGACAGCCGCATCAGTGCCAATACCGTGCCCAGAGCAATACCGCACAACATGGCGATCAAGGTGAGTTTGACCGAGAAGAAAAGTCCCTTCTTTATGAAAACGAGGAACGTATCCCAGTTGAAGAAAGAGAAATCGAGAGTGTTCATTTCTTGAATCCGAGCATGCCAGGTATGCAGAATCGATTCTCGATGCGTCTTGCGGTCAGGTTAACCGTGAACGTCGATGCGAAATAGAGAAGGGTGACCGCGAGATAGATTTCAATCCCCCGAGACGTCTCTTCCTGCGCCTGCATGGCGAACATGGTCAGTTCGGAAACGCTGACCGCAAAGGCGACGGAAGAGTTCTTGACTATCGTCATTGCCTCGCTGGTGAGCGGCGGTGCGATGATGCGAAACGCCACGGGCAGCAGAATGAATCGATACGTTTGCCACCGGGTGAGACCGAGCGCCTGGCCGGCAGCCCGCTGGCCTTTGGGGATCGCCTGAATGCCGGTACGAACTTGCTCCGCTATCCGCGCGGAAGTGAACAGTCCCAATGCGGTGACGACAAGCACGAATCGGGGCGTGCCTGACAAGCCGGGAATCAACTGCGGCGCAACGTGATACCAAAGAAAGACCTGCAGTAGCAAGGGGATGTTCCGGAACAGATCGATCCAGATGCTGCTTGCCCGTAGGATGAGCTTGTTATCGAACGTGCGAATCACGCCGATGATCGTTCCCATAATCACGCCGACCGCGAGGGCGCAAGCAGCAACGGAGAGGGTCCACCCCCAGGCGGAAAGCATCCAATCCAGGTACGTAATACTGCCATTCTCACCGAAGCATCGTGGCGAGATCTCGCCACTGATCGTGTCCGTGCAGAAAACCTGCCAGTCCCATAGATTCACAACAAATCCCCACACCTATTGCTGAATGATGAAAGCTCATTCATGGTTCGCAGAACATTCTTGAAAAAACTGAGAGAAGGGGGACTGTTTCGAGTCGTCCCCCTATTCCGCTGAGGTGAGAAGAATCTACAGCGCAGGCTTGTCCGAGAGCGTCTTCATGTTGTCGCGCAGCGGCTGACTCATCGGGACATTAAGCGTAATGCCCTTGGGCGGGATCGGCGTTTCGAACCACTTCTTATACATCGCATCAAACTCGCCGCTTTTCATGAGGCCGGAGATCGTGTCGTCCACGAGCTTCTTGAATTCAGGATCGTCGCGGCGGAGCATGATGGCAAAGGGTTCGACCTGAATGGCATCGCCGATGATTGCGTAATCGCCCGGGTTGCGCGATCCGGCGCGTTGGCCATAGAGGAGAATGTCGTCCATGCCGAAGGCAGCCGCCTGGCCGGACTGTACGAGCAGCATCGCCTCGGCATTGTCTTTGGCGGCGATGATCTCCATCCCCAGATTTCGCTCCTTATTGACACGACGGAGTACCAGGAGATTCGACGAGCCAACGGTCGAGACGACCGTTTTCCCCTTCAGATCGGCGATGGAGCCGATGCCGGCGCCCGACTTCACAAGGAATCGGGTTCCCGTGTAGAAGGTGTTCGTGGCAAATGCGACTTGCTTGGCGCGTTCCTTATTGTTGGTAGTGGAGCCGCACTGCAGGTCGATGGTGCCGTTTACAAGCAGGGGGATTCGGTTTTGGCCAGTCACTGGCTGGCTTTTGATGGCAATGTCATTGCGCCCGACGGTCTTCTTTACGGACCCGACGATCTTCTGGCAGATCTCCCAGGTGAAGCCCGTGGGCGCTGCATTGTCCCCGAGATACGAGAAAGGAACGGCCGTTTCCTGGTAGCCGAGCGTGATCGCACCGGAGCTCTTGATACGACTGAGCGTATCGGCATCAGATGCATAAGCGTTGCACGCGATGAGCGTCAGCGTAGCGATAAGAAGGTGCGCGGATTTCATGGTCGTAGGCTTCCTGGTGAGGTCGGTGCATGGTCGTTGTTGGATTCATTAAAGCAAATTGGAAATTTACCGAGAAGCGCATTATGTTCATGAGACTTTTGAGTTCTTGTCTAAAATCAATATGGTAATTCCAAAATACAACGACAAAAGCCACGACAAAATGTCGTGGCCATCCTCCTGTGGATTGCCGATGGAGGCTACGCGATGTTTGATATGAGGAACTTAAGCACTTGCAAGTGAATAGAGTTCCCGAGGATATTCCTTGGCGTAGGGCATACCGGATGCTGCAAGGGCATCACGCTCCCAAGGTGGCGTGTCGCCAAATTCATTTGCCAGAAAATCGATAAAGCTTCTAATGAGTGGATTTTCGTATTTGGAGCGGTAGTACATGGCGTACAGCGTATGGACAATCGCTGCCCGGTATTGAGGCACCACGACGCGGAGATGGCCTTTGCTGATGTCGGCCGCCACCAGATAGGTTGGCAGGCAAGCAATGCCCCGATGCTCGAGTGCGGCTTCTCGTAGTGCCAGACTCGAGTTGGAGGTCATGCGCGGCGTGACTTTGATGTGTTGCGTATGTTCGTCTCGCCGGAATGTCCAAGCCCCGTCGAGCGTCATGGCAGGATAGACCAAGCAAGCGTGACGCGTGAGATCCTGGGGATGATCGATGTCGGCGTGATTGGCCAGATATTCGGGTGAGGCGCAGTACAACCAGCGGATGCAGGCCAGCTTTCTTGCGGCATAGCCCCAGTGCGTGTCCGCGGTGATACGAAGCGCGACGTCGAAATTCTCCTCAGAGAGATTGACGTAGCGATCGTCCAGAATGATGTTGGCGTTGACCTCGGGGTACGCTTCGAGATATCTACCGACGATATTTGTCAGTTGCTTGGTGCCGAACGCGATAGAGCTGCTGAGCTTGAGATTTCCATGCGGGTGCCCAAACTGGCGCGCGGTATCGAGGGTGTTCTCCACATCGGAGAGGATCGATGTTGCCCGCTCAAGGAATAGCCGTCCTCCCTCGGTAAGGGTGAGGCTGCGTGTCGTGCGTTTGACAAGCAGCACGCCCAAGCGCTCTTCGAGCTGAGCCAGGCTTTTGCTCACGGCAGAGGGAGACAGGTGGAGGTCCCGCGCGGCGGCTGACAGGCTTCCTGATTCGGCGATTCTTGCGAATACCGTCATTTGGGTAAGTGTGGCAAAGCTCTTCATCTCATACCCTATCTCATCGCGGCCATCGTCTGGCTGGCATCCGGATTCAGAGCAATTCCCGGACCAAGCTAAAGACCTTCCCGGAACCTTCCGCCACGGCGAACTGCACCGAAAAAGCGTCTCGTCGTCACGCATGCCCCGAATGCAGGCAAAGCCGTCGCCTGGATGGCGCAGGGGCGGCTGGCAGCTCTGCGTCTCGTGAGACGCTAATACATAGTATGCAAATGGAACTATTTGTTCCATTCGGGTAAATCCCATGCCGGGAAATGGGCAATGATTCGGAGGTCACATGGCCAGCCCGATCGACCGTGCAGGGAGTGCGATACGGCTCGATGTCGCTGTGCGCCGAAGTCGAGGGCGCGTACGCAAATGGGGGAGTATTGCTGGGTGCCGCGTGGGGTCCAAGATGTCGGCAAGCCGGTGCGGGTACTCAGGACGTCGCCTGCAACCCACGCGTGCGGCGGTACGGGCAGTCAGGGGGAGGGGGGCTACAGGGGGGCGGCAACACGCGAACATCCGTGTCAGGCGGCGCGACCCGCATGGAGCGGGTCGTGAAGGTGCTAGCGAGCAAGCCTGACGGCGAGTCCGGGCGCTGCTTTACTTTGCTTCGAATTGCTGGAATGCCTCAAAGGCGCGTACGGAATAGACATACGCAGCGCCGGCGTTGAGGGCCATTGCCGTGCCAAGCGCATCGGCCAATTCAGCTTCGGTGACACCGGCCTGACGCGCGGCGCTGGCATGGGAGGCGATGCAGCCCTCGCAGCGGGTCGTCACCGCGACGGCCAGTGCGATCAACTCGCGCGTGCGTGCGTCGAGCGCACCGTTGCCATTCTGATTGGTGTTCAGCGCCACGAAGCCTTCCATCAGCTTCGGCGAGGCCTTTGCGAATACTGCGCCTGCGGCACGGTTCTTCTTGAGTTGCTCGATCCAGTCCTTGATCATTGATATATCTCCATTGGGTGACGACAAGCCGTGTCATGCATGCGCTTCTGCGTGCGTGTACGGGAATGCCCCCCAATTCTTAGCCACAAGCACGTGGTAGCGAAAGCGCAAGTTCGTCCAAGCACCTATGAATCGCATTCAAAGATCAAGGCGGTGACGGGAAAGCGGCGGTTCGGTGGATGACGTGCCGAGGCGGCATGTCGCGCCATGCCGCCGCGATCCCCGGCGCTGGATTTGCCAGCATGCCAATGAGGGGGGCTATCCTTCAATCACCTGCTGCTCCCGGCGTGCATGCAGGAGCACCACGGCAATGGCGGCCACCACCACGGGCGGCAACACATACAGACACACGGTGGCCCAGCTTCGGGTAGTGACCAAGGAGCCGGAGGTAAACGACCCGACGACCATCGCGGCGAAAATGACGAAGTCATTCAGCGACTGCACACGTGTTCGCTCTGCCGCTGAATGGCAGGTGAGTACCAACGCGGAGGCCCCGAGAAATCCGAAGTTCCAGCCAATGCCGAGCAGAACCAGCGATAGCCAGAAATGGTTGATCGTCAGCCCACTCATGCCGGTCAGCGCCGCCAAGCAAAGCAGGGCGAGGCCTGTGAGAATGATGCGGGATGTGCCAAACCTTGCAATCAACCGGCCGGTGAAGAAGCTGGGAGCGTACATCGCGATCACGTGCCATTCAATGCCCAGGTTGGCGGCCTCGCGAGGGATGCCGCATATGTCCATTGCCAAGGGCGCTGATGTCATCACGAAGTTCATCATCATGTAGCTGACGACGCCGCAAAGCACCGCGATGAACAAGGGGGACTGCCGCAGGATGATGCGCAATGGCCGTCCGCCAGTGGCCGCTTCTGCGATCGCGTGCTCGAAGCGAACGCCGCGAAGGACGATGGCGGAGAGGGCCGCCGCCACGGCGGCTGCCAAATACGTGGCGGCGTATGTATGCGGTGCCCAAAGGGTCATGGTGGCCGTGGCTAGCTGGGGCCCAAAGACTCCCGCAGCAACGCCACCCGCCAGCACCGTTGAGAGGGCCTTAGATCGCAGTTCGGGCGTGACACATTCCGCGGCGGCAAAGCGGAAGCTCAGGACCACTGCCGCATATGCGCCGCCGAACAACATCGCCAAGCAAAACAACGCAAAGGAGCCGATGACAATGGCCAGTGCGGCTAGCAAGCCCGTGAAGACACCGCACGCATTGCCGACAAGGAAGGCAGTCGGTCGACCATAACGCCTCGCGGTGGCACCGACCGGAAGCGTGGCCAGGGCCATGCCGGTCACAAAGACTGAAATGGGTAACGTAGCCAATTCGGGACGCGGGGCCAATGTATGGCCGATGATCGCGCCGGTGGCGTACACGACCGTGGAATTTGCACCGGCGAGTGCCTGGGCAGCGGCCAGGCGCAAGACACTGGCATTCAGTCCGCGAGAGCGCATCGTCAGCGTTGGGGTGCAGGGGTTGAGGCGGCGACCTGCAGACCGGTCGCCAGTCGTCGGATCGCTTCGTCCACGGTGCTGCGTGGGCAGGCGAGATTGATGCGCATGTAGCCGTCTGCCGTGGCGCCGAATTTGGAGCCAGGGTCGAGCCAGAGACCTACGTGCCGAAGCATGTAGTCGTGAAGCTCGGCGGGCGCGAGACCGAGTGCCCGACAGTCCATCCAGGCGAGGTAAAGTGCACCAGTCGGTACCACGTGAATTGGCAGCGCATGATCGCGAACACTAGCCGCGAAATGGCGTTGGTTTTCGCCAACGTAGTCGATCATCGCGTCCACCCACGACTCGCCAAATCGATAGGCTGCCTCACAGGCAGCGGCACCCACTGTGTTCACCAGGTTCAGGCCGCCGCGTTCACATTGCGAACGGAAGGCTTCCCGGAGTCGTGGGTTGGGGATAAAGATGTTGGCGCACTGCAGGCCTGCTGTATTGAACGTCTTGCCGGGAGACGTGCAAACGATGCAGTGGTTGGCAATCTCGGGATCCAGCGAGGCGAACGGTATATGTTGCAGGTTGCGGTCAAAGATCAGATCCGCATGGATTTCATCGGAGACGACGAGGATGCCGTGCCGCTGGCAGATCGCGGCCATTGCCATCAGGTCTTCGCGTGACCACACGTTCCCGGTCGGATTATGGGGATTGCACAGGATAAAGAGCTTCGTGCCGGGCCGAATTGCGGCTTCAAACGCCTCGGGATCAAATCGGTAGCCGTCGGCCGTGCGCGTGAGGGGGACTTCCAGCAACCGTCGGCCGTTGATGACGATGTCATGATGGAAGTGGATGTACACCGGGGGTTGCACCATGACGTAGTCACCGGGGTGCGAGAAGGCCTGGATTGCCATGTTCAGCGCATTGACGACGCCGGAAGAGGGGACCAGCCACTCGGAACGCACTGCCCAGTTGAAGCGCCGGCGTTGCCAGTCAACGGCCGCCTCAATATAGCTCTCCGACGTTTGACCATACCCGAACACACCGAATTCCGCTTCGCGGTGTATCGCGTCGAGAATAGGTTGTGCAACACGAAAATCCATGTCCGCAACCCACATTGGGAGCGGATCGCTCGCTTGCTGTGCCGGTGTCAGCCGGTGCCTCATACCGTCCCATTTCATCGAATTCGTGCTGGTCCGGTCAATAATCTGGTCGAAGTTGTACATAAGCGATGCTCAAGATGAACTGGCTTCAATCTTGGGCACGTCCGCCGCGCAGCAGAAGCGCAACTTCCTACAAAGACCTGTGACTGTCGTTCAAAGATGAGGATTCGGGCCCGTGTTACCGTGAGGGGAGGTCGCCAATCCCGTCCGCCGGCGGCGCGTTCCGTGGGATCTGACCGGCAGGCCTCGCGACGGCCGGGCCGCGTTGGCAAGCCGCCGTCGTGGCGACGCAATGCGCGGAAGCGGCTCTCGGGGGCGGAGCAATGCGGGGCAAGGGGGGCGCGACGGGTTCATCTGCGGACCGCGCCCCGGAGCTAGCCGCTTGCCCCTGCGGATTTAACGCTGTGTGATGAACTTGGTCACCAGATAACCATCGAAGGTCTCAGCGCCACCCTCACTGCCCATCCCGGAGTCCTTGACCCCGCCGAACGGCGTTTCGGCAAGCGAGATCCCGAACTGGTTGATCGCCACCATACCGGCTTCCAGCGCATCCGCCACCGTTGTGGCGGTCTGAAGCGAATTGGTGAAGACATAGGCGGCCAACCCGTAGGGCAGGCTGTTCGCACGCTGGATGACGTCGTCGGTCGCGTGGAACCGAACGATGGGGGCAACCGGGCCAAAAGGCTCTTCGACCATCAGGCGTGCAGTATCCGGCAATCCGGCGACTACCGTCGGTTCGAAGAAAAAACCATCCGTTCCGATGCGATTGCCACCGAACGTGACCTCGCCACCCAGCTTGCGGGCGTCGTCGAGAAAGTCCGCCATGGCTTCGACACGGCGGCCGTGCGCAAGCGGCCCCATTTCCGTGGTGGGGTCGAGTCCATCGCCGACGCGCACGGACGCCATCGTCTCCGTGAACTGCGCCACGAAGCGGTCATAGACTTTGGCATGCACGTAGAAGCGTGTCGGTGCAATGCAGACCTGGCCAGCATTGCGGAGCTTGAACCTCGCCAGCGTCTGGGCCGCCTGCGCAACATCGGCGTCGTCAAACACGATGACCGGCGAATGACCGCCCAGTTCCATGGAGACCCGCTTCATGTACGTTCCAGCCATCGCCGCGAGCTGCTTGCCCACGGGCACGGAACCGGTGAAGGAGACTTTGCGCACCACAGGCGACGCGATGAGATGTGCGGAAATGGTGGGCGGGTCGCCCCAGACCACATTGAGCACGCCGGGCGGAAGACCGGCGTCGTGAAACAGGTGGGCGAGCGCAACGACGGCGCTGGGGGCATCTTCCGGCCCCTTCAGGACCATCGCACAACCCGCGCCCACGGCGGCAGAGATCTTTCGGATGGCCTGGTTGAAGGGGAAATTCCATGGTGTGAACGCCGCGCAGACGCCGACCGGCTCTCGTACCACCATTTGTCGAATGCCGGGTTCTCTTGGGGGAATGACGCGCCCGTAGATGCGACGACATTCTTCCGCGTGCCATTCCGCGTGCTCGGCGCAACGCAGGATCTCGGACAGAGCCTCCTCTAGCGGCTTGCCCTGGTCGCGCGTGAGATCTCTGGCAATGTCGTGCGCCCGTTCTCTTGCTAGCGTGGCGACTCTGCGCAGGATCGCTGAGCGGTCCAGCGGTGAACTTTTGCGCCAGCTCTGAAATGCCCGCTCAGCGGAAGCGAGGGCATGGTCCAGATCCGCTGTGGTCGCAACCGGCAGTTTGCCTAGGACTTCGGAGGATGCCGGATTCAAGACGTCAATTGTCTGCCGGTCCTGAGCACTGATAAATGTGCCGTCGATGTACAGGGAGAGTTCGCGGTACGGAGGCAGGCCTTCACGCGATGTCTGATGGGGGGTCGTTGTCATCGTTGATGCGGGGTGGTCTAACGCCATGAGGTGGGGGCGAATCGCTCAGCCAGTCAATCCAGGAGCGTTTCCCGGAGACAATAAGCTGCCTCGCGGCAAGCCAATGGCCGGTCTCCGGGATGCGGGCATGGAAAGGGCGGCGCGATCGTGCGCCGCCCAGTATGGCTGCCGAGCGTGTTGTCGGCTATTTGGGGAAATGGATGCGATCTTGTCCGGGTGCCAGCTCGGTTGCGGCCGGCACCTCGGAAGGATCCAGAACCCGGATGGACTTGGTGGCGGGGTCCACTTCGACAAAGCTGCCGTGCGGGATCACGGCCGTGATGTCGACGTCGAATCCGGCCATCATCGAGACATCTCCGAGGGCAGCGCCCTGAACCAGGATCGTGTTCACGGTGTTGAACACAATGGCTTTGGGTACCATGTTGCGCGATTGCATTTCGTGCAGCATCCAAGCCGTGGCGACCCCACCCTTGGCCGTATCCAGGATCAGGATGCGATCGACGTACGACTGTCCGGCGAGCTTATGCGCGGGACGGGAGAAGACCCCTTGCAGTCGATTCAGGTCATAGCGGGCCGAGAACCCGTCGTGGGCAACCAGGGCCTGGCCGACGACCTTCTTGCCCATGGCATGGCGCGCGATGTAGGGATCGGTTTTCAATTCAGTTCTCCGGTTTCGGCTGCAGTGACACATTCCTCCATGGTGGCGAGCATCGGCACGTAGCCGTAACCGCCGAGGATGTTGACGAGCTTGGCGCTGTTGGTGGCGAGGCGCGTCCAGCCTTTGGCTTCCTTCATTTCGCGGGCGTAGGACTGGTAGAAGCACATGCCGGACAGTACGGTGCCGCCGGCTTCCTCAATGGTTTTCGTATATCCGAAACGATCGCAGTCCGGTTTGACCTGGGGGCTCGTCACGGCGAGGAGCGGCTTCTTCAGACGGCGCCCTTTGCACAGGCGGGCGATTTCACGCAGTTCGAACAGGCTCAATTGTGGAGCGGAGAAGACCACCACATCGATCCCTTTCTCCACGGCATAGCTGTCACGCAGGCCGCGCAGATCCGCCTGCCCGATACGCTGAGCGACCGGCAGCTTGTCGCCGCCGACATCTTCCAGACGAGAGGCCTCGGGTGTGATGCCGATCAGATGAAACAGGGCGGAGGAGCCGAAGCTTGCCATCGCCGCGCCGAAGTGTTTGAGTTCATCGGACGTGGGCGCGCGGTCCAGCCCTTCGATGACCGGCACCTGCCAGTAATTGCCGGACAGCTTGCCCACGACGCCGCCCAGCGCGCCCCACTCGCTGAGGTCACGGGGCGTCCAGTCCGCGCGCAGTCGGAGGGTAGCCTGACGTTGGGCATCCAGGTGATAGCCGTAGCGCGGCGTGCGACCGGTGAGCCCGGCAGAGAGCGCCGACGGGCCGCCTTCGAAGTTGGAACGCGCGCCACCGACCGAGTTCGAGTAGATGACGACGCCCGTATCACCAAACGCCACATGCTCGCCTCGTGTTGCGGCGAGGACCGTCTGATAGTTGATGCAGGTGTCCGTCATGCTGACGCCGAGCCGCGAAAAGGCTTCGATGGCACGGCGCTCGAGTTCGACCATCCATTCGGCCTGACCGAGATCGGAAGCCTTGGAGAAATCGGTGCCGCGCGGATCGGTAATGGTCGGAATCCGTACGCCACCCTCGTTGGCATCCGCCAGGCGCTCTAGCCACATGACGCCCGCCTGCCCGAGGCTCTCGGTATCCGCCATGATGTGGGCTTGCGTCACAGGGACAAAGTCCTCGGCACCAAAGAATTCGCCGACCTTGATCTGGTGTTCGATGGCCAGTTTTGCCACGGTGCCGGCTTCACCGGCCAACATGGCTTTCTCTTCCTCATTTAGTCTCATGATTTCACTCGATGGTAATGCCGGTGGCACGTACGGCTGTGCCCCATTTGGTTGATTCAGACTGCTGGAAACTTGCGAGCGGGACGCTCAAGGGATGCAGGCCCTGACTACTGATCTTGCTGTTGAACTCGGCGGACTGGACGATCCGCTGCGTCTGCGTGACCAGTTGCTTCGACACGGCGTCGGGGAGGCCGGCGGGCCCATACAGCGCCCACCATGCGATGGCTTCGAAGTCGGGGTAGCCAAGTTCTGCAACGGTGGGTGTATCGGGCAGGACCGGTGAGCGCTGCAGGCTGGTGACCGCAAGCGCCTTGAGCTTGCCCGACTGGATGTGGGGCAGTACCGATTGCAGCGGGTCGAACATCACGGGAATCTGCCCGCCAATCACCTCGGTGACCGCCGGGGCGCTACCCTTGTAGGGAACATGGGCGAGGCGAATCCCCGCCGCGGTACAGAACATGGCGGCCGTCAGGTGGCCGGGTGTGCCATTGCCTGCGGAACCGTAGTTCATCGCGCCCGGCTTCGCCTTGGCCTGGCTGACGAGGTCGGCGAGGGATCCGATGCCGGTCGCGGCATTGACGACGATCGCGACCGGGGCACTGGCGATCGTCGCCAGGGGCGTGAGGTCCTTCTGCGGGTTGTAGCTGAGCTTCTTGTACAGATAGGGATTGATCGATTGCGTCCCCACGGTGCCGACCAAAAGGGTGTATCCATCCGGCGCTGCCGATGCAACCGCTGCGGCACCGATCGAGCCGCCCGCGCCGCCGCGATTGTCGATCACAACGGACTGTTTGAGCGCATTGCCAAGTAGCAACCCGAACGGGCGGGCCACGATATCGGTGGGGCCCCCCGCGGGAAACGGCACCACCATCCGAATTGGCTTGGAAGGGTAACGCTCTGCGCCTCTTGCCAGTGAGGTTCCGAGCGCCGATAGCCCTGCGGCGATCGGGAACAGAACCATCTGGCGGCGCCGCTGCTGCGAGTGCATACGCCTGTCTCCTGTGGGTTGTGTGGTTGTTCTTTTCTATGACCGCCAGTGGTCTGGCGGGGAATGCTAGGCGGTGGTTGGCTGCAGGGCCCTGGCAATTTCGAGCGGCCCCGGCAGGCTCAACTTGAATGAATAGCGGTCAGGAATGATGTGGATGCGCATGTGCTCGCATGGCTGGCCCGTGCCGCTGAAGGACGTGCGGTGCATGACCAGGACATTGGTGCGCTTGGGCAGGCCCAGCTCGTTGGCGATCTGGTGACTCGGCTGCCGGCATTCGATGGCCACGTCGGCCCGTCCGATCCGGAGCCCAAGATAGTGCTGCACGATGTCGTAGACGGAGAGCTGACGGACGCGCTCTTCACCGAGTGCGCCGACCTGCGCGGGCAGATAGGCCTCCACCAGTGCGAAGGGTTCGCTGCCGACGATGTATCGGCGACGCAGGCGCACCGGAAGATCGAGCCCAGCGGGAAGATTGGGATCGAGCCGGCCGGCAGAGGCGGAGAATTCCAGTAATTCTGTCTCCGGCTCGATCCCCTGACTGCGCAACGCATCCTGAAAGCCTTGCAGGGTATTGAGGTCGTGCTGCACGCCTACGCGGGCGACAAACGTGCCTTTGCCGCGCCGGGCTACGACCTGACCGGTGCGTGCAAGCATCTGGATCGCCTGCCGGACGGTCACGCGGCTCACGCCGTAGGCCGACATCAGCTCGGCTTCGGTGGGTAGCTGCTGGCCTGGAACCAGCGTCCCATTGGAAATCTCTGCGGCCAGCCGACCGCCGAGCTGCACGTACAGCGGTTCCGAGCTGTCGGGCTCCAAGGGCGTGTGCGGAAAGTCACCTGTATTGAGGGTCATGATCGTGTAGAGGCTAACTTGTATTGAGTTGTTCTATAACATCCTATACAAGATGCTCGAAACAGCAAGAACTGAAATGTGCGGCAGTCATCGCTGTCCACCGGTTCTTGATGTGATTTAGCCTTTTTACTATCAAAAAGTCATCGCCAACCAAGAAAAATGAGACGAAATAAGGAGAATTGGCTCATTTTTGCCGCCCTGGAGATTTGACCTTGCACGCCGGCGTTGCCTAACATGACCTATATCGTATTAATACAAGATAGGTCCCCCATGCGCGTCATAAGTAGTCAAAACACCACTTCATTGATCGCCAATCTGGGGCGATGGGTGCCGGCATGGGTGCAGGGCGTGACGGTGGGGACGGCCCGGGCCGATTTGCTTGCGGGGCTGCTTGGCGCCGTGCTCGCACTGCCCCAAGGGGTGGCGTTCGCCACCCTGGCCGGATTGCCGCCGCAGTACGGCATCTACAGCGCCGTGGTGCCCTGTGTGGTGGCCGCGCTGTTTGGATCGAGCCGGCATGTCGTATCCGGACCAACCAATGCCAACTCGCTGGCACTTTTCGCCATGATCAGTCCGCTGGCGGTGGCCGGCAGTCCCGAATATGTCGGGCTTGCACTGGGCGTCACGGTGCTGGTCGGTGCGCTTCAGCTTGGCATTGGCCTGTTCCGTCTGGGATCGCTCGCAAACTTCATTTCGCCCTCGGTGCTGCTCGGATTTACATGCGGCGCGGCAATGCTGATTGCGCTCTTTGCACTGAAGGACATTTTCGGGTTGCAGCTTCCGCCAGGCACCTCCGCATTTGGGGTGCTGCGATTCCTGGCGACCCATGTCGATACCATCAACTGGAGTGCCAGCATCGTCGCCGGGGGGACATTGCTGGCGACGTTGCTGGTCAAGCGGCTGATGCCGCGGATGCCGTTCATGCTGCTCGGGCTGATGACCGGATTTGGCGTGGCCTTTCTGCTCAATCATTCGCCGGCGTCCTGGAGTCAGCACGTCGGCGTTGTCGGCCCGATTCCCTCGGCGATTCCGCCGTTCCGGGTTCCCCAGCTTTCCTGGCAAGCCCTGCCTGATCTGCTGGGGTTGGCATCGGCCCTGACCATCGTGGCGATCGGGCAGTCGATCTCCATTGCCAAGGCCGTCGCGCTGCGGTCCGGGCAGCAGATCGACAGCAACCGGGAGATCATTGGTCAGGGCTTGTCGAACATCGTCGGCGGGTTCTTCTCCTCCTACGTGTCGTGCGGATCGCTCAATCGCTCGATGCCCAACTATGAAGCGGGCGCGAAGACGCCCTTGGCGTGCGTGTTTGCCGCGATTTTGCTCGTGGCGCTGGTGTCCGTCAGCGCGGCAGTGCTCGAGCAGATTCCACTGGCCGCGATCGGGGCCATGCTGCTGCTCGTCGCGTGGAGCCTTTTCGATGTCGCAAGACTGCGGCAGATTTCGCGTCTGAGCCGGATCGAGTTCGGTATTGCCATCGCCACGCTGCTGGCCACGTTGCTACTGCGCCTGGAGGTGGCGGTGTTGCTGGGCACGGCGCTGTCGCTGGGCGCCTATCTGTACCAGACATCCCGACCGGCCGTCCGCGATCTGCTCCCGGACGCTGAGAGCGGGGCGCGACATTTCCGGCCGACCGATGAGTTGCCCGATACCGCGCTGCAATGTCCCCAGCTTCGCCTTGTACGCATCGAGGGTGCGTTGTTCTTTGGCGCCGTGCCCCATGTGAAGCAGAAGTTGCAGAAGGATGAGGCGCCTCAGCGTCGACATGTTCTCGCCATGGTGAAGAGCATGAACTTTGTTGACTTGGCGGCCGCTGAGATGTGGGACAAGGAACTGACAGACCTGCGCGCTGCCGGCGGCGACCTGTATTTTCACCGCCCCAGACGGCAAGTCATGGAGACGTGGATGCGCAGTGGCTTCCTTGCCAGACTGGGCAGGCAGAACGTCTTCGCAACCAAGCACGATGCACTGCAGCATATTGTGCCGCGGCTGAATCCCGACATATGTGCGACGTGCAAGGCACGAGTCTTCAAGGAATGCAGCGGGGCGCCGGCCCCGCGTGAAACGCGTCAGACGGGGGAGGCGTCCTCCGCATAGAAAAGCGGGTAGAGACGCTGCGCGGCCTCCTGCAGCAGGGGCAACTGCGTCCGCAGTTGCGTGAGGGTGGTCCGTGCGGTCGCCGCGTGGCAGACCAGTGCGACATTGCAGCGTTGGCCGGGAAGCGCGATCGGCACGGCCAGTCCCACCATGCCCGTAACGAACTCTTCCTCGTCCAGTCCGATACGCTGCGCCGCCAGCTTGTCGAGCTCGGCCGTCAAGGTGGGGCGACTCACAAAGGTCTGCGGTGTCATGCGATTCAACGTAATGCGATCGAGCAGCGCTTCTCGTTCGAGCTTCGGAAGCTGGGACAGAAACAGCTTGCCGCCGGCGGTGCAGTGCAACGGATGTCGGGAACCGAGCTCCAGATGCATGCGCAGGGGCTGGCTGGTTTCGACACGGTCCAGATACAGCACCCGATCTCCGTCGAAGGCGGACAGGTTACACGTTTCGCCCAGTCGATCCACGAGGCCGCGCAGCACGCTGCGAGACAGCCTGCGGAACGCGCTGTTGCCCAGGACAGCCGTGGACAACTGCGTACTGCGGGGGCCAGGGATCAGGCCTCGTTCGCCGGGCATCCGCACCAGGAATCGGTTGGCCACAAGGACATCCACCAAGCGGCCGGCAGATGCCTTCGGGATGTCCAGTCGCATGGCTATTTGCCCGATGGTTACCGACTCAGACGCGCTGGCGACACATTCCAGCATGCGCAGGATCCGCAGCATCTTGTGTTCGGGGGAGATCTGTTGGTCGTCGTCCATGACTTGGCTTTCGGGGGCGATAAGCGAATACGAGCCGTGATTGCGATTTTCGGCTCAGTTTCTGCGAGTTTGGGTGGTTCTTCTTGAGACGGCCGCCGCGGAAGATAAAGATACTAAGACAAGCACCTCTGCATCGCAACGCGTCTCAGAGGCAAGCAAATCATAACGGAGACAACAGCCATGCGGACATTCGACTACGTCATCGTCGGCGCCGGTTCTGCCGGATGCGTCCTTGCCAATCGCCTGACCGCCAACGGTCGGTACACAGTGTGCCTGCTCGAGGCCGGTCCCAAAGACAGCTACCCGTGGATCCATGTACCCATCGGCTACGCCAAGACGATGCAGCACGACGAGTACAACTGGCGTTTCTATACCGACCCCGAGCCGGAACTCGGGAACCGGCAGATTTATCAGCCGCGCGGCCGCACGCTTGGCGGCTCCAGTTCCATCAACGGCCTGATCTACATCCGGGGTCAGCAGCGCGACTACGACGAGTGGGCCTCGCTCGGCAACGCGGGTTGGTCGTGGGCGGACTGTCTGCCGTACTTCCGCAAGCTCGAGACCAACGACCTCGGTGGTTCGCAGACGCGGGGGGATGCGGGGCCGATGCATGCGACGAGCGTGCCGCCTGGCAATGAACTGGTCGACGCCTTCATCGCTGCGTCGCAACAGCTTGGCGTCAGGCGCGTGAATGACTTCAATACCGGTGACCAGGAGGGCGTCGGTTACTTCCAGCTCAGCACGCGCAAGGGCTTCCGTTGTTCGACGGCGGTGGGCTATCTCAAGCCGGCCATGCCGCGAAGCAACCTGCATGTCGAGACCGAAGCGCAGGCCGCCCAGATCCTGTTTGCGGACAAGCGGGCGGTTGGCGTGAAGTATCGCCAGGCGGGGCAGTTCAAGGAGGTACGCGCTCGGCGGGAAGTGTTGCTGTGCGCCGGTGCCATTCAGTCGCCCCAGCTTCTGCAGCTTTCCGGCGTGGGTCCCCGCGGGTTGCTCGAGCAGTTCGGCATCCAGCCGGTCCACTACCTCGAAGGCGTCGGGGAGAACCTGCAGGATCATTTGCAGGTGCGCTTGATGTACGAGGTGACCAAGCCGATTACGACGAACGATCTGATGCGTTCGCCATGGGGCAAGGCGAAGATGGGGTTGCAGTGGCTGTTGACCCGGAGTGGTCCGCTTGCTGTCGGGATCAACATGGGCGGGATGTTCTGTCGCGCGCTGCCGGAAGAGAATGCGACGCCGGACATCCAGTTTCACTTCGCCAATCTCTCGGCCGACAGCACCGCGGGCGCTGTACATGACTTCCCCGGCTGCACCTACTCGATCTGCCAGCTCCGGCCGGAATCGCGTGGGCACGTGCGCATCAATTCTCGGGATCCCTTCCAGGCCCCCAGTATTGTCGCGAACTACCTGACCACCGAGACAGACCGCCGCACCACGATTGCCGGCGTGAAGTTTGCGCGGCGGGTCGCAGCCGCGAGCGCCATGGCGCCATATATGAAGCGGGAGTATCGGCCGGGTCCCGATGTGGTGACCAACGATGAGATCCTGCAGTTCTGCCGTGAGTACGCCACCACCATTTTCCATCCGTCCGGGACGGCCAAAATGGGCCTGGCGGAGGATCCAGGTGCCGTGGTGAACAATCGACTGGAAGTGCATGGGATGTCCGGCCTGCGCGTCATCGACTGCTCCATCATGCCGACCCTCATCTCTGGCAACACCAACATCCCGACGGTCATGATCGCTGAGAAGGCCGCCGACATCATCCTGGATGCGGCCGCGAACGCCGATCGGGCCATCACGCTTGAGACGCTTGCGAAGACATCGTCGGCCGCGCATGCGGTGAAGGAGGAGGTCATCGCCAGCATTCGCTCGTAAATGTCAGGTAGTTAGGATCAAGTTCATTCCGAAGGAATAGCGTGGGACACACCACGCGTCCTTCAGACGAGGAGACAAACATGAAAACCAACCCCAAGGCACTTCGCCGTGTCGCGACTGCTAGCGTCATCGGCGCCATCATCGAGTGGTACGACTTCTTTCTCTATGGTGTCGTCGCGAGCCTTGTGCTCAACAAGCTGTACTTTCCCAACAGCGACCCGGCCACGGCCACCATGCTCGCCTACGCGACCTTCGCGGTTGGTTTCGTGGCCCGTCCGCTCGGTGGCATCATCTTCGGCCACTTTGGCGACAAGGTCGGCCGGAAGAGCGTACTGGTCATCACGCTTATGATCATGGGGCTGTCCACGGTGGCCATCGGCCTGGTGCCGACCTATGCGCAGATCGGGTACTGGGCTCCAGGGATCCTGCTGTTCCTGCGTGTGCTCCAGGGGATTGGACTGGGCGGGGAGTGGGGCGGTGCCGTGCTGATGGCGTACGAGTGTGCACCGGAAGAGAAGCGTGGCTTTTATGCCAGCCTGCCGCAGATTGGTCTGTCTATTGGGGTGCTGTTGTCCGCCGGCATCATCGGCGCGCTGTCGGTCGCGCTGACCGACGCGCAGTTCATGGCCTGGGGCTGGCGCGTTGCATTCGGCATTTCATTCTTGTTCGTGCTGTTCGGCATGTGGGTGCGGCTGAACGTGATGGAATCGCCGGAGTTCGCCGAGATGAAGCAGAGTCACGGCGAGGCCCGCGTGCCGTTTGTCGACATGCTCAAGCGTTTCCCTGGCAACGTGGTACTGGGCCTCGGCGCCCGGCACATTGATGGGGTGTTCTTCAACATCTTCAGCGTCTTCACGATCAGCTACCTGACGTCCAAGATCGGCATGACCCGCGAGGATGCGCTGACCGGCGTCGGCATCGGGGCCTTCGTGCTGACGATCTTCATCCCGATCTTCGGCTATCTGTCGGACCGACTGGGACGCCAGCGCCTGTATGCGGTCGCGGCCATTCTGACGGCGCTGTCGGTATATCCCGCATTCTGGGCGTTCACCCATTCGAATGGTGATCGCACGCTGGTGTGGGCCGCCATTGCGCTGCCGTACGGCATCTTGTACGCCGCGGTGTATGGGACGGTAGCGGTATTCCTGTGCGATCTGTTCGATGCACGGGTGCGTTACACCGGGATCTCGTTTGTCTATCAAGTTTCAAGCATTACGGCAGGCGGTATGACGCCAATCATCGCCACCTATCTAGTCACGATCAATGGCGGCGATCCGTGGTACGTCTGCGCCTATGTCGTGATCTCGGGACTGCTCTCTTCGCTGTGCGCGTTCGCCATCGGCCGGCGCATGAAGAAGGCGCACGACACCTTCGAGCAGGAACGGGCCCGCAGTGGACGTCCGGCGCTCAAAAAATCCATCAGCATGTAACGAATTGGTGAATTCAAATGGACATCCAACATTCTCGATACTCGGTCACGGCCGCATCGATTCTCGGTGAATTCAAGCGCTGTGGTATCACGCATGTGGTCACGGTGCCGGATATGCTGCAGATCGCGCTGCATAAGCTGCTGGAAGATCCGGCGTGCGGCATTACGGTCATTCCAACCACGACGGAGGACCAGGCCATCGAAGTCGCCTCGGGTCTCTATGCGGGCGGCAAGCGGGCGGTGGTTCTGATGCAGAACCAGGGCCTGTTCGCCTCGATCAACAGCATTCGCGCATTGGGTCTGGACTCGAAGATTCCGCTGCTGATGCTGGTCGGTCAGTTCGGCCGGGAGTTTTCGAATCTCGGCGACGACCCCAGGAAATCAAAACGGCGCATGGTAAGAATTCTGGAGCCACTTCTGGAGACGCTGGACATTCCTTACTGGCGGTTGGAAGGCCCGGCGGATGTTGGTGGCGTATCGAAAGCATGGGATGCCGCCCAGGCGCGCAGCGGTCCCGCCGTGGCCATCGCGGGGCATTTTGTCGGATGGTCGCAACCCAGTGAAATTGCGTCGGCGTAAGGGCGAAGGGGAATCAAGATGAACATGAAGACAATCGAGGCCTGTGAGGTCATCCAACAGACCGCGCCGGACGCCATCTATGTCACGACGATGGGTGCCATGAACGGCATGGACAAGCTCGAGGTTGATGTGCTCAGCGTAGCCTGTGTGCCGCTGATGGGCGGTGCCGCGTCCCTGGGTCTCGGCATCGCATTGGCCAGGCCGGACAAGACGGTGCTCGTGCTCGACGGTGACGCCAGTCTGTTAATGGAATTGGGAGGTCTGGTTACCGTCGCGCAGGCGGCTCCCGAGAACTTTTTGCATGTGGTGTTCAACAACAGCATTCAGTTCAGCGGGTTGGGCAATCTCGAGACTCCTGGGAGCGCGGTCGCCGATTTCCCGGCCATGGCCAAAGCCGCCGGATATCGTTCGACTTGGCGCTTCGCTAGTGTCGACGAACTGACACAGCAGCTTCCCGGCATTCTTGCCGGCCCGGCGCCGGCGTTTATTGAACTCGCGGTCGAATCCGAAGTACCCAAGCTCGGCACCGATTTCCCGGCGGTGGAGATGACCGATGCGCGCTTCACGCGGATGGGAGACGAGCTGCGGCGCATTCGCGCTGCACTGGCCGTCGTCTGACCTGCCCCGGAAAGTTTGCCCGCCTCCTCTGCGGTGTGTCGATGCGTCCGGCAACTCCGTCCCGCCGGACGCATCCTTTTTTCGACAGACAAAGCCATGAATGCTCCAGCATCAGAGCGGGTCGTTGCCACGAAGTCAGCCGCCGCCCTTCTTAAGAAGCTTCAGGATGAATACGGCCCGTTGGTCCTGTATCAACCGAAAGGGTGTGTTGGTCGGACGGGGCTGGCGTGCTTTCCGATCCGGGAGTTTCTACCGGGTGCGAACGAACTGAAGATCGCCGAAATTGCTGGCGCGGCGTTCTACATCCGCCACGATGACCTCGGCGATCTGAAGACGAAGCAGATCGTTGTCGATGCGGGACCGGGGAGCGGGGGACTGTTCGCCTTGGAACGACGGTTGGGGGTCCGCTTCTTTGCGCGCTTGCGCCGGGTTGCGCCATCGCGTGGTCTGGCGGCGTAGCTTAGCGCATCCGGGGGTGCCCGCATCATTCGATCACGGGCGACTTCTTTCACACACCGAAGTCGTCTTCTAGACCTCCTTGGTGTCGAATATGAGTAGGTCGGCGCCGGCCTGGGCAAAATTTGCGAGATCTGCGGCAGCGGCAGCGCCTTCCGGCGACGACATCCCCTGTTGGATGGCAGCCAGGGAATCAAAGCTTAACAGGGCCACCAAATGGAAGGGGGATTCACCCGTTGGACTCGCTACCGGCCCACTGCTGATTTCATAGCTGCGCAAGCCCGGAATTTTCTTGGCGATCGGGACGTGATGAGCAAGGTAATAGGAATCGAAGGCCTGCTTGTCCGCAGGTTTCTTGTACAGCGCCATCAGCTTTGCCATTTTCGTCTCCTGTTGTGAAACACTACTGTACGCGCGCACTGTTTGTTTGTCCGCGCGACACCGATGTAGAGCGGCTTTGTGCGGCACGTGCTCCCCGATACGCTCAGGTTGGCAGGAAGCGTCTTACCAAGTTTGTCCAGAACAGTGCGCCAACCCAAAGATTCTCATCGTTGAAATCGTATTTGTTATTGTGAAGCGGTGCGCTCTCGGTGCCGTTGCCCAGCCTAATGAAGCAACCCGGGCGCTCCTTCAGATAGAACGCAAAATCTTCGCTTCCGGTTACCTGCGGAAAATCCTGAATAATGTGATCCGCGCCCATGGTCTCCGCCGCCACGTCCAGTACCAGTTCGGATTCGCATTGGCTGTTGATCAGTACCGGATACCCGGGGCGATGAACGATCTCCACTTCCGCGCCATAGCAGGCTGCCTGGGATTCCAGAACCGTTCTAACCCGTTGGACCATCAGGTTTCGGACATCTTCCGAGAATGTTCGGACACTGATCTTGAATTCGCTGGTCTCCGGAATGATGTTGGGCGCCGATCCGGCGTGAAAGGCGCCGACGGTGAGGACGGCAGATTCTGTCGGGGCGACATTCCGGGAGACGATGCTTTGGAGAGCAACCACCATGCTGCATCCGGTTAGGACGGGGTCAATCGACTGATTTGGACGTGCGGCGTGTGCACCCTTTCCCCGGACGGTGACGAAGAATGCGTCGCTGGACGCCATGAACGGCCCTGGGCGGACGCCAAACGTACCCACCGGAATTCCCGGATGGTTATGAATGCCGAAGATTGCATCGCAGGGGAAACGATCGAACAAGCCATCGGCGATCATCCGCTGTGCCCCGCTATTGACGCCAACTTCCTCGGCGGGCTGGAAGAGCACGTGTACGGTCCCATCAAACTGGCCCTTTTGCGCTATTTCTCTGGCGCCGCCTAGCAGCATGGCGGTATGCCCATCGTGGCCGCAGGCATGCATGGTTCCTGCGTTCACGCTTTCATAAGGCAGGCCGGTGTTCTCTTGCATTGGAAGTGCGTCCATGTCGGCGCGCAACATGATGGCGCGCTGACTGGTTCCCTTGCGGAGAGTCCCGACAATTCCTGTGCAGCCCACCTCTCTGGTAACCGTATAACCCCACAATTCGAGCAGTTCCGCGACCTTTGCTGCCGTGGAAACTTCCTTGAACCCAAGCTCCGGATGCTGGTGGAGGTGATGCCGAATCGCTTTCAATTCCGAGAGCTCTGCGTGAGAGGGCGGATCGCCGATGTAGGTCGATGCGGGATTCGTCATGGCGTCGAGATGGTAGGGCCACGCGACCGAAAGCACTGGACGGTGGCATTTGGGAGAGTGGTTGAAATTCTGCCATATCCACTTGTGAAATAAAGTGCAAGCTAGCTTTCGTATAACTACAAACTAGATGTCATCGCGCTGTGATGAAATTGATCCTTTGGTGTTTTTGATTATAAAAATACCAGCGGTGGCGACCCCTGGTTTGGAAGGGGCGACGTGATTCTATAGCATGAAAAAGGATTGTTAGATTTCAATCTAAAGGGGGTAGAGTGGAATTGTCTGAAAGTCGGCCGACAAACGGGCAGTGGCGAGCGATGTTCGCCACGATGTTCGGTAACATATTGGAGATTTATGACTTTGTGGCATACGGGATTTTCGCGGTGCCCATTTCGAAGACATTTTTCCCGGCCGGCAACGATCTCTTTGCATTGATTCTCACCCTGGTGACGTTTGCCGTCGGATTTCTCGCGCGTCCGATCGGAGCGCTCGTCATTGGCCGCTATGCGGATCGGGTGGGGCGGAAGAAAGCACTGTCTCTCACCCTCAACATGATGGGACTGGGGACCCTCGTCATGGTGGCAACCCCCTCCTACGCGGCAATCGGCTTCGCTGCGCCGTGCATTATTCTCATGGGCCGTCTGCTACAGGGTTTTTCGGCGGGTGGTGAAATTGGAAGTGCCATCACATTTGCCATCGAAAGTGTCCCAAAGCATCGCAGGGCGTTCGCATCCTCGATCCAGAAGGCGGCGCAAGGCGCAGGGGTTCTGTTGACGGCGCTCGTCGGCTTGTCGCTGTCGTCGATCTTTACCGATGCACAGATCAATGCTTGGGCATGGCGCCTGGTGTTCGTGGTCGGATTGCTGATTGTCCCAGTCGGTCTTTACATCCGAAGATCGCTGCCGGAAACGTTCCATGCAGGCACACGCGGGCGCGAAACGGGCTTGCTTTCACAGCTTGGAAAGTTCAAGGGGCTGGTTGCCTATGGTGTGTTGGTTGAAATCTTCGCCACGGTTTCGGCATATGTGGCGAACTATTTCACGACCTATGCCACCCACGAACTCCATATGCCCCTCGCTAAAGGGTACGTTGGTCAAATTGCATTCAGTTTGACGGTGATGATTGCAACCCCAATTTCGGGGATCATTGCTGACCGATTCGGTTATCGACGGATCATGCTGATCGGGGCGGTTGCCACAGCGATGTTCATTTATCCGTTGATTGCATATTTGAATGCCAACCCGACAGTGCATGCGTTGATCGGGGTGAGAGTAGCCATTGCGATCATGAGTAGCCTGTATGGAGCCTGTACCGGCCTGGCCTTGGCTAGCATCTTTCCCGAGGATTTCCGGGCAACGGGCACTGGGCTGGCCTATTCCATTGGCGTGACCTTCTTTGGCGGATTTACGCCGGCCATTGTTGCGACGCTGATCGGATTTACCGGAAACAAGCTGATTATCGGCTACTACGTGATGGCCGCTGCTCTGATCAGTTCGACGGCACTGGTGTTGGGGGCTCGGCGAAACAGGACGGCGAGCGCTGAGCGGGCCTACGGTGCGAGATAACCATGGTCAGGGTGCTTGGATAGCGAAACGATGCGACCTGTTGGGTGGCCTATCCATCAACCCGAAAATGCTCCACCGTCTGGCCGGCATGCACGGCCCGCTGCAGCCAGTCCGGCAGAGCCCCGCGCCCGTCCCAGACGTGGCCTTGAGCGTCCCGGAAGCGCACCGGCCCGGGCGCTTCGGCGACAGGGCGGGTGGTGAAACAACCTGCATTCTCCAAGTCGACAACATGGAGGCCAAACTTTGCCATCTGGGTCTTGATCCAGAGGATCGTCTCGGCGCGATCCCGCAATAACTGGGTATTGGATGCCGGAGTAAGAGGAGGGCGCATGCAGGACGAAGGCAGGGTAGGATCGCAGAGATGGAACGGGGCGCTCGGGGCGACCAGGGAGAGCGCGTTGCGCGCGGAGCAGATTCTAGCGTGCAACGCCGCCCACAACGACTTCGCTAGGTACCGGGATTACCCTTCCTTGGTCGCCGGACATTGAGGCAATTGGTTCCACTTCGACGGATCTTGAGGTTCCGGCCATTCCGTTCATCTTCCATTTCGGCGACGTATTTCCGCTCCCCCGCACTCCATAACATGACAGCGAGATGGGTGCCATACGGTTGTCGCGGCGAATTGACCGGGTTAAGCGCGGAGCGCCCCGACGGCTGGTACTCGCTTCCGGGAAAGGCGGAACAGGCGTGGAACCCCCATATCGTCCGGGCTTGACAATGATGTCCACGATCTAGCAAGCCGGGCGGAGGGCGTCGCGCCATCGGCTTGCGTCTTGCTGGCAGGTGGCAAAGTCGTCGCCGGGCCAATTCACGAGCGGCATCGATATGGGAAAGCGCGTTTTCGTGTCGCCTTCCTCTCGGCCTTCATTTTGAGGGTCAGTCAGACCGCGTGGGTGGGGCGGCCTGTGAACGGCGCAATTTCCACGTCGGATTCAGTTCGCCCAGGCTTTGGGGCGGCCCGTGGCGCGGATGTGCTTTCTGATAGATCTCTGCGTGTTCAATCAGCTCTGGCGTGAGAAAGGCATACGTGCGGATGATTTCTTCATTGGTCGCACCGGCGGCTCGTGAGGCCGCCACGGTGTCGACAGGCAGACGCGTCCCCACGAAGACCGGCGTGCCACCCATGACTTCCGGGTTCACAGAGACGCATTCGGTGGCGCGCGCCAGGCGGGCCATGCGTTCCACAACACCCTGAACGATCTCCCGCAAGCGCACATGACTGAATGGCGCCGGAGCCTTCCAATCGAAGTGGTCTTGTCGGCTGCGGTCCAAACGCAGCGAGAGGATGTCGGCGGCGTCCCGCCGGCGGAGCACCCTGTCCAATACAGAGGCAATAATCCAGAGACGCGCCGTCTTGCTCAGTTCGTCCTTGGTCGATTCGTAAAAGCTGGCGAAGACGCATACGATCGGCGCAAATCGCTCGCCCTCATCAAGATTCAAGAGACCTGGGGACCGCACCTGTGCTTCCACGGCGCGGATCGCTTCTTCGACGGTGACGCCGGCAAAAAACGCCACTTCGGTTATCGAGATGCCGGTGCATGCGTTTCGGATAGTAGGCATGGGGAACAAGACTCGTTGCTAGGGCCGACGTCACTCATAACAGAGAGGGCGCAGGACTCGCGCGCGCGCCGCTATGTTCAGGCCCGCACATACCATTCGTCTGGCCCATACACGCGCCGCATGGTGTCGATATCCCGCTTGTAGCCAAGTTCCTCCGTAAAGCCCGCCGCGCGCAGAACGTCACGTACGGTCATGAGGTCCGCACGGTCGTTCCAGTTTCGTGTGTAGATGCAAATGACATGGCCGTCGTGGTAACGGCGGCCAATCGCCGTCGAGACTTTCGCAATGAGGATTTTCTCCTGAGCGGCAAGCGCTTTGATCGTTGTCCAGGACTCGTCGATCTCATGCTCAGCGCGGAAAATGCACCACTTTCCAGTGTGCTCATCGGATGCGAAGGACGTCAGCGACGGTGCTGCCGTGTTAAGCCACACGTCTTGTTCGTTTGTGGAAGGGCGCTCGTCTCTCATAGAGGTCTTGTCAGTTTGCTGTGAATTTGGCTGGCCGGGTTGCCAATGCCTCGTCCCGCTGGGCAAAATCGGGCACGGCACCCGTCGTTGCGTCGCGCGCCATACGTACGAGGCGGACTGCGCTGCCGCTGGGTCAGCACGCGTGCCCGATGCAAGGCATTCAAAAAAGTATTGCGTTGGCATCCCTCAGCCCCTCGTCGATCTCGGCACGCCATCAAAGGCGGCATCCGAGGGGCCGATCCGCGCGATCCTGAAACGCGCCATCGCCCGTGTTAAGGCGTGGTTCGGCCCTGCGGGCGCATCGAGCCGCGCCAAAAAGCGCTGCGTTTCGGTGGCGTTGAGCCGGATCGTCGGGGTGGGCGCGCCATGCGTCCCGATCCATGCCGTGGCGCGCTGGCGCGAGGCGTCAGGAGCGCGCGGCATAGTGCGATCGGACCTGGTCCAGAATCCAGTTCACCTCGGCCTCGCCTAGGGCCCATTGGGTTCGCTTTGCCCGGACCCCGTTACCCACCCAGGTCAACAGGCGGTCTGCGCTCCACTTTGGGTATTGCGGCTGCTTGCGATGACAGTAGGCAACAAGCTGGACGACCAGGTCGTGGCACATGGCATAGCGCTGTGCACGCTCGTCGGCAGTCAAGCCGATGACCAACCGGCCATCGATGAGTCGTCCCGCCAGCTTCGGTTGCGTGCCGCCGACAACCGTAGGAAACGGGTCCCGTGGGAAGTCCTCGGGGATCTCAATCATCGACGGCCCCCTGGGTTGCGGGTCCGGTTTTCCCAAACTTCGTCGGCATAGCCCATCCGTCATTCCAGTCTGGCAAGTGGCTTTTGATCAAGCGTCGTACGGCAAGTGCGCGCTGTGCGTGCTGAAGCGCTTCCGCCGGGGAGATGTCGGTCCGACCGGCTAGTCCGTGAGCACGCAAGACATACATGGACGGCGGAATCGCCGTCATACGTGCCATCCGACCGGAAGTTGCCACCAGCGGTACCGAGAAGGGTCGGACGGCCATGGGCATGTCAGGCTTGAACAGGATCTGGATCAGGCCGTCATAGAGAATCTCCGCAGTCGCGCCCTGCGCATTCTTCAGATTCAGTCGACCCTCTGTGGCCTGCGAGGCGATGAACGTCTTGTCCGCAGCGAGCAGGGCGGCAAGCGCCATATCTTTCGCCCGCGCATCGGCCGCCAGGATTTGCACGTGGATGGGTTCGCAGTCATGGACCTGGCCAGCAGCAAGCCACGATTTGACCCTGGCCTGGGCCGCATAGGCGAGGAGCGCGCAGTCGCCCGCGATTAAGGTGCTGTCTCTTAGCCCAATCCGTTCCATGTTCGTGAGAATCCGCACCAGCAACGCTGGCGCATCGCCGACCTGCAAGGCGCGGTTCTGCCGGTCGGCGAGCGCCATCTCGTGACGCAGCCGGCCCAGCGTTTCCTGCGCCTGGCGCTTGCGCGAAATGAACGCGGTGTAGATGGCCTCGGTGTGGGGAGATCGCGGTCCGAGACTGCGCTGGCGGTTGTCCTTGCCTGTCTGGATCAGATACTCGCGCCCCTTGCTGGTGCGCCAGATCATCCCGCCGCTGCATTCCTGGACGCGTGCCCGGGCCTTCTCCCATTCCGCGAACACGATCGTGGCATCGGCATACTGGCGCGACGCCTGATCATTGAGCTCAATCCAGTCGGTCATACCATTACAGTGCAAGGAAGCGGTGAGGGCGGCCATCTATGGCCCCACGTGGCACGGTTCAAGTGCCCCGAGCACGACCGCACCGCGAAAGAAGTCGCGGACCCGGCGGCGTAGGACCGCGCCGCGCACATCCAGATGATCCGCGATGGCGTGACCGTCATCGTCGTCCATCGGCGTGGGCGTCAACTGCGGGAGCTGCGTTTCGACGAGATGGCAGATCAAGCCGACTTCGTCGTCTGTGAGATCCGTTTCCTCGAGTTGGCGCCGCTGGTGGGCCAACAGCGCCGGCCTTTCGTCACCGGCCACGGCACGCATCAGCGCCAGCATGCGGTCGGTGTGGTAGCGCAGGTAATCCGCACGCAAGCCCGTCTCGCCTTCGACTGGCGCGGGCGAGACGGCATACGTTTCTCCCAATATGGACACGCGGACATGGATCCCCAAGCTGTGGCTGAGTCGGCGCAGGTCGACTGATAGATATTTGCCGGGCTGCAAATGCACCGTGTCGGAAACGGGCCAGGGGAAGACGCTCATGGTGGACGACGGAAAGCTCCGGCCTTGCCACGTGGTACTCCACCAGCACGAAGCTCACAAATTGCTCAAAAAGCGACATTTATGATGGCTAAGACGCGCCGAGACCACACGTAGGCCGTAAAAATAAAGTTGGGAAACTCTAACTTTAGTCAGAGTTTCAGTGCAACAGCGGCGTGAAAATTCGCTCCAAATCACTTGAGCGAATGCATGGACCGGACCGAGGCACTCAGCCACGTGCTGAAAAGGATCAGAGAGGACAAGGAGCTCACGCAGCTCGTCGTCGCCGGTCTTGCCAAGATGTCGGCCGCATCCGTTGGCAACATCGAGACCCACCGCAAGGGTCTGCGCATCTCGACGTTCTTCGACCTGTGCGATGCCTTGGGCGTCCGGGCTTCTGACGTGCTACGTCAGGCCGAGGACGAGGCGGCTCAGCATCGCGGGCGCAGCCGACCACAAAAGGCGCGCACGGGGCGTCCACCCAGCAAGAAGCCGGCCCCATGACGATCGCCGTCTGTGCATTTATAATCACAAAATAGCATGGGTGGCTGACTCGGTCGGCAACGTCGGCAGGCCTGGCGTTCGACAGTCTGCCCGCATCCCGGGCGAAGGTTGGACCATCGCCCTGGCGCGGGCCGGCACGCCAGCCACCGCCCCCAGCGCATTGACCATGAGCTTGATATCCCATGAGGAAAGCCGATCCCGCCGGCGTCAGATCCGACTTTCAGACGTTCGCTGCCGAACGTCTCACCCATTTGGCCCGCCTTGAGGCGGCCCTGACCGGGTCGCCCCACGAGAAGCGGGATCTCAGTATCCTGGCCGAAACGACCTTGCATTCGACCTACGTCGCGTTCGAGGTCTTTCTCTCCGACCTGATGCTGGCCTACATCAACCGGGATTTCTCTGCATACCAGGGGACGCTAAAGGGCGACATCGAGCGGCTGGTGACGAGCAAATTTGGGGCCGGCGCGGCTGCCAGGACCCAGTTCCAGGTGGCCAAGCACATCAACCTTCAGGAGCTGGAGGAACTGATCGACCCCACGGGGTATAACCTCACCTTCAAGTCGGCCGCGGACCTGAAGTCCCGCTTTGTGGCCTGGGTATCGGCGGCAAACGGCACGGGCGTCGCGGCCCTGTCCAATCCGGATGCCAGACTCATCGACACGACGCGCGCCATTCGGAATTTCATTGCCCACGGCAGCGTCAACGCCAAGACCGCGATGAATGTTCTGCTCGCGAGCGTTTCGACGGGACCAAGATGCCCCAACGCCCCCTTGGCGCGAGGCAACCACAAGATCGATAACATCGGTGCGTACCTGAAGTCCTCCGTCAATGGGAAACGCCGGGTCGTGATCTACATCGAGCGATTGCAGGCGATTGCGGCAACACTATGAAGACGAAAGACAGTCCGTCTTACCTGCCCGATCTGCTCTTCATCAAACTGCCGGCGCTCATCGCGAAGGACCTGTTGCCTGAAGACGCCGACGGTAACGTGTCGCTCGATCTGTCGCATTGGCGGCTCAACGGCTATCTGTTCCACGAGTGGCTTCACTACGTTCACAATACCTCGACGCTGAACGGGCTGTACGCGTTTGCCAGCATGATCAGCATGTGGGCCAATTTCAGGCACAAGCTGGACCACCGGGGGCAATCGGTGGTCGGCAATGTGCTGACGGACTATGCCGCGGCGTCGGTCAAACGTACCCACCTCTATCGCAGGGATGCGGCGCGACGCGAACGCAATATGGGCAGCGTACTGCGGAATCCGGATGCACGGGTTACCGTCGTTTCCGTTGCCGAGCAGACGGAAGTCTTGCCGGCAGCGTTGCCCGGCCATGAGCCCGAACCGGTGACGGTCATCGTCGGTGCGGCGCAGACGCTGCCGGATCAGTTGGCCGTTTCGTTTGAAGTGGGCACGGTGGAGATCATCGAGGGCGTGGCATTTCTGCTGGAGGAGAAGCTGCTGATGACGCAGGGCCTGCTCGCGCAGAACGTGCGAACCGCCCCTTACAAACTGCTTCAATTGGTGGCTCGTCACATGGTTGACGATATCCCGGACGAGTTGGTCGTCGCGGCCGGCATCACCGCCTTGCAGACCGCCGATCCGGCGCTGGCGTTGATGCGCATGCTGCGTGAGATGCCATCCATGCCGCCGGCGGCCAGGATGGCGTGGCTGGAGGCCTCGGCGAAGGCCTCGTTGTGCGACTACGAACCGTTGATCGCCGACGTGATTCAAAAGACCGCGGTGCTGTTTCCCGTCGAGGAGCCGATGGGGATTGCCGTGAAGGAACTGCTGGACCTCATTTCCAGCAAAATGGTTTTGCGTCGGCACGTGCCATTCTTTGAGCTCACGGCACTCAAGGAACTCAAGGCGGCTGCCTGCGAAGACCATCGGGCCGACTTGCTCGAAATGATGCTCGCCGAATACTCCTGTCCGCGCATACTCGCCGAGCGAGAGCGCGCCGAGGACACCATCGGCAAGGATCGGATCTACGGCTTCGGCTGGCCGTCGATGTCGGAGGCGTCCTTGTTTGGAGCGCAGATGCTACACGGCGCGCTCCACTACCTGTCGCTGCACCTCAACGACGAGGGATTTGTCGCCACCGACCAGATGACGGCCGGGGGGGAGCGCAAGCGATGCCCCTTTTATGATGCGTGCGAGTACGACCTGCGGCGTACGCAGCCAACGCTTTGTGCGCATCGACCGTGGGACTCGCTGGCCGTGCCGACGGACCCGCGGGAGGCTTGCTGGTACCGCGCCGGCGTAAGAGCCACGCGACCGCCCCAGCACGACCTCGACGAACTTCGCTGATGTGCGGTGGATGCGGGCCGACGGGGGCGCTGCGGGGTGTCGCGGCGTGTCGTCAGTGGGTCACGGTTCCAGGTGGCGCAATGGAAGCGTCAACTGGCCATCGTCGACGCGATCGTGGCCCCGTTTGTGGGAGCGTCGCACCTCCGGGATGCCATCCAGTTGTTGTGCCTGGCTGGTCCCCGTGGCCGACAACCGATACTCCAAAGACCGGCCTCTGCCATCGCGTTCGCGGAAGCGCACTTCGTAGTAAGGGTGGAATCCCTGGTTGAAATAGCGGCTGACATTGTTCTTGTTTTTCTTCTCGTTGAAGCGCTGGTTCAAGGCCGCCGCGATTTCTGTCGTGGTTAACCACTTCTCCGTGCATTGCTCCGCCAGTAGCGTGCGAAGAATCAGGCCTTCGAGCTGATCGCGATTGGATTGGTCCTGACGGCTTGGGTTGCGCGCCTTGCCAGAGGCGTAGACCTGCAGGGCATCGCGATACCGGTCGTGGAGGGCCCCGTGGAGGTCTTCGAGACTGCCCTCATTGGCCTGTTGCGCGACCTCGGGCAGCCGGGCGATATCGGCGACGCCCATGCGGATCTCTTGCGCTTCGCGCTGCTTGAATTTGTCGCGCGTCACGCCATCCCGGCCACGCGCGATCGCGCGCGCGAGCCGGATCGATTCTGACGCCGTCAGGTACATGACGGCGGTCTCGGTATGGGATCCCACGGTACGTAGGAAGACTTCAATTTCCCGCGGCGACCGGAAGCCTGTCACGACCGCAGCGGGGGAGCTGGAGGCCTGGAGAAACTGCGCAATTGGCTGTGCCACGATGCCGGGCTGGGTCTGGAGGGCCGCCTCCGCAAAATCGCCGATGCGTACGGTGGTCCCAAGGCCGTGACGTTCCCAGAAGGCCTTGTGCATGAAGTCACTGGCTTCAATATGCAGGAGGTTGTATTCCTCACGCATCCAGGTTGCCGTGGTGGTCTTGCCGGCACAACTTGGTCCACAGATGATGAAAATCGACGGGTAGGTCGCGATACTGGGAAGCTGCAACTGGTCCGCTCCGTGCTCTTGACGGGGAGACAGAAGGCTCAGTTTGCGCAGTTTCTCCGCAATCTTCTCGAAGGCCCGGGCCCGGAAATCGGCGAGATTGGCCTGTTCGATATCCAGCGTACTGATCGGGCCATTCGCCCCGGTCGGTACGAACCATTTATTGAACGTCTTGTCGTCGAGCCAGGGATACACCAGATTCGGCTGAATCTTGCGCTCGCGATTGGCAATCACGCCGTGGGTTTCGCCCGAGACCCAGAGATACGGCGCGCTCTCGCCCAGCGAGGCCCGCCAACTTTGCGGCAAGTGCATCACGATATCCGAACGCACCACCACCTTGCGGTTGTTACCGGCGCGCTTCAGCAAGGCGTCCAGCTTGGAGAACGTCATCTCGCGCATCCAATACTTGACGTTGACCCCGGGTACCTCCGCGTGCTTGCTGAGGGCTTCGACCACGACCGACGTGTCTTCGAAGAAGAACGTGCTGTGACCATCATCCTTCGCGCCCTGGCGCTTCATCCACTGCTCCAGCGCGCTTTCATAGCTGCGCCGGAGCAACTCCTCTCGATCGTCAATCTCCGGCTCGTCGTAGCTGGCGTAATAGGTGGTCTCGTGAAATCCCTTGACGCGAACGCCGGCCTTATCACCCAGGTACCGGAAATGCGCGAGCTTCGATCGATTGGTGGAAAAGAAGACGATCTCAATCATGGGAGAGAATGCGGCCCGTGTTGTCCGGGCGGGTCCGGAACACCGCGGACGGTCCATACTGGCGTGTGGCTGCGGCGAACGCGGCGTCAAAGTCGCGCGCCCAGAATATCAGGGCCGGACCGATACTGCTCATCGCCACGGCGTCGCATCCGATCGACGCGAGATGGGCGGCGCATGCGCGAACAGTCGGCCCGTGGAGATCGATCTCCGCGCGTTTCCATGCGCAGCGTTGCAGGGCGTTGATCGAGGCACAGAAGGCCGCGTAGTCGCAGGCGTGGATGGCCGCCAGCGTGCCGAACAGCGCGTGATACGTAATCTCGAAGACGTCTGCGTCCGGCAGCGGTAGCCGCTGGGCAAAGAACGCCTGCTCTTGCGCCAGAGAAATCGCCGAGGCGCCGGGCGGAACCAGGACCCCCATGGGCCAGTCCGGCATGGCAAGGCGCGCCATCTCGAGGGGCGGTTCACGCACCTCGTCGGTGGCGTCTGACCCGACGATGGGCGCGGGATTGAACCGTCGCCCGGCATCGAAGATGAAGCCGCCCTGGAAGTAGCTGCTCAGCCCGATGCCCGACGCGCCGCCACGCCCACAGTGGGCGCGCAGGTACGCCGGACTCACGCTCACGTCGTTGAGCAGAAAGAGGGATTCCAGGCTGGCCAGTGCCACCGCGGTGCCGGTGCCGAACCCGGCGTGTCGTGCCGGTAGCTGGACTTCCACGAGACGCAGCCCCTGCGTCAACTGCCGCTGGCCCATGAGGTGTTCCAGGCGTTCGGTGAGCGACGCGATTTCGGCGGGGAGATAGCTGCATGATGCCAGGGCGCGCAGATCGACGCCGGGGTGGGGCGCAAAGGCGAGGGTCGAGCGCGGCGCGGCGATGCCGAAGCCCACGCCGCCATTGCGGCGATAGCCTGCGCGCCCGAGGTCGATCAGCGTGAGGTGTACGCGTGACGGGACGCTCACGCGAACGATCACGGCGTGGGCCCCGCTGGCGGCATCGGGCCCAACGGCGCGGCGGTCGCCCAGGTCTTTTCGAAGTAGTTCAAATACGATGCCGCGTAGGGACTGTGGTTGAACACATGCAGTGCTGGCGTGTGCTTGCTCTCCACCCCCGGCAGCAGCGGGCCCACCACGAGCTCGTTGTCCGCACGTACGAACGAGGCGAGAGGTGTGGCATCGAAGTAGCGGACTTCGAAGTGGCTCGGATATTTTTCCGCGATGGCCTCGAAGAGTCTGCGGGCGATGGGACATTTCTCGTTACGCTCACGGTCATCGAGGCGCGCGGGGGCGGCCACGAGGATGCGGACCGCCACACCGCGTTTCAGGGCCTCGATCAGGGACTGCTTCTCGGGCTTCGGTGAGCCGGCATCGGCGAAGTCCTGCATCAGGCGTGTCGCGGTCGAGCCCAGAACATCGATGTTGGCTCGCGCGGACTGAATGAGCCGGCCATAGTAGGCTTCCTCGTCGCGGTTCGACAGGACGTTTTCAACGCCCATGCGCCGAAAGCGATCGATGGCGCGGGCATCGGCCCAACTGAGACAGAATTGGGCGAGCGTGACGACCAGGCCTGAGGCCATACCGGACGCAAAGACCCACAACGGCCCCTCTTTCGCCAGAAAGGGCTTGTCGGCCAGAATGATGGTTAGCCAGCCGAGAATCGCCAGCAGCAGGCCCGTGACGACCACGATGGCCCAGGGCATCGAGATGGAAAGCTTCTTGTTGTAGAGGCTCATGGCTCACCGATCAGCAACAGTTCGAAGAATTTTTGCTTGGACAACGCGCGGCCATAGGCGCGACGGGACAGGCGCACGCGGCTGAAGCTGTCGCGGAACAAGGCAAACAACTCCGCCTCGGAGGGATGTTCGCCCGAGACGTAGGACAGCGCGAACTTGGCCTGGCGATGCGTCTGGATCAGTGCCGCGATATTGCGCGTGAGGGCCGCCTTGTCCGTCCATTCACTGACCGTCGACGCGTCGATCCGCCGCAGACGGTCAGCGTCGTCGAGCAGGCGGGGCCATTCCTCATACCGGGCCAGGCCCTCGAGAAAGTGATAGCGCGACAGGTAGGAGTCGGCGGCTCGCGCGCGCTTGAAGTAGGGGGGGTCGACGTAGACGAAGTCGTAGCCCGGGGGGATCGCTTCGGCAGACTGGCCGGGGGAGACTTTGACCTTTCCGCCCAGCCCCCGCTGCATCCGCCGCACTTCCTCGAAGGTGCTCAGGATATGCTCGGCGAAGCTTTTCTCCCAGGTGGTGCGGTTCCCGAACTGCACCGCGACCCGTGACTGGCGCAACTTGAGGTTGGCGCGATGAAACAGGTTATAGGGACGCTTCTTGAGGCAGGCCTGGAACAGGCAATGGAGCAGCAGATCCTTGCAGGCCGGCTCGACATGGGCGAGCGTGGCCATGAAGCCGTCGAGCCAGGCATTCTCCTCGTCGGTAAAGTAGAGGCCGGCGAAGTTGGCGGCGATGAAGCCGGGGCGCGGTCGGACCGCACGCAGGATGGACGCTACGCCGGCGGCCGAGAGCTGCACCGTGGCCGAGGAGAACAGGGCGCGCGCCGAAATCGTATTGAACTGGAAGACGTCGTTGTAGGTGACGTCCCAGCCCAGTTGGGACAGCAGGTGCGAGACGGCGCCCGTCCCGCCAAAGGCGTCGAGCGCGGTGCATCCCTCGAGTCGCCCAAACTCCTCGCGCAACCAATCCATTTGCCGCCGTTTGCTGCCGTAGTACCGCGTGGTGGGAAACGGACTCGGCTGACCGAACGTCGTGGGGGCTTCCCGCGACGGCAGTCGTGCGTCATCGCGGGAGCGCCGCGATAGCACGCTCGACGCCGGGATGATGGAAGACACCTCGTCGTCGAGGGCGAGGTCTTCGGCCTCCCATGGTTCGGCTAGTTCGGTCTGCATTGGCATGGCCTTCCCGGATGCGCCTGCCGCCGGGCCATCGGCGTGGGCACGACGCGGGGAGGCAATGGATTCCTGAGGATTGGTTCGGACCAAGAGTATTGCACAGGTCACACCTGGCGAAGACCCTGCCGAGGGGGGCGTATGCGCCGGGCAACAGCCGGACCGGGGCGGTCGCCGCGCGCGGCGCGTATGGCTGCGCGGGAGGTTGCAGGACGGCGCAGACGGGTGATGCCGTCGCCGGTTTTGCGGAACTGGATAGCAAAATAACCCGCCTTATTTTGCTATCCTAAAACGACCGACACCACGGGCTCTGCGCCATCCACGGCGACGGCCGCGCGGGCGGTGGGTGGCACGCGGGACGCTTTTGAGGCTCGCCCGTGGCGTTGGCGCCGCCCGGTGTGCCGAGGTGCGTCATTCCCTCGGCCCACCCGCGCCGGCATGGCGAGCCAGCGGCCCGACACCGTGTGTGTCCCAATGCGAGGAGGGCGCATGCCTCCCGTCCCTGTAGACCCTGCCGCCGAAGCCAGGCCGGACCCAGCGCCTTCGGACGCCGTCGGAACGGCTGTGCCGCCGGCCCTACGTCGCGACGCCCCCAAGCCATCGGCCCTGCTGGACCGCCTGCTGCATCGCCTGCCCGTGGTCACGCGACGCCGGCTGCACCGCGGTCACTTCGCCTACCTCCGGGCCGTGCTCCAGGGCGTCGCCCCACGCATCGCGGCCCCGCTGTACGTCCCCGAAGCCGCAGACCCCGACGCGGCCTCGGCCGCCGACGCCACGGCCGCTGCCGGTGCCGGTGCCGGTGCCGCTGCTGCCCGTGACGAGGCGGACCTGCAGCCCGTGCACCGCCTGACCGGCTGGATCCGCGCCGAGCTGTGCGCGGCGGCCGCGCGCGGTGGCAACTTCGCCCGCGCGACCCTGCTGCGCCTCGATCTGGCGCCCGGGGCGACGGCGCTGCCGACGCTGGCCGCGTTCGCCGCAGCGCAGGGCCTCGAGGAGTTCAGCGAAGGCGAACAGCTCGCCGCATACCAGATGGCATTCGGGACGGCACTCGACCAGCAGCGACGTCGCACCGCGCTGCTGCGCCGGCAACTGCTCGCCATCCACCAATTGGAAGCCACCATGGCGGCACCGGTCGGGCTCGACGACGGCGTGCAAGCGTGGTTCACCGATGCGATCGCCGCCCGCCTGACCGCCCACGGCCTGCGCACGCTGGCCGAGCTGCACGCGCGCGTGGCGGCGGACCCGCGCTGGTGGCGTGCTGTCGCCGGGATCGGCGCGGGCAAGGCGCGGGCGATCCGGCAGTTCCTGTCGGCGCACACGGCCACCCTGGGGGGCTTGCCGGAAGCGGCGCCAGGGCGCGCGCCAGCGTCGGCCCCGGCCGGGCGCCAGGCACCGCCCGCGGCGGACAGCGGAACGGCAAGCGGGGTAACAGGTCGGCCGGATGGCACGGCGACAGCATTTGAATTACCCGCACCGTCGCCGCTGATGCCGATGACGCGGCTGGTGCTGCCTGCTGAGTTGGACGGGCGGACAGGGCGCTTCCGGGCACCGCGCGAACTGTGCTTGATCGACGCGCCGGACGATCGCGCGGCCATCGCGAGCTGGCTCGCGGTCCGGGCGCCGTCGCTGCAACCCAGTTCGCCGGAAGCCAGTTCACCGGGTGCGCCGGCGCGTCGTTCCCATACCTATGAGGCCTACCGCAAGGAGGCGGAGCGGCTCTTGCTCTGGTGCGTGATCGAGCGCCGGCGCGCGTTGTCCTCGCTCACCCCTGAGGATGGCGCGGCCTATCTCGCCTTCCTGCAGGCGCCGCCGCCCGCGTGGTGTGGACCGCGCAATGTGCCCCGTTGGGCCGTTGGATGGCGGCCGCTTGAAGGCGCGCTTTCGGCGCGCAGCGTGGGGTACGCGGCCTCCGTGCTCGGGAACCTGTTTGCCTTCCTCGTCACCCAGAATTACCTGGTGGGCAACCCGTTCCGGGCGGTGCGCGTGCCGGTGCGGATCCCGCGCGGCCCCGATCCCGGCCGAGGCTTAAGCCATGAACTCTGGGCGCACGTGGCCGCCGCGCTCGACCGGCTGCCGGCGGGCCTGGCGAGCCAGCGCCTGCAGGTGGCCCTGCACCTGCTGTATGGCGGCGGGTTGCGCCTGGCCGAGCTGGTCGCGGCGCGCACCGACGATCTGGAGCACGTCACCCTGCGACAGGCCGACGGCACGCCGGTTACCGGCTGGCTCTTGCGCACGGTGGGCAAAGGGCAGAAGGTGCGCCTGGTGCCCGTGCCGGACGCCTGGATCGATCGGCTCGGGCGCTACCTGGTCGCGCGGGGCCTGCCCGGCGATCCGCGCCTGGCCGCGCAGGTGCCGATCCTGGGCGTGGTGCGCGGCGTCGTCGCCGCCGATATCGGGGTGACGGGCAGCGCGCTACACGGCCAACTGAAGCGCTTCTTCGCCGGCGTGGCGCAGCGTCTCGATGCGTCGGAACCGGCGCTGGCGGCCCGGCTGCGCCAGGCCAGTGCGCACTGGCTGCGGCACACCTGTATCAATCACAGCCTCGACGGCGGGCTACCCGTGGAGCTCGTCCAGCAGAATGTGGGCCACGCGTCGCTGGACACCACGACGGCGTATGTGCGGACGGAGGACGCGCGGCGGCTTGCCGCGATGCACAAGCTGTGGCAATCGCCTCCCGCATCCGCGTAATGCGGTGCGGCACGCCGGCCAACATAATCGGTACGCGGTAATCCCCCGCCCGCCCCGTCCAATCAAGGGATGGCGGGAAAAATCCTGCACCAAAAATCGCCACAAAAATACCGGAAAATCGCCAGGAAGGATTATGCGAATCGCGTGAAGGGGGTATTTGGCGCGATTTCGTGAGGCACATGAATCACTTTGATGGGTGTGGGCGGCGATTTTAAAGCGTCTTTAAAAATATTCGGAGAGTAGCGGTGGTAATTCTCTGATTGTAAAGGAAAAAAGCGTGGTGATTTTACTATGAATATGGCAAATGGAAGGCCAGGGAAGGACGATGCGCAGCGCGGAATTGCTGCGGGGAGCCGACTCGTCAGGAGCGAGGGGTGATGGAAAATCGTGGGCCATAAAAAAACGGCCGCCCTTGCGAGGCGGCCGTTTCTCTCCTATATCCTTTCTACGCCCGGCTGGCGGGTAATCGAAAAGGAAATCCAGGAAGAACTGAAACCCATCCCCCACGTAGGATCCGGAATGCCAAGGACGCATCCAGTGATCTCGCGCGGTCTCAAGGTCGATACAGGCGGTGTGGTGCCCAAAGTATTGATCGAAAGCCCGCAAAAGATCAAGGACGCTGCGCGCCTGTGCCTCCGGAATCTGAAAAATGAATTTCGGAGCACATCATGGCCACACGCACCAAAGCATTGCCGGCGACCGGATCGCCGGAACCGCACACGACGGCCCGCGACACCACGCGGCCTGCCCGCACCCGCACTCGCACCGGGAAAGACCGCGACTGCATGGATCGGGATCGCGTGGACCTCGATCCCGACCACAAGCTCGATCCCAGTCTCGCCCCGGCCGCGCTGCCCCCGGCCAATGCGCCCGGGCATCCGCTGCCGCCGGCGCCGACGCGCGGCAGCGAGGACTTTCCGGGCATCGGGGACGGCGAGGTCGTGACCGATCGGCGCCCCCGCATCGTTGGCGACCGGCAATTTGACCCGCGACTCGACCTGCCACTGCCGTCCGACGATGCGCATTCCCCGCGCCCCTCGCGCCGCCATAGGGAGCGGATGGCGCGCAGGCTGGGAGATCTTGCCCACCTGTCCGGGGTCGAGACGTTGCGCGGCCGCCAGATCGTCGCGTCCGGGCTGTCAGCGACACCCCGGCAGGATCTGCCCATCCTGCATGACTGGCTGCGTCCTGTGGATGGCCAGGGCCAAGCCGGACAAGCGGTCGATGTGACGTCCTCGCGGCCGACCGCGCCGGAACTTTCGACTGACGAGGTCGAACGCCAAATCGCTGCGGTGTATTGGGACGCCTTATGTGTCAGATCGGGTCTGCGGCCGGCCGCCACGGGCGAACGGCCGTCGACTTCCCCGACGGCAGAGCCGCCGGCGGATGACGCGCCACGCCGTCGCCGGACTCTGCATGCCCGCCAGCCCGCAGCGCATGCGCGGACCGATGAGGGCGAGTCCTATGCACCGGTCAGCAAGGCCGAGGTCGAAAAAAGCATGCGGCGGCTCCAGCGACAACTCCAGTCGGCCAACGTGCCCTGGGACACATCGCCGGTGAACGTCGTCCTGGTCGCGAACCGCGCCGGCCATAAGGGCTGGGTAGAGGGCCGAACTGCGCCCCGGGACCGCACGCTTGAGCGGGCGCCGGTCGACGTCGCTTCCCGCAACGGCGAGGCGCGCCGCGACACGACCGAAGCGGTACGCGGTGCACCCGTGGCGAGCGTGGGCCACTGCGTCGCGAGCCATGACCCGGCGAGCGGCACGCTGCTGCTGCATCTGATCAGCATCCACCTGACGCCTACCCCGAATGGCTCGTTGGAGCGGCGCGAAGTCGTGCGGAGCTGGCGCATTCCCGCCGCGCCAAGCCCGTCGCACCCGGGGCCGGATAGCTTCGACCGAATCGCGAAGGTGCTCGACATGGTCTTTGCCCGCGTCGGCCCGCGCGGCTGACTTCCTGTTTGCACTCCTGTTTGCAATAGACGCGGTGCGGGACCGCCATGGCGCGGTCCGCGCCCCCAAGCGTTCTGCCGACGCAGAGGCGCTGTTTTCGAAGGAGACAACCATGCGTACACCTGCTCGAGCCAGCCAGACGCGGCGCGTGCACCTGGCGATCCGCCGCGGTTTTCTGGTGGAAGCCCTGCCAGCGCCACTGAGGAAGAGTGATCTGCTAGAGGCGCTCAGTCACGCCGATGTCCTGGAGGATTCGTCCCTGCGGGGCAAGGCCCGTTCCCGTCTGGCACGGGGACGACTTGATATTGAGGGCGGCATTCTTCCGACCTCAGAAGAGCTCGATATCGCGGAGCTCATCATCGAAATGGTCGAGACGCGGACGCAGGCCAAGGGCGATAGCCTGGTCCAGATCCGGCAGGACACCACGCGGGCGATCTACCACGCCCGCTACGGGATGCAGGAGCTGTGTTCGCGCGAGGCATCGGAGCGCGCGCGCCGCGTGCTGATGGTAGCGGCGCCCCTGTCGCTGGACGCCGCCAAGCTCGCTTATGCCGTGCAGGCCCATTTCGGTGTCTGTCGCCAATATGACCGGGTCGACGAGTTCGACGAACGTGGCCAGTCCATTGTCACGCCCGGTCGTCTGTACCACTGGCCGTTCCTGGTCGTCCGGGTGAGTATTCGGCTCAATGAGACTGCCTTCGTCCCGGCGCTCTTGCGCAGCTTGGATGCCTACTTGCACCAAGGTCTCGCCCAGGCCTACCGAAGGTCGAACATGCCGGCGCTGGAGGTCATCATCCGCACCTTGTCCGCGCTGCATGTGGGTGCCATCGCGATCGTTGGTCTGGACTCGCGGCATGCCGCACGCGTGCAGGAGTTTGCCGATTTCGTGCAGACGCTTGGCAACGTTGCCGATGCCGGCTTCGGCGTCGTCGTGTTCCTGGCGTCGGGACTCGCGAGACCGGGGACCGCCCGCGACGCGCTCGACTTGCTGTCGGTGGGCAGGGTGCACGAGATCGTCCCCCATGCCGACAGCGACGTCGAGCTATCCCAGTATTACTGGGGCAAGCTTCCGACCAGCGCGCCGATGCCCGATGCATTGCTCCCGCTTATGGAGCAGGTCGGAGGGCACCGCATGGCTTATCCGCTGATGTTCTGCGAAATCAACCGGCGCCTGCATCGGCAGCGCAGCTATAACCCGGAAAAACTCCTGGACGACCTGCTCGAGGAGGCATGCCCGGCGTTGCTGAAGTACGTCAGGTTGTATGCGAAAGCGGAAGTGGAGTTCCATGAGTCCGTGCGCTATGCGGACTGGCTGTCGTACCGCGTACCGGTCAAGCCCAAGGCGGAGCGACAGGCCCAGGGGGTGCCGAAGCAGGCGGCCTCAGGTCGCTGACGGTTGAGGATGTCGGTCATGGGCAGTTGTCGCTGCGGCGGCTGCCCGCCGGCTGACCCGGAACCGATAGGTCTTCCGATGCCGCGCGCCCTTGCGACGCGCCGATTTCACTTTTGACCAGGAGCCGATCATGTTGGAATTGATTGCCCCACTACTGCCGCGCCATCCATTCGAGATGGCGAGCAGCCTTGCCAATGAGATGTTCGGCATGCTTCCGCCTTTGGCAAACAACGAGCGCCGTGCAAGGCTCGCGCACGGAACGATATCGTGGCCGCTGAACAAGCTCGCAGCCTTAGGCGATGGCTTCTATGGTGATGTCGGGGAACTCGTAAATACGCGTACTCTTCTAAACTATTGCCGATTTTCCATGGCGCCAGTTCGGTTCGAGCGCCTGAGGCGTCGCGCTATCGATGGCACTGTCAGTTGCCATACAGGCGACGGAACGGTTATTAGCGACTATCGTCCGCCGATGGTTTGCCCCTTGTGCGAACAAGAAGCGCTGCAAGACTTCGGCACCGTGGCACTTCTTTGGCCACACCAAGCGGCCTTGGTTGACGCCTGTTGGAAGCATGGGGTGCTACTCGCTGAGTTTCATGGTGCGACTGACTACGGCATGGCAGTGCGCAACGTGAAAATAGCTTCAAAAGAAGAGGTCGAATTCGCGTGCGACATCGTCGCACTGTGCGAATGGGGCCAGGACATCGAATGCGCCATAGCCAACATCAACGAGCGTGTTCGCAATGCGGGTTTCAAGTACGGAAATGGTAGTTTTTGCAGAGCGAAATTGATAGAAAGCTTTCAAGCCCATGTGCGGAAGAACGTTCGTAGCCCGATGCTGCACCAAATCGGTATGGGGCCTTATACCATACATCGCATCGTACGATTTCTGACGCAGTGCTACGGTTATATACAACCTGTCTTGCTGGCGATCTTTCTCCGATTCCTGCGCCAAGTAAGCCCGATGGCGGTTGCGTCCCTGCCGAATCCGAGTTACGCGAGAAGCCCATCCTCGCCGGCGCACGCCTGGAGTGCATTTGACGAACCGACGCTGAAGCAACCTGAGTGTCTTGATGCTGTTGCACTCCGCTTAAAGGGATATAGCGGAACTGCGGTGGGGGCGATCAAGGGGATGAAACTCAGTACCGTCAATCAGCGCGTCTACCAGTCTGGGCGCCAAGCGGAGGTGCGTCGGGCTAGAGTTCTGTTCTTGCGGCGTACTGCACGCGCGGCATGGAAAAGTGCTTACCTGAAGCATGGCAGAGTGGCGGTGGGCATTGTGGCATCGGCGGAACCGCGCGCGTATGTCTGGCTCATGGCGCATGACCGAGACTGGCTGTTGTCGAACTCTTTCTATGCCCCGAGAAAGACTAGACTGCGCGGCGTCTACCGCCTGCCTGAACAACAACGCCGCGTTGTCGCCCGTCTAAAACGCGCCGTGGAGGTGCTGGCCGGTGCAGGTCAAGTCTTACCGCTCCGGTATCAAGCGGTCCTCGACGAAGCGGGAATGTCGAATGCTTTTTGTCGTTTTTGGATTCTCTCTAGTCCAGAATTTGCAAGGGCGGTCCGTCCTTTGTTCCATGCGAATAACATCCTCGTGCCGCCCTCGTTGGAGGCTCGGTTCTTGTCGCTATAAGGGCCGAGGGCTAAGCGCCGGACGCGAAGGAGAACTGCCGTGCTATTGGACAGTATTGGTGTTGCTTTGCCCCATGATCCCTTCGAAGCCGCATCGAGCCTCGCCACGCATGTAATAGGCAGCCTGCCGTATATCCGATATGGAGGATTCGAACGAGATGCCGATCTCGCCTATGGCACCGTCACCGTTGCGTTGGCACAATTGGCCGCCTTCGCGTCCGGATTCTTCGGGACTGCCGACGACATTTTGGCGCAGCGTACGCTCACCAACTATTGCACGTTCCAAATGATGCCGCCAATGCGCGAGGCGTTCCGGCAGCGCGTTAAGACGGGACAGGGCGTTATCCGACCATCGGGTCGCGCGCCGTGGATGATCGCGACCTATCCGGGCAATCTGGTTTGCCCCGTGTGCGAGCCCGCAGCATGGCATGAGTATGGCACGCGCGCCATCTTCTGGCCGCATCGTGCACCGATGGTGCGGGCCTGCTGGCGTCATGGCGTTCAACTCGTCCCGATGGCCTCTGGCCCCGAACCCAACTATCCGGCCGAGTGCGTGCGCGAGGCCGGCCCGGCGCAATCGCAATTCGCGCGGGACACGGTAATGCTGTGCCAGCTCGGGGCGGATTGCGGACAAGCGGCGATAGGGTTCGAGGCACAACTCGCCGCGGCTGGCGTCCTGCGGGAAAACGGCACCTATGCCACGGCTCAGTTCTGTCGCAGCTTCCGCACGTTCTGCAAACACGCGCTCGATGCCCCGGCACTGCAGGGCGTGTTCGACCGCCCGTTGTTCGGACAGAACGTCCTCCACTGGGTCCGCTGCAGCGGGGAACGCTATATTGCGCCGTTGCTGCTCGTGCTGCTGCTGGGCTGGCTGCGTCTGGCGGCGCGCTCGACTGCGGTCAGCCCGTTGCCTGCGCCGGCACACCCGCGACGTGGTCGGATCATTAAACGAGAGACAAGCGGGTGGGCCGGGCGCTACAGCGTGACGCCATTGTCTGTGGACGGCCGCAAACACTATGGCAAGGCGGATATCGAACGCCTGCTACGCGCTCACTGCACCTATCTGCAAATCGCGACGCTCTGCCGGATGAGGCCGCGGGCCGTGCACCAGTTTATTGCTGATGCAGGACTGCGGCCGCTCGCGGTAGCGACGCGTTTCGCCGAGCGACGCGCCGCAGCGCGTCGTGCCTGGCAGAGCGCTTGCCAGCGCCATCCCGGCGGCTCCCAACGTGCCATCCGCAAGCTCGAGCCGCGCGCCTATGGGTGGCTTGTCACCAACGACAAGGCGTGGCTGCTGCAGCAACACCAGAAGACCGAGGCGGCAAAAGGGTGGCGGCGGGCGCTTCTGCCTACAGCCGGCAGCGCAGCAACCATCGCCGAGCAGGTGCGCCAGGCTGGCCGGACGCTGTCGGCGGCTTCTCGGACGGGACGCTGCTCGAAAGCGGGGCTGTGCCGCGCGCTTGGGGTCACGCCTTACTTGCTCGAGCGCTGGCGCTCGGCGTCGCCTCTGATCGCCACCGCCATCAAGCGCGCGCTCGAAGGAGACGCATGATCGTGTAGTCGCCCTCGGAGTCGACAAAGTGGAAGGTCTATGTCTTGAACTGTTTCCGCAGTACTGCGTGCCCGATCCGCAGTTGATCATGCCCGAGCGCGACGCGCTGGGCAATCTGACGGGATCACGATATGTACCCGGGCGGTTCGTCAATATCCGGAAGCGTCGATTCTCGACGGTCGCGATCACGAATAGTCTGACAGGTACGCAGCGACATGTGTCGCCCGGTGTCTCGCTGACGGCCCTTGACCAGCTTCTGAAGCTCAACCCCTATCTTGTCGAGGCGCGTGGCAACTACGCGGTTGTCAACCCGTTCGCAAAGTTGGGGCGTGCGCTCCCGCCGTTGGTGGACTGCATGCTGACGGTCGAATTGCTCGCCAATCGGGGCCAGCCGCATCTGCATGCGGTTTTTGTCAACGAAACGCGTATGACAAGGGTTCAGACACAGCTTCTGTCGCGCGGCGTCACGGTGGAACTGGTGGCGGACCGATCGGTATCGGCGCTCGCGCTGAAAAATGCCGCACGCTGCTACCAGACGCTGCTCGGGCTCGACATCCGGGCGTTGCGTGCGGCCGCCCAGGCGTTCGCCGGCTTGCTGCTGGAGAACTACGCGTCGTGGCAGGAGGAAGAACTGACCCTGGACCAGTGCCTGGAAAAAATGGAAAAGGTGGCTCGCTGCACAGCTATCGACGCTGCCAATCTGTTTTGCACGGCCCATGCGTATGGCTACCTGCGTGTCGATCCGGCGCATGAACTGCACCCGTATCGATCCCTGATTCTGGAGGTGCCGCATCATGAAGCTTGAACCCTTTCCCTTCGAGTCGTTCAAGTCCACCGTGCGCTGCGATCTGACCGGCGCGGGGGCACGCTGCTATCGCTTCGTGCACGCCGATCCGGACAAAAAAATCATGGCATTTTTCGACCTCGACGACAAGGGTTTTTCCCTAGGCAAACAACTCCTGGTCAAGACCTATGAAGAGCTACAACGGTTGCCCGACGAGGCTGTGGCAATCGTACCGGATCCATTTCCCCCGATAACGATTGAGCTGACCGACGACGCCAAGACGCAGGCGGCGATTCGCCAGAAAAAAAAGAAGGCGCCGAAAAGGGAGGGCGACTGGGTGACCCGCTGGAAAAAGATAAAGGGCCTGGTGTCGCGCGAACATATTGACTGGTCGCTGCTTGGCGATCACGGGTTTGGTGACCTATATGTCGACCCCCTGTGGCGACATGAGCTGATTGACCTGCTTATCGCGGACTCAGAGACGAAGCGCTATGAGGTCGAACGCGTGTTGGGGATCTACCTCCGCTTCGGGGGAACCTACGACGCGTTGCGACCGAGGACACAAGCCTGTGGCAAGCGAGGCTTTCCAAAATGGCAGCTTGCGGAGGCAATGAAGTCCGGACGACCTTATAAAGATCCGATTCTTCGGGGACGCGCGAACTGTCCTCGCACCAATCGTGCCGATGCCTTCTGGATCAAGCGTTTGCGGGAGGCGATTGACGGGATCGTCAAGGAGTACGACGCCGAAGCAGCTAAACGGGTTCGCGACCGGGGCTTCTTTCTGAATTACTTCTATGTGAACTGTTGCTATTTGACAGAATTAGAAGATGGGACCCGCATTCCCGTTGATGAGGCGACCATTCCCAGCCCACGCGCGCTTATCTATCACCGGGACTTGCTCCTCCTCGAGTATCCCACCCTAAAGCCGCTCGTTGGTGCGCTGAACGGTGCCCGAGGCGGCAGCGGCAAAGCCCTCACCTTTGGAGTGTTGGACACCGCGGATCTGGATGGTACGCTGCTCCCCGAGGCGTGTCTTGTCGTGGCCGATGATGACAGACACGATGTCACGCCCGAAAACTGCCGGTACTGTGGGCCGGCGACCATCATGCTTGGCATCTGCCGCAAGAGCAATGCTTACGCGGGGTGGCTAGTCACTGCCGGGGAGGAGAGCAGGGAGCACTATCAATATTTGATGTACAACATCCTGACTCCGCATGACGAGCGGCTGCGACAGCTCGGGCTGGATCCCGCCGACTATCCTGGCATTGTCAACGGGCAGTTCGACCAGATCGTGATGGACCGCGGTCCTGGCGCTTCGCACAAGATGCTGGACTGGACCGTCGATGGTATCAAGATCGATGTACGTCTGACCCGGGCTGGAGCCCCGCAGGACAAGGGCGGCATCGAAGGGGGCATCGGGCGAGTGAAGCAGGCGATGCGCAGCGACGGAACCTTGCGTGCCGCCGGGCCCATGGGAGAGCTGTTGCGTGCCAAAATTCTGGAGCGACTGAAGGCGCTGCCTCCCGGGGTGGCCACGGTGAAGTCCATCCAACAGGCGGCACAACGCAAACAGCGCAAGCGCGACTCGAAAGAAATACTCCTGATTACGCCGAAAGCGCTTGAGATTGTCGTGATCGAGGTGATCAACAAGTTGAACCTGAAGCGGAGCCGGAAGCCGACAGTTCTGGACGAGCGGATGTTTTTGGCCCATGTCGAGCCGATCCCGGCGCGCTTGCTGGCGGAACATCAAATGCTGCGTCGGGGCAATGCGGCGCTGGTCCGACGGCCCGTCGACCTGCTCGCGTCGATCATCGAGCCCCGGTATTGCACCGTGGAAGGCGGCAAGATTACGGTTGGAAAATTGTCCTATGGGAGTCCTTCCAGCGTGCCAGAAGGGGACGAAGGGGCCCGCGCCTTGCTGCAATACGGTGGGTCCCTCGCCGCTCGCGGCATCGACGCGAAAACGGCCAAGATCGAGGTCTATGTCAAGCCCTACAAGAATGTAGTCTGGTGGCGGCGGGGCGAAGGGGACTGGTTGCGTCTCGCGCCGACTGTGGAGTCGGCCGAGCACTGCAACCCGAATCGAGATTGGATTGAGATTCAGGCATTCGAGTCTGGCTGGAACCGGGACGAGGAGGCGGCCAGGCTGAAGGCACTGAAAGAGCTAATCAGCCAGAAGCCGAAGCCGGCAAAAAAGTTGCCCGCAGAGATGGTGGACGAGCTCGAGAAGATCAGGGATGCGCAGCTCGCGGCATGGCACGGGCCGGCGCCGGTCGATAGAGATGCCCGGAAGGCCTTGCAACAGGACGAGAAGCAAAGACGCCATGAGGCCGCTAGCGCAGCCGCAGGCGTTCCAGACACTTCGCCCCTGTTGACGGTGCCCGCCGAACAGAATACTTGGCGGACGAAGGGTCGTTCGCTTAAGGACTACCTCGCAGACGACGATTGAGGGCTATGTTAGACATTTTCTCAAACATTATTGTCATCGGGCCCAAAGCGACATGCGACGCACATCCGGTGGGTGAGGGCAGCAATCGTGCGCTAAGTTGCTGATCCACAGAGTATTTTTGAATTCTCCATCTATGTTGTACGAATTTCTCAATCTTTGTTGTATTGCCACAATTGCGGTGGTGACGCAGTAGGCCGTAGCGGCCGGAATGGGGCGCATCGGTCGGTTTCTGGCCGGTTCTGCCCCCGATCTGCCCGACTGGCGCGAATATCTCCCCGTATCTCCGCAATCAGGCGTAGAGTGGGGCGACTACACACCCATCGGGAGATTTGCCATGGACGCCCGTCCTTCTGGAAACATCAACGGCTTCGACATCTACCCGCTGGTGTACAAGTACGACCCGCCGCGCGAATGGAACGAGCGCCGGCCGGACCGGTCCTACAGCGCTTCCGTGGTGATCTGCCGCGAGGGCGAAGTGCCCGGCGCCGAGAACGGCCGCGTCTTCGCCGTGCCCGACATCCAATGGGACGATCTGGGCCAGGCCAAGCGTGCAGCCGTGCGCCATGGCGAGGACATCGTGGCCGGCCTGGTGCCCGGGAAGTCGATCAGCGGATTGTGATCGCGCCACGTGGCGGGGCGCGGCGCCACGGGCGCCCGCCGGCCGTGCACCGCGATAGGTGGTATCATGCACGGCCTTGCAACGCGCCGATATCGCTCGGCGCCAAGGTGCGGCCGCCAGACATCGTCCTGAAAAAGCGCATGCGCGGCCTCTCGGGCTGGCACACGGCTGTTTCGCCGTGACAGTGCCCACAACCCTATCTGACCTGCGGCAACGCCCGCTCCGCGACTGACGCGCCCATTTCTGGCCGTCGGGCAGCGAAAGCCAGGTCCCTCTCACGCCAGTCTTCCGTCTCCGCCAACGCGCGCGAGCGGCACTGATTTTTTCCAATGGCTCCCGACGGCCGTCCAGCGCACACGCACGAACCGCGTGGTGCCCGATGACGCCACCCGATCGCGTGCCCCAAAGAGACAGGAACAATTTGAATCCAGGTATCACCCCGTTCACCGTTTCGGTGTACCCCATCCAGCAAGCCCCGGGCGTCTGGTTTGCCAACTACATGATCTCGGAGTACCGCAACGGCGCCGAGCATGTCGTCGCCAACGTGTCGATGCGGCACGCCACGCACCGCTCCGAAACCAAAGCCAAGCAGGCGGCCCGCCAGGCCGGCGAGCGCGTGGCCGTGCGCATGCGGCAGCAACACCATCGCGTCACCGAGCCAGGCCGCCTTGCCTGACCACCCGAACACCACAGGAGAACCAGCCATGTCGAACAACGAAGAATGGGAAGAACTGCACCTGACCCCGGGCGGATGGATCGCCGGCAGCTACCGCCGCACCCCGTGGCCCGGAGTCGACGTGGCGCCGCCGGAAACCGGCGTGCTGACGGTGCGCCGCCACGTGACGGCCACCTACTGCGGCCCGTCGCGCGCCGTGGAAGACCGCACGCCGACCACGCAGGACATGGCGCTCATCGAGTCGCTGCTGGCGCGCTTCGGCAGCCCGGAGTTCAGTATCTAGGTGCCTTGGCGCCACGCGCGCCGTCAGGCCAGCAATGACGCCAGCGCGGCAGGAAGTCCGCTGTTGGGCTTCCTTGGCGGCCTGGCAAAGCTGCCTTCCTGGCTGTGACCGGCGCGCAATGCCAGCAGCGATTCGCAATGGCGCACCGCGCTGCTGACCCCGTCCACCACCGGCACGGGTATCTTGCCCTGCAGGGCGCGCGCCAGCCCCGCAAGCGGCGCACCGGCGACAATAATGACGTCGGCACCATCTTCGCGGACTGCCCGCAGGCTCATGTCTTCGAGCGCACGCGTGTGGTCCTGCTGGACACTCCCGATGTCGCGCAGCGGCGATTGCAACGATCGGATGCTCGCCAGCCGGGAGGCGAGCCCGTTGGCCGCCACGCACTCCCTGTACCACGCCTCGATGCGATGGGAGATTGCGATGATGGAAAAGCGCTGGCCGAGCAGGCAGGCGCTGGCCAATGCGGCCTCGGTCATGCCCACGACCGGCACGTCGAACAGTTCCTTGATGCCGGCAAGACCCGGATCACCAAATGCCGCGACGATGAGCCCATCGAAGGTGCCCGCGCGCTCGGCGGCTGCGCACGCCGTGGCGTAGCCGCCCACCAGGGCTTCGAATCGGGTTTCGATATAGGCCACGCCAAAGCTGGCAGTGGCCATGGCCAGGTGCGTGTCGGGCGACGCCGTGCGCTTTGCCTCCGCGTAGATGAGGTCGCTGACGGATTCGCTGATATTGGGATTGACGATCAGGATATTCATGGCTGCCACTGTCATGCGTCAAAGCTCGGGTTGTCCTGCTTCCAGGAACCGCCCGCGTCCGGCGGTGGGCTCCAGGTACTCGCCATCCCGCACGATCATCTCGCCGCGCGAGAACGTGGTCATGGGCCAGCCCGTGACTTCCGTGCCTTCATAGGGCGTGTAGTCGACGGCATGGTGCAGATTGCGGTTGGTGATGCGCACTTTGCGCTCGGGATCCCACAACACGATGTCCGCGTCGGCGCCGATGGCGATAGTCCCCTTGCGCGGGTAGAGGCCATAGATTCTTGCCGGCCGGTATGACGTGAACTCCACGAACTGGTGCAGGGACAGCTTGCCGCGCTGGACGCCATCGAACAGCAGCGGCAGCCGCGTCTCGATGCCGGGCACACCGTTGGGGATGTGGTCGAACGGTTGCGGGCCGCCGCCAAGCTTCTTGCCTTGCGGATCGTCATAGTTGAAGGGCGCGTGATCCGACGAGAACACGCTGAACACGCCGTTTGCCAGCGCGCGCCAGACGGCGGCCTGGTTCTCGGGATCGCGCGGCGGCGGGCTGCACACGCACTTGGCACCTTCGTAGCCATCGTCACCGGGCAGGCCCATGTCCTCGGCAGTGAGATAAAGGTATTGCGGGCAGGTCTCCGCCAGAATCTTCAGTCCCCGGCCCTGCGCCCAGCGAATCTGCTCGATGGCTTCCTTTCCCGACACATGGACGATCAGGATCGGCACGTCGACCAGCTCGGCGAACGAGATGGCACGATGGGTGGCTTCGCGTTCCACCACGGCCGGCCGTGCAAGCCCGTGGAAGCGCGGGGCCAGCCGGCCTTCGCCGGTCAGCTTGTCGGTCAGCCACGAGATGCAGTCGGCGTTCTCGGCATGCACCATCACCAGCGCCTGATTCTCGCGGGCCACGGCCAGGACTTCCAGCATTTCACGGTCGGACAGCTTCAGGTCGTCGTAGGTCATGTACACCTTGAACGAGCTGTAGCCCTGGCGGATGAGCGCGGGCAATTCCTCGCGCAGTACCGTGGGCGTGGCGTCGGCGACGATCAGGTGAAACGCGTAGTCGATCACGGCGCGGCCTTCCGCGCGATGGTGGTAATCGGCCACCGCGGCTTTCAGGGACTGTCCCTTTTCCTGCGCCGCGAAAGGGATGACGGTGGTCGTCCCCCCGCACACGGCCGCCCGGGTGCCGGTGAAAAAGTCGTCGGCCATGCGCATGCCTTCGGGCATGGGCTGGTCCAGGTGGCAGTGGCCGTCAACGCCGCCGGGCAGGGCCAGCAGGCCGGTGGCGTCGACTTCCTGCCGCGCGGCGGGCAAGCCGTGGCCAAGTGAAACGATCTTGCCGCCGCGTACGCCGATGTCGCAGCGGAAGCGATCGGAAGCGGTGACCACGTCCGCATTGCGGATCACGAGGTCGAGATTGTTGTCTGCAGTCATGGTCATCACTCTCCGGTGCTTCGCGCTTACTGGACTTCCTGGAACAGGCGGCCCCAGCCCTTCACGTCGCGGGTGTCGACACCGGCCAGGCGCAGCGAGCTCCAGACGACCGTGGAGATCGTGTCGTAGAGCGGGATGCCGGTCTCGGCCTCCAGCTCCTCGGCCAGGTGGGCCGCGTGCAGGTTCGTGCAGAACGTGGTGATGGCCTGCACGTTTTCCGCGGCAAGTTCGCGCACCATCCGGCGAATGGTGTCTTCCTCGACTTCGGCAAAGCTGTAGTTCACCTGGAGCCCCAGGTGGCGTTCGGCCGAACAATCGAAGCCGCTGCGCTGGTAGTTGGCCACGATGCGTTCCTGCACGTCGGCCAGGTACGGCGTGGCCAGCCCGAAGCGGCGCGCGCCCGTGATCTCCAGGATCTCGTTGAGCGCCAGCACCGAGGTGGTGGCCGGGATGCCCGTGGCTTCCGTGATCTGCCGGCACAGCGCCTGGTCTCGATCGAAGCCGAGCCAGCCCGACGAGGTGCCGTTCCAGGCGATGACATCGACGCGGGCGTCGGCCAGCAGCCGGGCCGCCGCCAGGATCTTCTCCAGGTCGAACTGGCCCAGTGCCTGGTTGCTCAGCGAAATCTCGGTGACCGTGAAGCGCGAGAAATGCGCGCTGACGCCGGGCAGGCCGCTGACCATCGCACTGGTAATGGGCTCCAGCGCGGTGTTGGACGACGGCGTCAGCATGCCGAGACGGGTTTTCTTGCTCATGGTGGGTTCTCAGGAGTTGTCGGGCACTGTCTGGGCGCAGTGCCTCAAGTTGGTGTGGGTCTTGTTGTTCGGGGTGGTCGCTGAATCAGACCGGAAGCTTCTTCTCGTAGTCGATGGCCGTGGATGCCAGCAGCAGCCCCACGCCAGCGGCAGCAAAGAACATCAGGGCGAGGAAGTACGAGCCCGTGAACTGCACGATCATCCCGACGATGATCGGCACGGTGATGCCGCCGATGTTGCCGCCCAGGTTCATCACGCCGCCCAGGAAGCCGATCTTGTTGCGGGTGCCCAGGATCGACGGGATGCACCAGAACAGGCCGCACCAGCGCAGGAAGAACAGCGTGGAGGAGAGCAGGGCCACCACTACGACAGGGTTCGTCACATAGGCCACGGAGAAGATCGAGACCGTGGCGACCACGGCGGCAATGCCGAACAGCGTGCGCATCACCACGTTCGGCCGCCCGCCCGCTTCCTTCCACTTGTCGGCAATCCAGCCGCCAATCAGCTCGCCGATGAAGCCGCAGAAGAAGATGATGAAGCTGGCGCCGCCCATGGCCTTGATATCGAAGCCATGCACCTTGTTCAGGTAGTTCGGCATCCAGGTCAGCAGCCCGTAGAACACGGTGTTGAAGCACATCCAGCCGATGGCCATGCACCAGACCGAGCGGTACTTGAAGAAATCGAGCGAGCGGCCCGACAGGTTTGCCGGCTCGGCACGGTTTTCATTGGCCTGGGCTTCCTCGATGTAGCGCGCTTCCAGCTCGTTGACGCCCGCATGCTCGCGCGGCGAGTTGCGGATGTACCACCATGCCATGGCTCCGGCGATGACGGTACCCACGCCGGCCACCACGAAGGCCAGGCGCCACGACCCGAGTGCGGCAATCAGCCACGTAATGATGATGGCGCCCAGTGCCGCGCCCAACGGGGCGCCGCCGTCCAGCAGCGTCGCGCCGCGGCCGCGTTCGTTCTGGGTCATCCAGATGGCATTGAGCTTGCCGCCCGCCGGGTAGATCGGCGCTTCGGCGGCGCCCAGGCCCAGGCGGGTCAGCAGCAGGGACGTGGCATTGGTGCACACCGCGGCCAGCGCCTGGAACGCGCCCCAGAACACCGTGGCGGACGCAATCACGATGCGCGGCTTGTATTTGTCGGCCAGCATGCCCCCCGGCACCTGCATGAGGGCATAGGTCCAGAAGAACGAACTCAGGATCAGCCCCTGCATCGCGGGGCTGAGGTCGAACTCCTTGGCGATCAGTGGCATGGCCACGGACAGCGACGCGCGGTCGATGTAGTTGATGGCGATGAGGAACAGCATCATCAGGAAGATCTTCCAACGGACGCCGCTGCGTGCAGGGGTCATCGTGGCGGCCTGACTGGTGGGTGGCATGACGGGGGTCTCCTTGCTCCTGGGTACTGTGTTGTCTGAATGTTTCGTGTCAGGGTGTCGCGCAACTGGAGCGAGTATAGGATACGTAATCGGTAATTACAACGCTGCTAACTTGTTGAAAAATATAGATATAGGGTAAGCACCAATTCGGTGTGATAGTCTTCCGTCTGGTGCAGATTCCCCGTTCTGGTGATGTCCGTGACACAAGCGTTACCCAAAACCGCCCGCCTGCGCACGCTGGGCATGGCCGCCGAGATTGCGGCGCGTCTGCGCACGATGATCCAGGAGGGCGAGTTGCCTCCCGGGGCCCGCATCGACGAGAAATCGCTGTGCGACGCCTTCGACGTTTCGAAGACGCCATTGCGCGAGGCGCTGAAGGTGCTGGTGGCCGAAGGGCTGGTGCTGCACCGGCAGTACATCGGCTATCGCGTGGCGCCGCTGGACCTGGACGAACTGCGGCAGACCTTCGAAACGCTGCACGGCCTGGAGGCGCATGCGGGCGAACTGGTCGCCAATCGGCTGGGCGATGCTGCGCTGGCAAGAATCGAGCGCAAGCACCAGGCCATGATCGACGCCCATGCGGCCGGCAAGCGTACCGACTACTTCCGCATCAACCAGGAAATCCACCAGATGATCGTCGACAGCGTCGGCAACGCCGTGCTGTCGGGGATCTATGCAACGCTGATGAGCAAGGTGCACCGCGCCCGTGGTGCCGCCAACGCCGACCAGTTGCGGTGGCAGGAGTCTCACGAAGAGCACGACGCCATCATGGCGGCGCTACGCGAGCCGGGGCGGCCGCGTCTGGCATCCATCCTCCGCGCGCATTCGGAAAACACCGCAAGGGAAGTGCTGCGCGTGGTCGAACAGAGCCTGGCCGAGCCCGGCGGACGCGCCACCCACGTGCGCCACGGCCGGGAATCCTGACGGTCCGAGGTCCGTCGGACGAGGCAGCCGCCATTGTCCCGTCCCTTGCACAATTCATTAGTAATCAAATCATTGCATTCCATAACAATTTGGATGTACGATGACCGACCTTTTCCAGCGTGAGACGGGTCCGGGGCGTCGGTAGCGGCGCCAAACAGAGATCCGCGTGGGGACAACGCCTGATAACCTCGGACCTCACATGTCTACGCCCCCGTTCTCACGTCGTGCCTTCCTGAAGGCGACCGCGGTTGCCGTGCCGGTCGCCACCATTCCGCTTCACGATCTCCGCGCCAAGGGCCTGGAGGACGTGCATCTGCAGCACTACCAGCCCGTCTTCTTCAGCGCGCCCGAGTGGCAGTTCATCCTGGCCGCCTGCGACCGCCTGATCCCGGCCGAAGGGAAGGGGCCGGGCGCGCTGGAAACCAATGTCCCCGTCTTCATCGACCAGCAGCTCAAGGGCGGCCTGGGCGACGACATCTACCTGCAGGGCCCGCACAACGTGGCCGCGCCCAAAACGCTGGGCTTCCAGCTGCCGTACGCGCCGCAGGACGTCTACCGGCGCGGCATCGCGCTGGTGCAGCAGGCGGCCACGGCTCGCCACGGCCAGCCGTTCCACCGCCTGTCGAGCGCCGACCAGGACGCGCTGCTGACCGCGCTGCAGAAAGACACCATCGACTTCACCGCGCTGGGCGAGAGCAGCCTCAAGGCGTCGCAGTTCTTCTCGCAACTGCTTGGCGATACCAAGAACGGCTACCTGGCCGATCCGATGTACGGCGGCAACAAGGACATGAAGGCCTGGGTCGCCATTGGCTTCCCCGGCGCGCGCGCCCAGTACATCGAATGGGTGGACCAGCACAACGTCCCCTATCCGCTGGGCCCCGTCAGCCTGAGCGGCAAGCGGGCCTGAGCGCCTGAGCCACCTGAGCGCGCCAGCCGTCCGTCCGGCCGCTCGGCCACTGTCTTTCCCAATTTCCGCGTGAAGCGCGCCCGGCCGCGCCGTGGCCCGCTTCACGCCCAGCACAAGCACGTCATATGCCCCAGATCACCAACGACGACGTCGACGTCGTCATCGTCGGCCTTGGATGGGCCGGTTCGCTGATGGCCATCGAACTGGCCCAGGCCGGCCTCAAGGTGCGCGCGCTAGAGCGCGGCCCGGACCGGCCACCGGAGGACTTTGCCTACCCGAAGCCCGCCGACCAGTACGGCTACGCCACGCGCAACAAGGTCTTTGCCACGCCGCGAGATGCCGCGCTGACCGTGCGCTACAAGCAGGACGAGACCGCGCTGCCCACGCGCAAGTGGGGCGCCTTCGCGCCCGGCACCGGCGTGGGCGGGTCGGGCCTGCACTGGACCGGCGTGCTGATCCGCCCGACGCCCACCGACATCAAGCTCAAGACCTACGCCGACCAGGCGTACCGGCGCGGCACGCTCGACGCCGACATGCGCATCAAGGACTTTCCGTTCACGTGGGACGAGATCGAGCCGTACTACGACTTCTTCGACAAGGTCTGCGGCCTGTCCGGCAACACCGGCAACCTGCGCGGCCAGATCCAGCCCGGCGGCGACCCGTTCGAAGGCCCGCGCTCGAACCCGTATCCGCTGCCCGCGCTGGAAGACACGCTGAACTGTTCGATGTTCGCGGAGACGGCGCGCAAGCTGGGCTACCACCCGTTCCCGAATCCGTCGGCCAACGTGTCGCGGGCCTGGACCAACCCGTACGGCGCCCAGCTCGCGCCGTGCAACTACTGCGGCTACTGCAGCAAGTACCCGTGCCTGAACTACTCGAAGGCGTCGCCGCAGACCACCGTGCTGGATGTGGTCAAGCGCATGCCGAACTTCTCGTACCGCGTGAACGCCAACGTGATCCGCGTGGACCTGCACAAGGACCGCAAGACCGCGCGCGGCGTGACCTACATCGACGAGCACGGCAAGGAGGTGTTCCAGCCGGCAAAGATCGTCGTGCTGTCGAGCTTCCAGTTCGCCAACGTGCGGCTGATGCTGCTGTCGGGCATCGGCAAGCCGTACGACCCGGTGTCCGAAACCGGCACGGTGGGCCGCAACTACGCGTTCCTGAGCAACGGCGGCGCCACGCTGTTCTTCAAGGACAAGCACTTCAACCCGTTCGCCACGGCCGGCGCCACGGGCGAGATGTTCAACGACATCTCGCCCGGCAACTTCGACGGCCCGTCGCTGGGCTTCATCGGCGGCGCCAAGATCCATAGCTCGCAGGCCACCGGCGCGCCCATCGGCACCGCGCTGCCGCCCGGCACGCCAGGCTGGGGCAAGGGCTGGAAGGAGGGCATGGTGGACTGGTACGGCCGCTCGATGAAGATCAGCATCACGACCACGTGCATGTCGTACCGCGGCCACTACCTGGACCTGGACCCGCGCTACAAGGACCCGTGGGGCCAGCCGCTGCTGCGCATGACGTTCGACTGGCGCGAGAACGAGCTGAAGCTCCAGCGCTACCTGCGCGAGATCGTGCTGAAGATTGCAAAGGAGATGAAGCCCGACGTGATGTCGGAGAGCTTCCTGGCGCTGGATTCGCACTGGGACATCACCAAGTACGTGTCGACCCACAACGTGGGCGGCGCGATCATGGGCACGTCACCGCGCGACTCGGCGCTGAACCGCTACCTGCAGTCGTGGGACGTCCACAACGTCTTCGTGCCCGGCGGCAACGCGTTCCCGCAGAACTTCCAGGCCAATCCCACCGCCACGATCGGCGCTATCACGCTGATGGCCGCGGACGCCATCAAGAAGCAGTACCTCAAGAACCCGGGACCGCTGGTGCAAGCCTGACCGAGACGACCATGACCCTTTTCCGTACCCTCTTCAATGCCGCCGCGACCGCCGCGGCCATGGCCGCCACGTTAGGCGCGGCGTCGTCGGCGCTGGCCGCCTCGGACCCGGCCCTGATCCAGCGCGGCGCCTACCTGGCCCGCGTGGGCGACTGCATGGCCTGCCACAGCGCGCCGGGCAAGCCCGCGTACAGCGGCGGCCTGCCCATCGACAGCGGCCACGGCATCATCTACGCCACCAACATCACGCCCGACCGCCAGCATGGCATCGGCCAGTACACCGAGAAGCAGTTTGCCGATGCGGTGCGCAAGGGCGTGCGCGCCGATGGCCAGCACCTGTACCCGGCCATGCCGTACCCGAACTACCGCAAGGTGACGGACGCGGACATCCACGCGCTCTACGCATTCTTCATGGAAGGCGTGGCGCCCAGCAGCGCGCAGCCGCCCCAGACCAGCATGGACTTTCCGTTCAACCTGCGCTGGGGCATGGCGGTGTGGAACTACGTGTTCACGTCGGACAAGCCGTTCCAGCCGCGCCCGGCCTGGACCGACCAGGTCAAGCTCGGCGCCTACCTGGTGGAAGGGCTGGGCCACTGCAGCAGTTGCCACACGCCGCGCGGTATCGCCATGAACGAGAAGGCCGATTCCAGCGCTGACGCGCAGTACCTGGCCGGCGGCGATCTGAACGGATGGCCCGTGCCGTCGCTGCGCGGCATGCCGCACTGGACCGACCAGGACATCGTCGACTACCTGCTGACCGGCCGCAACCGCACGGCGGCCGTGGCGGGCGAGATGACGGCCGTGGTCGAGCACAGCACGTCGCACATGCGTCCGGCGGACCTGTCCGCGATTGCGGCCTACCTGAAGAGCCTGCCGCCGGTGCCGGCCGCGTCCGCCGCCGTGAAGCCGCAGGGCGCCGACGCCACGATCCGCAAGCTGACCGCGGCCAGGAACCTGACGCTGGGCGAGCGGCTGTATCTCGACAACTGCGCGGCCTGCCACTTCGTGACGGGCAAGGGCGCCGAGCGCGTGTTCCCGCGCGTGGACGGCGCCACCGTCGTCAACGCCGACAGTCCGACCGCGCTCGTCAACGTGATCCTGGCCGGCGCGCGCACGCCGTCCACGGCCAAGGCGCCGTCGATCCTGGTGATGCCGGGTTTTGCCCATCGGATGAACGATGCCGAAGTGGCCGAGCTGGCCACGTTCCTGCGGCAGGGATGGAGCAACCACGCGGCGCCCGTCACCGAGCGCAATGTGAAGGCCGTGCGCACGTCGCTGACGCCGGCGCACTGAGCGCCCGGCCAGCGCAGGCCGGCGGCGCGTTCAGCCGTTGCCGGCCTTGCCGCCCCGGGTCCGGGCCTTGCGCTCGGGCACCAGCGGGATGGCATGCATGCCTTCCAGCCAGGACAGCGCATCGACGTACGACAGGAACTGTTCGAGATAGCCGGGCGAGACCTCGCGCATCAGCGACAGCGCGCGGTGCACCAGATGGTTGGTGTTCAGCGGCCCGGCGTTGTCGGGCACGTGCGCCTGCGACTGGCGCAGTTGCCGCTCGACGCTGACACGCGCCCAGGTGTCGCGGAAGTAGTCGGCCAGCGCCGGCTCTGCGGCCGCGCGGCGGGGGAGGGTGTTCGACGGGGTCGGCGACGTAGGCGCCGTTGGCGATGCAGCGGGCGGGCAGGCGTCGACATCCGCGCCGCGCGCCAGCCGCGCCGTCAGCGCCGCGAGGTCCGCCAGCGCGCCCGCGGGCGAGGGCGATGCCTCGCATACGGAAGCTTCGCCGGCCGCGTCGCGCTCGATCGCCTCCGCGTAAGCCGCCACCAGCGCCGCCAGCCGCGCGTCGAGCAACCGCCGTGCTTCGCCGTCGAAGCCAGCCGCGCGTCGCGCCATGGCGTCGATCAGGCAGAAGCGCACCGGGTCCGCGCGGTCGGCGCCGGACAGCCGCCAGGCGTCCAGCCGGGCGCGCGGATCGGGCTGGGCGTCCTCATGCATGCGGCTTCTGGCCCCCGGCCGACACGCGCGGCACCGGCGCGATTTCCACGCGCCGATTCTTGGCGCGGCTTTCTTCGGTGGCATTGGGCGCCACCGGCTGCTGCGCCCCAAACGCGGCGGAGAAGATCGACGCCGGCGGCACGCCCGCATCGATCAGCGCGCGCGTCACGGTCAGCGCGCGCTGCGCCGACAGCTCCAGGTTGTCGGCAAAGCGGCGGTTGCCTTCGCGCACCTGCCGGTCGTCGGTAAAGCCGCTGACCATCAGAATTTCATCGCGCGCACCTAGGTAGGCCGACAGCGGCGCCGCCAGGCTTTTGAGCAGCGCCTGGCCCTCTGGCTGCAACTGGTCGGAGTTCACCGCGAACAGCACGTTGCCGCTGATGCCGATCCGGCCGTCCTTGAGCGTGACGCGGCCCGCCGCCAGCGGCCCGGCCAGCGCCTGCTCCAGCGTCTGGCGCCGCTGCAGTTCTTCCTGCCGCTGCTTCACTTCCTTTTCCAGCCGGGCCGACAGCTCCATCTGCACGCCAATCACGCCCAGCAGCACCAGTACGAAGGCGCCGAGCATGACCGACATCAGGTCGCCAAACACCGCCCAGGCCGGGACGGTGGTCTCCACGCCGGCGTCGTGATCGTCCGTCATGCGGCTTCGGCGCCAGCCTGCCGGGCGGCGAACTGCTGCAGGTTTTCCAGGATCTGCTTCTGCGACAGCATGCTCAGGTCCACCACCTCGCGCGCCTGGGCCACGTAGTAGGCCAGTTGCTCGTCGCTGCGCGCCATCGACTTGTCGAGCGCGGCCTCGATGCGCGCCAGGTGCTCGGCCAGCTTGTCGTTCGACGCGCTGAACATCTGCACCGCCATGCCGAAGGCTTCGCCCAGGCTTGCCACTTCCACCGCGCTGCCCGTGATGCGGGCGGCGATGCCGTCGAGCTTGCCGGTTTCCTGCGCCACCTGCTCGGTGAAGCGCGTGCCCACCCGGTCCAGCAGGTCGGCCGTGGTGGTGACCAGCCCGTCCACCGCCGCGCGCTGCTCGGTCGACGCATGGTTCACGGCGTCCAGCAGCGTGCCGAGCGTTTCCAGCAGCCGGCCGCGTTCTTCCAGCATGGCGTTGTCGCGCGCCATGCCGTCGGTCAGTTTCTGGCGCAGTTCGGCGATGACCTCGGCGGCCGCCTTGGGCGCTTCGGTGGCGATCTGCGCCAGGCGGGCGACCTCGGCAATCGTGTCGCTGGCCTGCTGCTGCGTCTGCGTGGCGATTTCGCGCGCGGTGTCGGCCAGCGCGTCATGGAGCGCGCGCTGCTGCCCGGCCGACGCCGTGCTCGCGGCCTGCCATTCGTCGCGCATCGTGGCGGCCATGGTGGCCAGCGTGTCCTGCCAGGCCGTCAGGCGCTGGGCATCGCGCGCGGCCAGATCGGCCTGCAGCGATGCGGCAGCCTGCAGCAGGCGGTCGATCTCGGCCAGCGTGCCCGTGGCATGGGCCTGCGCGTGCGTGGCGATGTCGCGGGCGCTTTGCGACAGCGCGTCGCGCACGGCCTGCTGGTCGGCGGCCGATTGCGCGCTGGCGGCCTGCCATTGCTCGCGCATCGTGCTCGCCATGGCGGCCAGCGTCTCTTGCCACGCCGCAAGACGGGCCGCGTCGCGGCTGTCCAGCGTCGACTGGCGAGCCGTCTCTTGCGCGGCCAGTTGCGCGTGGAGGTCGGCATGGGACTGGCGAACCGTGCCCGCGAAGTCGGTGGCCTGCGCGGCAAAGGCGGCGGCGTGCTGCGAGAACGCCGCCGATGCGTCGGTCATGGCCGCGCGGTTGGCGCTGGCCAGCGAGGTGCCGGTATCGGCCAGCCGCGACAGCGCCGCATCCCAGGTGCGCGCCGCGTCGGCCGTGGCCGTGTCCAGGCGGGCGCCGATGCCATCGACCAGCGCCGCCGAGCGCTGCGCGAAGGTCTCGCCGAAGCCGTCCAGCGTCGCGCGCAGGTCGGCCGCGAGCGCGCCATTGGCCTGCCGATGGTCGGCCAGGGACGCGCGCCAGGTATCGGCCACGGCGGCCGTGGTGGATTCGAAGCGGGCGGCGGTGCCGTCCAGATGCTGCTGCACGGTCTGCGTGATCGCGTCGCGCAGCGCGGATGCCTCGCGGGCGAGGCCGGCCATGGTCGTATCGACGGCGGGCTGGATCGCGGCGCTGGCTGCCCGTGCGCTGTCGGCAATGCCGTCCTTGAGCGACGCGCCGACGGTCTCGGCCAGCCGCGCGTAGGCGGCGTCGGTGCGGGCGTGGAACGCGTCCTGGCCGTCCGCCAGCCGCTGGCCCAGCGCCGCGTGCTGGCTGGCCAGCGTGGTCGCCATCGTGTCGAGCCGGTCGACCAGGGCCGGCATCAGCTCGGCCTGCCGTTGCAGCAGCGCGAACACCGCGTCGTGCTGGTGATGGCGCGAGAACCCGCGCAGCGTGGTGACAAGCTGTTCGTCGAGCAGTTGCGCCGCCTGCACGCGCTCGCGGCGCGCCATCGTCGACAGCAGCCCGAGCATGGCCGACGTGGCCACGCCCGCCACCGACGTGCCGAACGCAAAGCCCAGCCCCTTGACCGGCGCCGCCAGCGACGCGCGGATGGCCTGCAGGTCGGCGGCGCCTTCGAGCGCCACGCCGGTGCTGCGCAGCGTACCGACCATGCCGAGGAACGTGCCGAGCATGCCCAGCAGCACCAGCAGCCCGACCAGGTAAGGCGTCATGGCCGGGCCGGGCAGCGCCACGCGCTCGCCTTCCACGCGCAGGCGCACCGCGTTGCGCAGGCTCGGGTGCAGGCGGTCCAGCCATGCCCCAAGGCTGGCCGGCGGCGTCGAGAGCGCGGCGATGGCGGCCGTCAGCGTCGGCGTGGCCTGCCGGTAGCGATGCAGTTCCAGCGCGCCGCCGACATAGAAGCCGCCGATCAGCAGCGTGACGGCCAGCGCCAGCGCATTCGTGCCCGCGTAGCCGGCGCCAACCCAGCCGACGACGGCAAGGCCGGCCAGAAAGACGACGGGGGCGGCGAGGGAGGTGAGGTGTCTGTTCATGTCGGTCGGTCAGGTATCGCGCAGGGCCGCGAGCAGCGCTTCCACCGGCTGGAACCGAATTTCCAGCTCGGCCAGCAGCACGCTCTGCATGTCCGTACGAAATACGTTGAGCCACGCGCCCTCCGCGGCGCGCAGCCTTGTGAAATGCGGTTCCAGCAGCCCCGGCACGGCGGCAAGCACGGCTTGCTCGCGCGCGCCCAGCACCTGTTCCATGACGGTGTCGAGCAGCGCCAGCCGGCCCGCCTGCGGCGTACGCGCGGCCAGCGACGTGCGCAGCCGCGCCCGCAGCCCGCCGATCTCGCGCTCCATCTGCTGCTGCAGCGCCACGTAGCGCTGGCGATGGTCGGCAAAGTCGGATTCGGCCGCGTCAGGCGCCGCCAGGCGCGCCGGCATCCTGCGGCGGCTGTCCGACGCGGCGCCTTGCCCCGTGATGGCGGCGGTCAGCGTCGCGCGTACGTGCCGGCCGGCCGCCTCGCCCGCCAGGCCGCGCGCGGCGGGCGCTCCGGACGCCACTTCGGGCGGGCTGCCGTTCAGCGCGGCGGACAGCGCGATGGCATCGGTCCAGCCCAGCCAGCGGCTGATCTCCGCGGACAGCGACGGCGCGGCGCCGGGGGTCCCGGCGTCGGTCAGGCGCGCCAGCAGGCGCACCAGTTTCGGGCCGCTGAGGCCCGTGCGCTGTGGCACTTGCGTCATGTCGCCAGAATCGGAAAAAGCGGGGAGTTTACACGGTTGCGGGCCCTCTGGCGCCCCCTCGGCACCCGGAACATTGCGGTAAGCTTGCGCCTCGGCCGCACCTACCCGGTGCGCCGCTCCTCGATTCCCAGGAAAAAACAAGACCTATGAAGATGCTCTCGATCACGAAGACCCTGGCCGCCGCTACCGTGGCGCTGGGTGTGATGGCTGCCGGCAACGCGGCGGCCCAGGAACAGACGGTGCGCCTTGGCACCGTCAGCGGCCCCGACGCCGAAGTCTGGCAGGTGGTGCAGAAGGTGGCCAAGAAAAACGGCCTGAACGTCAAGATCGTCGAATTCAACGATTACGTGCAGCCGAACGCCGCGCTGGACGCCGGCGACCTGGACGCCAACAGCTTCCAGCACCAGCCGTACCTCGACAGCCAGATCAAGCAGCGCGGCTACAAGATGGTCAGCGTCGGCTACACGTACATCTCGCCGCTGGGCGTCTACTCGAAGAGCCTGAAGTCGCCCAAGGACCTGCAGCCGGGCGCCAAGGTTGCCGTGCCGAACGATCCGTCGAACGAAAACCGCGCGCTGCTGCTGCTGGCCGCCCAGGGCGTCATCAAGCTCAAGCCCGGCGTCGGCACGAATGGCGTGAACGCCACGCCGCTCGACATCGCCGAGAACCCCAAGAAGATCAAGATCGTCGAACTCGACGCTGCCCAGCTGGCCCGCGCGCTGCCGGACGTGGCCGCCGCCGTGATCAACACGAACTACGCGCTGGCCGCCGGCCTGCAGCCGACGACGAACGCCATCGCGCTGGAAGACATCCGCAGCCCGTACGCCAACGTCATCGTCGTGCGCACGCAGGACAAGGACAAGCCGTGGGTCAAGAAGCTCGTGGCCGCCTACCAGTCCGAGGAAGTACGCCAGTTCATGAAGACGCAGTTCAAGGGCGCGATGGTGCCGTCGTTCTGAGCGACGTTTCACGCCCGCCCCGCGACGCGGCAGCCCCGGCTTCGGCCGGCGCTGCCGTTTTTGCATCTATGGATAGTTGAATTGGTTCGTTCCCGCCGGCGGACGGCGGCGCTAAGGTATGCCGATCGCCCCTTGCGCATCGGAGAATCGCCCGTGTCCACGCCCCTGAAAGTCGTCGCCGTCAACGGCAGCGCCCATCGACCCTCGCGCACGCTGGTGCTGGTGCAGGCGCTGCTGGCCGAGCTGTCGCAGCGGCTTGTGCTCGATACCCAGGTTGTGGACCTCAGCGAGATTGCCCGCCCGCTCGGTGGCGCGCTGACGCGCCAGGAGCTGCCCGCCGACATCGAGGCCCAACTGGTGGCCATCGAATCGGCCGACCTACTGATCGCGGCCGCGCCGGTCTATCGCGGCTCGTTCCCTGGCCACTTCAAGCATTTGTTCGACCTGGTCGGCATGGATGCGCTGGCCAGCAAGCCGGTGCTGCTGGCCGCCACCGGCGGCAGCGACCGCCACGCGCTGGTGCTGGAACATCAGTTGCGCCCGCTGTTCAGCTTCCTGCAGGCGCTGACGCTGCCGATCGGCGTCTACGCATCGACCGGCGACTTCGACGGCCACGAGATCGGCAACGGCGCGCTGGCCGAACGGATCAAGCTGGCAGCGGAACGCGCCGCGCCGTTGTTTCCGGGCGCGGCCAGGCCGTTGCGGCGGGTGGCTTGACCTGCGCTCTTCGACCCCGCACGGCGGATTCTTACCCCGCCACCGCCGCCGGCGGCCGGCTGCCCACCCAATCCCGCACCTTTTCATAAGCCGCCGCCAGCCGCAGCACGCTCAGGTCGTCGCGGGGACGGCCGATCAGTTGCATGCCCATCGGCAGGCCGTCGGCGTTGAAGCCGACCGGCACGCTGATCACGGGGCAGCCCGACAGCGTCCATGCCACGACCACCTCCATCCAGCGGTGGTAGGTATCCATCGGCCGTCCGGCGATCGATCTGGGCCAGTGCTGCGTGACGTCGAACGGAAAGACCTGCGCGGTTGGCACGGCGATGTAGTCGAACTGCTGGAACATGCGCTGCAGCGCCTGGTGCCAGGCACTGCGCTGCACGCTCGCCGCATACAGCTCACTGGCCGTCTGTCCCAGCGAGCCCTCGATCTCCCAGATCGCTTCCGGCTTGAGCTGCGCGCGCGTGGCCGGGTTCGTGTAGAGCGCCATGCGCGCGTTGCCGGTCAGGAAGTGGCGATGCACCAGCCAGGTCTGCCAGATCTTCTCGGGCGGGTAGGGCGGCGCGATGGCATCCACCTGCACGCCGAAATCGGGGAAGAACCGCAGCGCCTGTTCGCAGAGCTGCAGGATGCCGTCTTCCATCGGTAGGTAGCCGGCCCAGTCGCCCAGCCACGCCACCCGCTTGCCGGTCAGGTCGACATCGAGCGCCGCGCGCACGTTGGCTGGCGACAGCGTCGCCAGTACCGGGTCCGCCGGCAGGGCCTGCGGCGTGCGGTCGTCGGGGCCGGACTGGGTGCCTAGCAGCAGCGCCAGGTCCTCCACCGTGCGCGCCATCGGGCCCTCGCAGCCCAGTTGCGGCAGGAACAGTTCGGGCGTCGGGCCGTACGGCACGCGACCCATCGACGGCCGGAAGCCGAATACGTTGCAGAACCCGGCCGGATTGCGCAGCGACCCGCCAAAGTCGCTGCCGTCGGCCACCGGCAGCATCCGCAACGCCAGCGCTGCCGCCGCGCCACCACTGCTGCCGCCGGCCGAGCGCGTCGGATCGTAGGGGTTGCGCGTCGGCCCATAGACCGGGTTGAACGTGTGCGACCCCAGCCCGAACTCGGGCGTGTTGGTCTTGCCGATCAGGATCGCGCCGGCCTGCCGCACGCGCTCCACCACGACGGAATCGGTGGCCGGCACGTTGTCGCGGAAGATCGGCGACCCATAGGTCGTACGGATGCCGCGCGTCATCGCCAGATCCTTCGGCGCCTGCGGCATGCCGTGCATCCATCCCGCCGATTCCCCGCGCGCCAGCGCCGCATCGGCCGCGCGGGCCTCGGCCAGCAGTCCCGCCTCGTCCTGCAACGCGACAATGGCATTCGCCCCCGGATTCACGGCCGCAATATGCGCCAGATAGGCCCGCATCACCTCCTCGCACGACACCTGCCGCGCGTGAATGGACTGGGAAAGCTGCCGGGCGGACAGCATGACGATGGGGGAGGGGGTGGCGGCGGGGGCGGTCATGGTGGGAAGGGGGGTGGGCGGAGCGGAAATCATACGCTCCGTGCCGACGAGCGGTGCGGCTGCAAGCCTGGTCGACTCCGTAAACGTCAACTATACTTGACACAAATCCAGCAAGCCGCCCCCGCTCATGGACACCAGACAATTGATGCTTCCGCTCCAACGCCAGCGCAAGGCACTCGGCCTGACGCAGCAGCAGCTTGCCGCGATGGCAGGGCTGTCCCGCCAATCGCTCAACGGGATCGAACGCGGCACGGTCAACGTGACACTGGATAACCTCTGCAGGTTGCTCGACATCCTCGGCCTGTCTATCTCGATATCCGAACCGGCCCCCGTTGCCAAGTCGGCCGCACGCCCCGACCGCGCGCTATGGATGGCGGCCCGCGGCGCCAATGTCAGCTATGCCGGCAACTTCACCCCCGCGCAACTGGACCAGGCCCTGGCCACGGGCGTCGTGCCGGACGGGTATATCGCCCACATTGCACAGGTGCTGGATGAAGCGCCGCTGCAACTGCTGGTCCGGGCGGTGGCCGAAGTCGCCCGCAAGCATGGTCGGAAACCGGCGGAGATCTGGAAGAACGTACGTAGTCTGGCGCGGGCCACCACTGCTACCCGCGACGGGCTGTGGACATGACTGTGACGCGCGTCCAGGCGCTGACCGGCGAGGTCTGGGAGGGGCTGTTCCCGCATGCCTTTGCGCTCATGAACGAGGTGAAGGTCCACGGCGGCGTCGAGCCGTTCTGGACGTTCGGCGGGGGCACGGTGCTGATGCTCCGCTACGACCATCGGCTTTCGTTCGACATTGACCTGTTCGTCCCCGATCCGCAGTACCTCGGCTTCATGACGCCTCGGCTCAGTGCCGTGGCCGAGGCCATTACCGGCGACTACGTCGAGCAGGCCAACTATGTCCGGCTGGTGCTGGATGCCGGCGAGATCGATGTCGTCGCCGCCGTCAACCTCACCGACGAGCCATTCGAGCTTTGGGAAATCATGGGGCGGCAGGTGCGGGTGGAAACCGCGGCGGAGATCGTCGCCAAGAAGCTCTATCACCGTGGCTACAGCGGGCAGGCCCGCGACCTGTTCGACCTCGCGGCCGTGATTGACGCCGAGCCCGACGCGCTGCGCGCAGCCGCACCGTTCCTGCTGCGCCATGCGGAAACGTTCCTTGCCCGCCTGAAGGCCCGTCCCGACCTGATGCGCGAACAGTTCAGCCAGATCCGCCGCCGGGAGTTCTGGCGGGACTACGATGACTGCCTGCAGATGGCCGAGGCATTCCTGGGCCAGCTTGCAAAGCCTTGAATCCCGGCGGCTTTCTCAAAGCCGCTCAACATGATGCCGCACATGGTCGGCGATGAACGTGCTGATGAAGTAGTACCCGTGGTCGTAGCCCGCGTGGCGGCGCAGGGTCAGGGGTTGGCCCACGCTGGCGCAGGCGGCCTCGAAGGCTTCGGGGTAGAGTTGCTCGGCCAGGAATTTGTCGGCCAGGCCCTGGTCGATGAGGATGCCGGACGGGAACGGGGCCGAGGGCTGGGCGGCCATCAGTGCGGTGGCGTCGTGCTGGGCCCAGCGGGTGCGGTCTTCGCCCAGGTAGCCGGTGAATGCCTTGACGCCCCACGGGCATTGCGACGGCGCCGCGATTGGCGCGAAGGCCGAGACCGAGCGGAAGCGTTGCGGGTAGCGCTGCGCCAGCGTCAGCGCCCCGTGGCCGCCCATTGAATGGCCGAAGATGCCCACGCGGGCAGGGTCGGCCGGCAGGTCGCTGGTGACCAGGTGGAACAGCTCGTCGGCCACGTAGCTTTCCATGCGCCAGTGCATGCGCCACGGTGCTTCCACCGCATCGACGTAGAAGCCGGCCCCGACGCCGAAGTCCCACGCGTCGGCCTCGCCCGGCACGTGGGCGCCGCGCGGGCTGGTGTCCGGTGCCACCAGGATCAGGCCGTGCTCGGCGGCGTGGCGCTGGGCGCCGGCCTTGATCGCGAACGTTTCCTCGGTGCAGGTCAGCCCCGCCAGGTAGAACAGCGCCGGCAGGCGGCCGGCATCGGCGGCCAGCGCCTGCGGCGGCAGGTAGACCGAGAACCGCATCGGCAGCCCGATGGCCGCCGACTGGTGCTGGTAGAAGCGCTGCACGCCTCCGTGGCAGCCATGTTCGCTCAGCAGTTCCATGGGCCCGTCCTCAGTACAGCACCACGGAGCGGATGGACTCGCCGCGCTTCATCAGGTCGAAGCCCTCGTTGATGCGGTCCAGCGGCAGCGTGTGGGTAATCAGGTCGTCGATGTTGAGCTTGCCTTCCATGTACCAGTCGACGATCTTCGGCACGTCGGTGCGGCCGCGCGCGCCGCCGAACGCGGAGCCCTTCCACTCGCGGCCCGTGACAAGCTGGAACGGGCGCGTGGAGATCTCCGCGCCGGCCTCGGCCACGCCGATGATGATCGACTTGCCCCAGCCCTTGTGGCAGCACTCCAGCGCCTGGCGCATGACCTGCGTGTTGCCGATGCATTCGAACGAGTAGTCGGCGCCGCCATCGGTAAGCTGCACGATGTGGTCCACCACGTTGCCCACGTCCTTCGGGTTCACGAAATGCGTCATGCCGAACTTGCGCGCCATGGCCTCGCGGCCCGGGTTGATGTCCACGCCGATGATCTTGTCGGCGCCCACCATCTTCGCGGCCTGGATCACGTTCAGGCCGATGCCGCCCAGCCCGAACACCACCACGTTGGCGCCGGCCTCCACCTTGGCCGTGAACAGCACCGCGCCCACGCCCGTGGTCACGCCGCAGCCGATGTAGCAGACCTTGTCGAACGGAGCGTCCGGGCGGATCTTGGCCAGCGCGATCTCCGGCACCACGATGTGGTTGGCGAACGTGGACGTGCCCATGTAGTGGAAGACCGGCTTGCCGTCGATCGAGAAGCGCGACGTGCCGTCCGGCATCAGGCCCTTGCCCTGCGTGGCGCGGATGGCCTGGCACAGGTTGGTCTTGCGCGACAGGCAGAACTTGCACTGGCGGCATTCGGGCGTGTAGAGCGGAATCACGTGGTCGCCCGGCTTCAGCGACGTCACGCCCGGGCCCACATCGGTGACGATGCCCGCGCCCTCGTGGCCCAGGATGGCCGGGAAGATGCCTTCCGGATCGGCGCCGGACAGCGTGTAGTAGTCGGTATGGCAGATGCCCGTGGCCTTGATCTCGACGAGTACCTCGCCGGCGCGCGGGCCGTCGAGATCCACTTCCTCGATGGTCAGCGGGGCGCCGGCTTTCCAGGCGATGGCGGCTTTGGTCTTCATGGGGCAACTCCTGTGCAGATGGATGGGGCGGCCAGCGGCGCGCCGACAGGCCAAGACTATACGGCCATCGGCACGCTGCGGCCAGACAGGTGAGCGATTATCGGCTGCCCGTCGACTGGCGGGCGAGTCCCGCCGGGGCTGGCGCGGCAGCGGAAAGCTGGCCCGCGTGCCGGCGCCCGAGCCACCAGCCCAGCGCGGCCCAGCCCAGCGCCAGCAGCGCGCCGGCCAGCGCCACGGTGGCCGGGTGGCCGGAGAGCGCGTCGATGGCCGTCTTGACCCACGCGCTGACCGCATCGCCGGCGCGGTAGACGGCGGTGTCGATCACGTTCTTGGCCTTGTACTTGGTCTCGGGGTCGACCACGGTGAACAGCATCTCGCGGCCCGGCCGCAGCATCGCGTATTCGCCCACGCGGCGCAGGATCATCACGCCGGCCAGCACGCCGAACGTCGGCCAGATCGCCAGCAGCACGAAGCCCCCGGCCACGGCCAGCGGCACCAGCGTCAGCAGCGCCGCCACGCCGTGGCGCCGCGCCACGCGGCCCGAGAAGAACACCTGCACGAGGATGGTCAGCGCCTGCACAGTGGCGTCCAGCGCGCTGAACACCTGCGTCTGCTGCTGGCGCGACGGGAACGCCTCGGCCACCAGCCGCGCCTGCTCGAAATACAGGAACGTGCTGGCCGTGGCCAGCAGGATCACGAACAGGCCGATGCCGAGTAGATAGCGCGACCGTGCCACCAGCACCAGCCCCGCCCAGAGCCCGCCGCCCACGGGCTGGGAAGGGTCGGGTCCCGGCGCGGCGTTGCTGGCGCCATGCGCACCGGGGGCGCCGGCGCCGTGCCGCCTGCGCCAGCGGAACAGGAAACCCGCGCCGGGCAGCGTGGCGGCCAGCAGCGCCGCCGACAGCAGCATCAGCCCGGTCAGCCCGATGCTGGCGACCAGCCATCCGCCCAGTACCGGCCCCGCCAGCCCGCCCGCGCTGGCGCCGGCCGCGATCAGCGCGAACAGCCGCCGCGCCTGCTCGGGCCGGAACACGTCGGCCATCAGGCTCCACGCCACCGAGACCACGAACAGGTTGAACACCGACAGCCAGACGTAGAACACGCGCGCCAGCCACACGCTGTCCGGCATGGCGCGCGTGGCAAGGGCGAACGCCAGCAGGTTGGCGATGAAGAACGCGTAGACCCACGGCACGAAGCGCCGCCGTGGCAGCCATTTGCAGCAGGCGCCGTAGAACGGGATGGCCACCAGCATGACCACGAAGGTGGCCGTGAACAGCCACTGCAGGTTCTTCACGCCGCCGGCGATGCCCATCGTCTCGCGCACGGGGCGCAGCATGAAATAGCTGGCGAACAGGCAGAAGAAGAACAGGAAGGCGCCCGCCACGGCCGGCATCTCGCCCGCGCGCACGCCCAGCAGGCGGCCGGTGCGCGGGGCGTCGGGCAGCGGGTCGTGGGCGTCCATCGGCGGCCCGCTACGCCAGGGCGGCGGCAATGCGCGCGCGCTCGCGCGTGTCCGGCATGCGGCCGAACGCGGCGCCCAGGTTGTCGGCCATGTTCTTCGGCTTCGACGTGGCCGGGATGGCGGCCGTGACGGCGGGATGGCTGACGATGAACTTCAGGAAGAGCTGGCCCCACGAGTTGCAGTCGATCTCGCCGGCCCAGTCGGGCACGGGCTTGCCGCGCACGGCCGCGAACAGCCGGCCGTCCTGGAACGGGCGGTTGACCAGCACGGCCACGCCGCGTTCCTCGCACAGCGGCAGCAGCGTCTTCTCGGCGTTGCGCTCGGCCAGCGAGTAGTTGACCTGCAGGAAGTCGATCTTCTCGCTGCGCAGGATCTGCGCGAGCTGGTCGTGGGCGTCGTCGCGGTAGTGGGTGATGCCGATATAGCGCGTCTTGCCCTGTTCCTTGAGCTGCCGCAGGATGCGCAGGTTGTCGCGCCAGTCGATCAGGTTGTGCACCTGCAGCAAATCCACGCTGTCCGAGCGCAGGTCCACGCGCGATTCCGTGAACTGGGCCACGGTGCCGGACGCGCTCGACGACACCTTGGTCGCCAGGAACACCTTGCCGCGCGCGTTGGCGGCCTGGAGCAGGTCGCCGGTCACGGTCTCGGCGTTGCCGTAGCTGGGCGCGGTATCCACCACGGCGCGCGGAATGCGCTGCAGCAGCATGGTCATGACCTCCGTCAATGGCGCGCGGTCGTCGCTACCCTTGCCCACGTTGAACGTGTCCGCCGTGCCCATGCCGATCACCGGCAACTGCTCGGTGGTGCCCGGGATCTTGCGGCGCATTGGCGCGTCCACGGTGGCGGCGTGGGCGCTGGCGGCCAGGGCCTGGCCGGCCGGGCACGCGGCAAGCGTGGCGGTGATCCCCAGAAAGGTGCGGCGGTCGATCGGCATGGCAATCCTTCGGCGGTCGGGTCCAGAGGACCTTAGCGCGAGCGCGGGGCGATGTAAACCGGACCGTACGGGGCCGCAGCGCCGCGTGGGGCCGCCGCGCGGGTCCGGCCCGATTGCAAAAAAGCGGCGCCCACTGAACAATCGGCGGCGGCCACCCACCCATGGAGAGGAACCGATCGTGATATCGAGCTTGCCCGGCGTGCTGTTCGACGGCGTGACATACGGCAGCCTGCTGTTCCTGATCAGCATCGGCCTGTCGGTGACGATGGGCCTGATGAACTTCGTCAACCTTGCCCACGGCGCGTTTGCCATGCTGGGCGGCTACGTGTCCGTGGTGGCGATGAACCGCGCGGGCGTGCCGTTCCTGGCCGCGCTGCCGGTGGCGTTCGTGGCCGCCGCGCTGGCCGGCTGGCTGCTGGAGCGCACGCTCTACCGCCGGCTCTACCGCGCCAGCCATCTCGACCAGGTGCTGTTTTCCATCGGCCTGACGTTCATGGCGATGGCCGGCGCGACGTGGCTGTTCGGCCCCGGCCAGCAGCCCGTGACGCTGCCGGCGTTCCTGATCGGCCAGGTGCGGGTGGCCGGGCTCGACCTGGGCGCCTACCGGCTGTTCCTGCTGGCCGTGGTCGTGGTCATCACGCTGGCGCTGGGCTGGCTGGTGGCCCGCACGCGCTTTGGCGCGCAGGTGCGGGCGGCCGTGGACAACCAGCAGGCCGCCAGCGGGCTGGGCATCGACGTGGACCGCGTGTTCAGCCTGACCTTCGCGCTGGGGTCCGGGCTGGCCGGGCTGGGCGGCGGGCTTGGCATCGACGTGCTGGGGCTGGACCCCACGTTCCCGCTCAAGTACATGGTGTACTTCCTGCTGGTGGTGGCCGTGGGCGGTGCGGGCAGCATCCGCGGATCGCTGGTGGCGGCGATGGTGCTGGGCGTGGCCGACGTGGCTGGCAAATACTACGTGCCCGCCGTGGGCGCGTTCGTGATCTACGCGATGATGGTGCTGCTGCTGGTGGCGTTTCCGGCCGGCCTGTACGGGAGGCGCCCGGCATGACGCGCGTGACGTCTTCCCATCGCCTGCCCGACGCCCGCTGGCATGCGGCCGAGATCGTGTTCTGGCTGGTGCCGGTGGCCGCGTTCTTCGCGCTGCCGGGCTACCTGATCCTGGGCAGCCAGATCCTGATTGTCGGCCTGTTCGCGCTGTCGCTGGATCTGATCCTCGGCTACGCGGGCATCGTCTCGCTGGGCCATGCGGCGTTCTTCGGGCTGGGCGCCTACACGGCCGGCCTGCTCGGCGCGCATGGCTGGGGCGAGCCGGTGTCCGGGCTGCTGGCCGCCGCTGGCGTGGCGGCGTTCGCGGGCTGGCTGTGCAGCTTCCTGGTGGTGCGCGGCGGCGACCTTACGCGCCTGATGGTGACACTCGGCATCGGCCTGATGCTGTTCGAGGCCGCCAACAAGGCGGCGTTCGTGACCGGCGGCGTGGACGGGCTGTCGGGCGTGACGATGCAGCCGCTGCTGGGGCTGTTCGAATTCGACCTGTTCGGCAAGACCGCCTACGTGTACAGCCTGGTGGTGTTGTTCCTGCTGTTCGTGCTGGTGCGGCGCATCGTGGCGTCGCCGTTCGGGCTGTCGCTGCGCGGCGTGCGCGAAGGCGCGCGGCGGATGCCGGCGCTGGGCGCCAACGTGCCGCAGCGGCTGCGCGCGGTGTTCACGGTGTCGGCGGCCATCGCGGGCGTGGCGGGCGGGCTGCTGGCGCAGACCACGCAGTTCGTCGGCATGGACGTGCTGGGCTTTCCGCGCTCGGCCGAACTGCTGGTGATGCTGGTGCTGGGCGGCACGGGCCGGCTCTACGGCGCGTTGGTGGGCGCCGCGCTGTTCATGATCGCGCAGGACGTGCTGGCCGGCATCAATCCGGTGTACTGGCAATTCTGGATCGGGCTGCTGCTGGTGCTGATCGTGCTGTTCGCGCGGGGCGGCGTGATGGGGGCGGTGGACGCGTGGACGTCGCGCCGCCGTGCACGGGCCGCGCTGGAACAGGAGGCCGATGCATGACCGCCGCGCTGCGCACCGAGGGGCTGTGCAAGTCCTGGGGCGGCTTTGCCGCCAATACCGATATCTCGCTGCATTTCGCGCCGGGCGCGCGCCATGCGCTGATCGGCCCGAACGGGGCCGGCAAGACCACGTTCATCAACCTGCTGACCGGCGCCTTGCCGCCCACGGCCGGCCGCATCTGGCTGGGCGACCGCGATATCACGGGCCTGCCGCAGCACGCGCGCGTGGGGCTGGGCATGACGCGCACGTTCCAGATCAACACGCTGTTCCCCGGGCTGACGGTGCTCGAATCAGTGGTGCTGGCCGTGGCCGAGCGCACCGGCGCGGCGCGGATCTGGGCCCGCACGGTGGCGTCGCAGGCCGCCCTGGTCGACGAGGCCATGGCGCTGCTGGCGCTGCTGCGCCTGGACCGCGATGCCGATACCGAGACCCGCCAGCTCCCGTACGGCAAGCAGCGGCTGCTGGAGATGGCGCTGGCGCTGGCCACGCGGCCGTCGATCCTGCTGCTCGACGAGCCCGCCGCCGGCATCCCGGCCGGCGAGAGCGCCGAACTGTTCGCGGTGATCGCCGCGCTGCCGCGCGACATCACGATCCTGTTCATCGAGCACGACATGGACCTGGTTTTTCGCTTTGCCGAGCGGATCACGGTGCTGGTGGGCGGCCGCGTGCTGACCGAAGGCACCCCGGCCGAGATTGCCGCCGATCCGCGTGTGCGCGAGGTCTACCTGGGGGAGGCCGCCCATGGCTGAACTGCTGCGCGTGGAGGGCATCCGCGCCGGCTACGGCGACGCCGTGGTGCTGGAACAGGTGGACCTCTCGCTGGCCGCCGGCGACAGCCTGGCGCTGCTGGGCCGCAACGGCGTGGGCAAGAGCACGCTGCTGGCCACGCTGATGGGGTTCACGCGCGTGCGCGGCGGCAAGGTGTTCTGGCAGGGCCGCGAACTGGGCCGCACGCCGCCGCACCGGCGCGCGCAGGCCGGCATCGGCTGGGTGCCGCAGGAGCGCTGGGTGTTTCCGTCGCTGACGGTCGAGGAGCATCTGGCCGCCGTGGCCCGGCCGGGGCCGTGGGACATCCCGCGCGTCTACCGGGCCTTTCCCAGGCTGGAAGAGCGTCGGCGCAACCTTGGCAACCAGTTGTCCGGCGGCGAGCAGCAGATGCTGGCCATCGCCCGGGCGCTGATGACCAACCCCGCGCTGCTGCTGCTGGACGAGCCGTTGGAGGGGCTGGCGCCGATCATCGTCCAGGAGCTGCAGCGGACGATTGCCACGCTGATCGGCGACGGCGGCATGGCCGTGATCGTCGTGGAGCAGCATGCCCGGATGGCGCTGGCGATGACCAGGCAGGCGCTGGTGCTGGATCGCGGCCGCGTGGTGCACCGGTCCGACAGCGCCAGCCTGCTGGCCGACCGGGCGCTGCTGGACCGGCTGGTGACGGTGCGGCAGGGGTAGGGCGGTGGCGCGCTAGGGCGGCAGGCTGCTGTAGAAGGCCGCAAGGTTGGCGATGTCGGCGTCCGACAGCGGCTTGGCCATCATCGTCATCATCTCGTCCTTGCGCGCGCCGGTCTTGTAGTCCTTGAGCGCCTTGGCCAGGTAGGCCTCGACCTGGCCGGCCAGATGGGGTGCCTCGGGCAGCTTGGACTTGCCGTCCAGGCCATGGCACGCCTGGCACTGCATGGCCTTGGCCCGGCCGGCCTTGGCGTCGGCGGCCAGCGCGGGCGGGCACAACGCCGCCGCCAGCAGCAGGAGCGCGGCGGCGCGCAAGGTGGGGTGCCTGACGAGCGGACCGGTCATTTCGCGCCCGAGTACGAGATGCGGTAGATGGCGCCGGCGTAGTCGTCCGACACCAGCAGCGAGCCGTCCTGCAGCTGCTGCACGTCCACGGGGCGGCCGATGTACTCGCCGTTCGGCGTCAGCCAGCCTTCGGCAAAGACCTCGGTCTCGCCGGCGCTGCCATCGGGCTTGACGGCCGTGTAGACGATGCGCGCGCCGATGGGCTTGGTGCGGTTCCACGACCCGTGCTCGGCCGCGAACACGCCGCCCTGGTACTTGGCCGGGAACATCTTGCCGGTATAGAACGACATGCCCAGGTCGGCCGCGTGGGCGGCGTATTCCACCACCGGGAAGACCGCGTCCTTGGGCGGCTCCTGGTCCTTGTACTCGACGGTGCGGACCTTGCCGCCGCCGTACCACGGGAAGCCGAAGTTCTGGCCGGCCTTGGTGGCGCGGTTCAGCTCGCCGGGCGGCTGGTCGTCGCCCATGCCGTCCACCTGGTTGTCGGTGAACCACAGGGTCTTGTCGGCCGGATTGAAGTCGAGCCCCACGGAATTGCGCACGCCCAGCGCGTAGTTCTCGCGGTTCTTGCCGTCCTGGCCCACCCGGATGATGCCGGCGATGCCGTTCTTGTTCAGCGCGGCCAGCTTGTCCTTCGGCGGGACGTTCCAGGGCTGGCCCAGCGCGATATAGATCTTGCCGTCGGGGCCCACGCGGCACGCCCGCGCGCCGTGGTTGAAGCTCTCGAATTCGGCCGGGATCAGCTTGCCCTGCGGCACCACCACGGCGGCGGCCACGTCCGGGCCGCCTTCGCCAAAGAACTGCGCGGCCGGAAAGCCGAGCACACGGTTTTGCTCGACGACGTAGAGGATGCCGTCGGGCGAGAAGCACACGCCGTTGGGCACCTTGAACGTGATGGCACTGGCAAACTGGACCACGTCGTCGGCCACGCGGCGCTTGGTGCGGTCCGTCACCTGCCAGACGCGGTTCTTGCGGGTGCCGACGAACACCACGCCGGTGGATGGCTCGACGGCCATGTGGCGCGCCTCGGGCACCACGGCGAACAGTTCGATCTTGAAGCCTTGCGGCAGCTTGATGGTCTTCAGGTTCTCGCGCAGGGCGTCGGCCTTTTTGCCGTCCTGGGCGATCTTCTCGGCGGGCGCGGCCCCGGTCTGCTTGAAGTTCTGGAGCTTCTGCAGGTTGTCGGCAGGGGCTGCGAGGAGGGGTGAAGCGGCCACGACCAACGACGCGGCCATGGCGATGGCTGAGCTCTTCATCGTGATGTCTCCGGAGTTCTTGTGTGGCGGCCCAGGGCAGGCGCCGCCAGACAAGGGTAGGACAGCTTTTGCGCCAAGGGAAATGCACAATCCCGAGATCGCGATGAAAGATTTCGATGGCCGGGCGGCTACTTGCCGGAATCCTTCACGTCCGCGAACTTGTCGAACTCGACGTTGAACAGCTCGCCGTTGACCTTTTCGACCTTGCGGATATAGACGGTCTGGATCACATCGCGCGTGGCCGGGTCGATCGTGATGGCCCCGCGCGGGCTCTGCAGCTTCATGCCCTTGAGCGCGCCCAGGAACTTGTCGCCGTCGGTGGCGCCGCCGGTCTTCTTCAGCGCCTCGGCAATGGCGGCCATGCCGTCGTAGGCGGCCACGGCCATGAAGTTGGGCCGCCCGGCGCCCGGGTTGGCCTCGGCAAACGCCTTCAGGAACGCCTTGTTCTCCTTCGAATCATGCGCGGCCGAATAGTGGAACGACGTGATCACGCCCAGCGTGGCGTCGCCCATGGCCGGCAGCACGTGGTCGTCGGTCAGGTCGCCGGTGGCAATCACGCGGATGCCGGCGTCGGCCAGCCCGCGTTCGCGGAAGCCCTTCATGAATGCCACGCCCTGCTCGCCGGCGGGCAGAAACAGAAACACCGCTTCTGGACGGGCGTCCTTGATGCGCTGGATGAATGGCGCGAACTCGGGGTTGCGCAGCGGCACCCGGATCGATTCCACGATCTGGCCGCCACCGCCCAGGAAATTGGTCTTGAACGCGGTCTCGGCGTCGATGCCGGGCGCGTAGTCGGCCACCAGCGTCACCACCTTGCGGATGTTGTTGCGCACCGCCCAGGTGGCCATCGGCGCCGAGATCTGCGGCAGCGTCATCGACACGCGGGCGATGTAGCTGGACTTGGTCGTGATGACCGACGAGGCCGCGTTGAAGATCACCATCGGCTTCCTGGCCTGCTCGGCAATCGGCGCCACGGCCAGCGCCTCGGGCGTCAGGCCGAAGCCGGCCAGGATGTCCACCTTGTCGCGCACCACCAGTTCCTGCGCCAGCCGCTTGGCTACCTCGGGCACCGGGCCTGTGGTGTCCTTGACGATGATCTGGAGCTTGCGGCCCGCCACCGTGTCGCCGTGGAGCTTCTGCCACGCCTTGATGCCGCCTTCCATCTGCTTGCCGTAGTCGGCAAAGCTGCCCGAGAACGGCGCGATCAGGCCGATCTTGACCGGGTCGGCGGCGTGGGACAGCGGGACATGCGCAAGGACGGCAAGGGCGCCGCACGCCAGCATGGCGCGCCGCAGCAGACTGAACGTCATGGAAGGTCTCCCGTGAAAGTGCAGCATCGGGCGGCTGCATCGATCAGGGAGTGTAGAGGCGCGGGCGGTTTTGTGCCAGTCGGGGAATGTTGTACGGCGGTGGGTGCCGCTACGCCGACCGGGATGGTTGGCTCCCCTCTCCGGCATTGCGGGAGAGGGGTCGGGGGTGAGGGCGTTGAGGTTCAAATTGCCGACAGTCGCATCTTGGGACGCCGGCCCTCACCCCCAGCTCCTGTCCCGCGGGCGGGAGAGGGGAGCTAAGGTGCGTTGCTTCAGACCACCGTCGCCAGGGCCAGCGTGAACAGCAGGGCCACCACGGAGATGATCGTCTCCGCCACGGACCACGTCTTGAACGTCTGGGCGACGGTCATGTTGAAGTATTCCTTGACCAGCCAGAAGCCGCCGTCGTTGACGTGGGACAGGATCAGCGAGCCGGCGCCCGTGGTCAGCACCAGCAGTTCGGGGCGGGTGCCCGGCACGCTGGCGGCGATCGGGGCGACGATGCCGGCGGCCGTGGTCATGGCAACCGTGGCCGATCCGGTGGCGATGCGGATCATCACGGCCACGAGCCAGCCCAGCACCAGCACCGACACGTTGGCGTGCGTGGCCACGTCGACGATGGCCGTGGAGATGCCCGAGTCGCGCAGGATGCGGCCAAAGCCGCCGCCGGCGCCCACCACCAGCGTGATGATCGCGGTCGGCGCCACGCACTCGTTGGTGAACTTCAGGATCATGTCGCGGTTGAAGCCGCGCGCCTTGCCGAACGTGTAGAAGCTGAACAGCGTGGCAATCAGCAGCGCCATCACCGAGTTGCCGATCAGCTTCAGGAAGTCGTTGGCGAACGTCTTGGGCGTGGTGATCAGGTCCGCCCAGCTGCCGATCAGCATCAGGAACACCGGCAGCAGGATGGTGAGCACCGTGATGCCGAAGCCCGGCAGGTTGCCCGACTTGGCCGAATCGGCTTCCTCGGTCAGTTGCTCGGCCAGCGGGTTCACGGCCGGCAGCTTCACGTGCCGGTCGATCAGCTTGGCGAACAGCGGGCCGGCGATGACGGCCGTGGGAATGCCCACGATCAGCGCGTACAGGATGGTGCGGCCCATGTCGGCGCCGTACGCCTGCACGGCCAGCAGCGCGGCCGGGTGCGGCGGGATCAGGCCGTGCACGACGGACAGGCCGCACACCATGGGGATGCCCACCAGGATCATCGACGTGTTCGTGCGCTTGGCGACGTTGAACGCGATGGGGATCAGCAGCACGAAGCCGACCTCGAAGAACACCGGCAGGCCGACGATGAACGCGATGACCACCATGGCCCAGTGCACGTTCTTTTCGCCGAAGAAGTTGATCAGCGTGAGCGCGATGCGCTCGGCGCCGCCCGATTCGGCCATCATCTTGCCGAGCATCGTGCCCAGCCCGATGACCAGCGCGATATGGCCCAGCGTGCCGCCCACGCCGGCCTCGAACGACTTCACGATGTCGCCCATCGGCATGCCCACGGCAAAGCCCAGGGCCACCGAGACCACCACCAGCGTGATGAACGGATTCAGTTTGTACTTGGCGATCAGGATCACCAGCGCGATCACGGCGATCAGCGCGTAAATCAAGAGCGTGGTTCCGGTTACGGCACCCATGTCTCGTCTCCTTGTGGCGGGCGCCGGCCTGACGGACGGTCCGCTTCCGCTATGAAAAAAGCCGCAATCTGCGTACGCGGCGGGTGAATGAAATCGTGATGTGGCCGGCTGGCTCGCCGGCGGCGCGCTCGGTGGCGCGGGGGGGCTACGCGGCGCTCAGGGGCGCTTGTAGGCGATGCAGTCCACCTCGACCTTGCAGTCCACCACCATGCTCGACTGCACGCAGGCACGGGCGGGCGGGTTGGCGCCGAAGTATTCCTTGAAGATCTTGTTGAACGACGGGAAGTCGCGGGCGTCGTCCAGCCAGACGCCGCAGCGCACCACGTGTTCGGGGCCGTAGCCGGCTTCGGCCAGGATGGCCAGCACGTTGCGGATGGCCTGGTGGGTCTGGGTGACGATGTTGCCCTCGACCACCTCGCCGTCGACCATCGGCACCTGGCCCGACACGTAGAGCCAGCCGTCGGCCTGCACGGCGCGCGCGAAGGGCATGTGCGAGCCACCCTGGCCCGTGCCGCCTTCGACGCCAAATCGCTTGATGTCCATGAAAACTCCTGTTTCTCGGATGCTTGGGAATTAGGGATGGGACGCGGCCGCGCCGCCGCGCGGCAGGAACCGTCCGGCGCGCACGCCGGTGGCGGCGCGCTGCTGCCAGGTCAGCTCGCCGTTGACCCAGACCGCGGCAATGCCTTCGGCCGGCTGCATCGGGTCCGTGAAGCTGGCCGCGTCGCGGATGGTGGCCGCGTCGAACAGCACGAGGTCTGCCCAGTAGCCTTCGCGCACAAAGCCGCGCTCGCGCAGGCCGAAGCGCTCGGCCGACAGGCCCGTCATCTTGTTGATGGCCACCGCCAGCGGAAACAGCTCGCGGTCGCGGGCGTAGTGGCCCAACACGCGCGGAAACGCGCCCCACAGGCGCGGATGGGGCAGGGGGTCGTTGGGCAGGCCGTCGGACCCCACCACGGTGGCCGGATGGCTCAGGATGCGGTCCACGTCGGCGTCTTCCATGCAGTGGTAGACCGCCCCGGCCGGCTGCAGGCGCCGCGCCGCTTCCATCATGTCCACCTGCCATTCGGCGGCGATGTCGGCCAGCAGCCGGCCGCCCATGGCGGGATGCGGTTCAGACCACGTCACCTGGATGTCGAAATCGCTGGTCACCTGCTTCAGGTCCAGCGTCGACGAACTGGCCGTGTACGGATAGCAGTCGCAGCCCACGGGCTGCCAGCGCTGCGCGGCTTCGAGCGATTGCAGTACCTCGCCGCTGCGGCCCCAGTTGGGCACGCCGGCGCATTTCAGGTGCGAGATGACCACGGGCACGCGGGCATGGCGGCCGATGCGGTACGCCTCGTCCATCGCATCGAGAATCTCGGCAAATTCGCTGCGCAAGTGGGTGGCGTAGAGCGCGCCGGCATCGGCCAGCGGCTCGGCCAGCGCCAGCACTTCCTCGGTGGGGGCGCTGAAGGCGTTGGCGTAGGCCAGCCCGGTGGACAGCCCCAGCGCGCCGTGCGCGAGCGCTTCTTCCAGCTGGGTGCGCATGGCGGCAATCTCGTCGGCCGTGGCGGCGCGGTCGAAGCGGTCCATGTGGTTGCTGCGCAGCGCCGTGTGGCCCACCAGCGCGGCCACGTTGACCGATGGCTGCGCCGCGTTCACGGCGTCGGCGTAGCTGCGGAAATCGGGGTAGCGGAAGGCGTCGGCGCGGCCCAGCAGGTTCATCGGGTCGGGCGGGTCGCCGGCCAGCGTCACCGGCGCGGCGCTGATGCCACAGTTGCCGACGATCACCGTGGTCACGCCCTGCGAGATCTTCGGCGTCATGGCCGGGTCGCGCACGACGTTGGTGTCGTCGTGGGTGTGCACGTCGATAAAGCCGGGCGAAAGCACCAGGCCGTGGCCTTCCACCACGTGCGACGCGGTGTCGGGGTCGATGGTGCCGGCGTCGTCGATGCGGGCGATGCGGCCGTCGCGGATGCCGACGTCGGCCATGCGGGCCGCGGCGCCCGAGCCGTCGAGCAGCATCACGGCGCGGATCAGGGTATCGAACAGGTGTGGCATGGTCAGTCTCCCAGCGGCTGGCGGCTGTCCGGGCCGTCGCTGTCCTGGCTGACGCCGCGATGGGCGTCGAGCACGTATTTCAGGCGGCGCAGCTTTTCCTTGCTCTGGTCCTGCTGGAGCATGGCGCACTGCGTGGCGAGCACGTCCACCACCAGCAGCATCGCGTAGCGCGACGCCGACGGCTTGAAGATGAAATCGGTTTCCAGCGTGCGCACGGGCAGCAGCACGTCGGCGCGGGCCGCCAGCGGCGACCCCAGCGCGGTCACGGCGATCAGCCGGGCTCCGTACTCGCGTGCGATGTCGCAGCTCGCCAGCATCTCGGGCACGTTGCCGCTGGTGGAAAACGCCAGCACCACGTCGTCGCGCGACAGCGTGGCCGCCACCATCTTCTGCAGCACGGCGTCGTGATAGGTCGCCACGGGCGCGCCAAGCCGCGCCAGCCGGTAGCGCGCCTCGTCCGCCATGAACGTCGAGCCGCCGCCCATGCCAAAAGCGTAGACCATGCGTGCGTCGACCAACAGCCGGGCCGCCTGGGCGATGCGCTCGGGGTCGATCAGCTTGCGGTTGACTTCCAGCGTGGTCAGTACGTCGGTATGGATGCGTTCGGCCAGCGCCGCGGGCGAGTCGGCATCGGCCGGGGCCGGCACGGGCTGGAGAAAGCGGGTGCCGACCGCCGTGGCCTGGGCCAGGCGCAGCTTCAGGTCGCGCACGTCGCGGCAGCCGATGGCCTTGGCAAAGCGGGTGACGCTGGCTTCGCTCACGGCCGCCTTGCGCGCCAGTTCGTTGATGCTGGCGGCCGCCGCACCGGCCAGATCCTCAAGAATCACCTGCGCCACCTTCTGCTCGGCCAGGCGCAGCGACGGGCCGCGCTCGGCGATGCGGGTCAGGATGTCGAACGGCGCGGTCATGGCGGGCGTGGGCAGGCTGGCGGGCCGGAACGGCACTCCGTCCGGCACTGCATGTTACTTTCTAACAAGGATGAAATATCGTAGTTTCAAGGCTATGATTACGTCAATCGAATTTTTACAGGGTGATGTCAGCCATGCGTGAAACAAAGTACCAGACCGGAATGATCGATCCGCTGAACAAGGCTCTGGGCCGTCTGGACGCGCCGCTGACTCCCGCCGAGGCCGGCCAGACCGGCTGGCAACTGCTGCAGGAAGAATTGAGCCTGCCGGCCGCCGTGCTCTACGAAGACAAGCTCGTTCACAACCTTCAGTGGATGCGGAAGTTCATGGGCGCCTATGACGTGCAGCTTGCGCCGCATGGCAAGACGACGATGGCGCCCAAGCTGTTCGCGCGCCAGCTGGCCGAGGGCGCGTGGGGCATCACGCTGGCAACGGCCCAGCAGACGGCCGCCGCCGCCGCGCACGGCGTCAAGCGGGTGCTGATGGCCAACCAGCTGGTGGGCCGCCGCAACATGGAAATCGTGGCCGATCTGCTGCGCGACCCCGGCTTCGAGTTCTTCACGCTGGTCGATTCGGCCGCGCTGGTCGACCAGCTGGGCGCCTTCTTCCAGGCGCGCGGTCAGTCTCTGCAAGTGTTGCTGGAACTGGGCGTGGAAGGCGGCCGCACCGGCGTGCGCGACGCGGCGCAGCAGGCCGAGGTGCTGGCGGCGCTGTCGCGCTGGCCCGACGCGCTGTCGCTGGCCGGTGTGGAGGTCTACGAGGGCGTGCTGCAGCAGGAGGCCGATATCCGTCGCTTCCTGCAGCGCACCGTGGCCGTCACGCGTGAACTGGCGGCGGCCGGCCGCTTCGGGCGCAGCCCCGTGGTGATGTCCGGCGCGGGGTCGGCGTGGTACGACGTGGTGGCCGAGGAGTTCGCGCGAACCGACATCGGCGTGCCCATCGACATCGTGCTGCGCCCCGGCTGCTACCTGACCCACGACGTGGGCATCTACCGCGCCGCCCAGGAGCGCATCCTGGCCAGCAACCCGGTGGCACAGAAGATGCGCGAGGGGCTGTTGCCGGCGCTGCAGCTCTGGGCCTACGTGCAGTCGATCCCGGAGCCGCGGCGCGCCATCATCGGCATGGGCAAGCGCGACGCCGCGTTCGACGCGGGCATGCCGCTGCCGGCGCAGATCTATCGCCCCGGTACGGCCGCCCCGGTGCCGGTGCCGACGGCCTGGCAGGTGACCGGCATGATGGACCAGCACGCGTACCTAGAAATCGGCGCTGGCGATGATATTCGTGTCGGCGATATGATTGCCTTCGATATCTCGCATCCCTGCCTGACGTTCGACAAGTGGCGCCACATCCCCGTGCTGGACAGCCAGTTGCGCGTCATCGACATCGTGCAGACCTTCTTCTGACCCACAGAGAGGCACGCCTTCATGAGTATCGACATCCTTGCCTACGGCGAGCCGCTGGTGGAGTTCAACCAGCAACCCGACGACCCCAGCCGCTACCTGCAGGGCTTTGGCGGCGACACGTCCAACTTTGCGATCGCGGCGGCCCGCCAGGGCGCGAGCGCCGGCTACATCGGCGCGGTTGGGGCCGACAGCTTCGGCGAGCGCCTGCTGGCGCTCTGGACCCAGGAGCGCGTGGATACGCGCCACGTCAGCGTGAACGCGGCGGCGCCCACGGGCGTCTACTTCGTGTCCCACGACAGCCACGGCCACCGCTTCGACTACCTGCGCGCGGGCTCTGCGGCCAGCCGCTACCACCACGAGCAACTGCCGCTGGCGGCCATCGCGCAGGCGCGCTACCTGCACCTGTCGGGCATCAGCCTGGCCATCAGCACATCGGCCTGCGACGCCGGGCTGGCGGCGATGGAACACGCGCGCAAGGCGGGCGTGCAGGTGTCGCTGGACACCAACCTGCGGCTGCGGCTGTGGTCGCTGGCGCGGGCGCGCGGCATCATGCGCGAGGCGTTCTCGCTGACCGACGTCTGCCTGCCGAGCTGGGACGACATCACCGTGCTGACCGGCCTGGACGACCGCGACGCCATCGTCGACCACCTGCTGGCTTGCGGCGTGAAGATCGTCGCGCTGAAGCTGGGCGAGGAGGGCAGCTACGTGGCCACGCCCGAGGCGCGCTCGCTGGTGGCGCCGTACCCGGTGCGGCCGCTCGATGCCACGGGCGCGGGCGATTGCTTTGGCGGCAGCTTCATCGCCCGGCTGGCGGCCGGCGACGACCCGTTCGAGGCGGCCCGCTATGCCAACGTGGCGGCGGCGCTGTCCACCACGGGCTACGGCGCCGTGGCGCCGATTCCCTCGGCCGAGGCCGTGCTGGCCCGGCTGGAGCGCGGCGTGTCGGTCATCGCCTGAGACCGGCCGTCACACAGCACCATGAACCTACCGAATACTGTCATGCAAATCCAACCTTCCCCGCTGATCGAACGCCTGACCCACGTGCCGGTGATTCCGGTGCTCGAATACCACTCGGTCGACGACGCGCTGCATATCAGCGAGGCGCTGGTCGAAGGCGGCCTGCCGATGCTGGAAATCACGCTGCGCACGCCGGTGGCGCTGCAGGCCATGGAAGCCGTGGCCAAGGCGCTGCCGCAGGCGGTGGTCGGCGCCGGCACGGTGCTGAGCGTGGACCAGCTTCACGCCGTGCGCGACGCCGGCGCGCAGTTCGCCGTGTCGCCGGGCCTGACGCAGACGCTGGCCGATGGCGCCCAGGGCGCCGGCATCGCGCTGCTGCCGGGCGTGGCCACGGCCAGCGAGGCGATGTTCGCGCTGGAATGCGGGTTCTCGTTCCTGAAGTTCTTCCCGGCCGAGGCGGCCGGCGGCGTGCCGATGCTGAAGTCGCTGCACGGACCTTTGTCGCAGCTGAAGTTCTGCCCCACCGGCGGCATCGACCTGGCCAAGGCGGCCACGTACCTGGCGCTGCCCAACGTGGTCTGTGTCGGCGGCTCGTGGGTGGTGCCCAAGGACGCCGTGGCCGCCAAGGACTGGGCGCGCATCCGCACGCTGGCCCAGCAGGCCGCGCAACTTGGCAAGTCCTGACAAGCAGAACAGGGTAGGGCGGTAAGACTTACAACGGCGGTCCGAATGACACGCCGGATGGAAAGCCCGCCAGATGAAAAAAGGGCGCCGCGAGGCGCCCTTTCCTGTTGCCGCCGGGGCTGGAATGCCCCCGGGCGACGCAAATCGTTCTTCCTGCTTCCGCCTTACTTCGACTTCTCGGCGGTGTTCTCCAGCTTCTGTCCGCCCTTCTGGACGTCCTGTCCGAGACCGGACATCGTGTTGCAGCCAGCCAGCAGCGAGGCAACCAGTACACACCAGATCCATCCTTTTTTCATCAGCGGCTCCTTTCAGGGATAGTAGGAAGTGGGCACATTTTATCGTCGCCCTGACGGCCGTTGATGCAGGATGTGTGCCAATTTGTAATTAGGAAAGTGTCTGACAGACGGCGTCCGATGGCCCGGTGTTGAACCCCGGCCGCTTCACCGTTTGAGCAGCTGGCGCGCCCGTGCCGCGATGGCCGGATGGGTCTGTTGGAGCCAGGCGGCAGGGAAGGGCTGGGCCAGGAGGAAACCCTGCACGGTGTCGCAGCCCCAGGCGCGCACCACGTCGAGTTGCGCGGCGGTCTCCACGCCCTTGGCGCAGACGGCCACGCCCCGGGCCTTGGCGTATGCGCACGCGCGTTGCAGATTGGCGGCCATGCCGGCCGGCTGGGCGGCGTGGCCGAGGTGACGGGCGTCCAGCGTGACCATGTCGGGCTGGACGCGGGCCAGCGCGGCGTGGCTGGCGGGCGAATCGGTAAAGTCGGCCAGCGCGATGCCCACGCCGCCGTCGCGCAGGCGCGCGGCCTTGTCGGTGGCCTCCGCGCTGTCGGGCACGATGTCGACCGGCACTTCCACGCAAAGCTGGCCGGGCGCCACGTCCAGCGACGCGATGGCGCGGCGCAGCATGGCGATCGTGTCGTCGGCCTGCATCTGCGAACTGGTGGCCAGCAGCGTGAATTGCAGCGGCCCCAGCGCGCTGGCGTCGCGCAGCAGTGGCAGCACGTGCTGGAGCGTCCAGCCACCGATGGCGTTCATCATCCCGAGCGCTTCGGCGGCGGGCAGGAAGTCTTGCGGCGCCACGCGGCCCAGCACCGGATGCTGCCAGCGCAGCCGGACCGTATAGGCCGTGATCGTGCCGGTGCCCAGGCAGGCGCGCGGCTGGAGTTGCAGGCTTAGTTCGCCACGGTCGATGGCGCTGGGCAGGGCGGCCAGCAGCGTTGCCATGCGCGGCGCCGGGGGCCGGCTGGCCGAGCCGATGCCGGCGCCGCCGCGCCGGTTGACCTGCAGCATCGCGTCGAACGCCTGTTGCAGCAGTCGCTCCGTCCCGGTGTCGGGCTGGTCGACGGCGCTGCCGATGCTGCTGGACAGGAACAGTTCGAACTTGTCGACGAGGAACGGCCCGGCAAGCGCCTGGGAAATGGCCTCGCTGAGCGCGCGGGCGTCGTCGGACCCTTCTGACAGCACGCAGGCCACGCCCAGATCGGCTGGCCCCAGCCATTGCACGGCCACCGGCATCGATGCCACCGAGGTGGCGCGCCGCTTGACCTCGGCGCGCAGCAGTTGCGCGCGGGCCGGGCCGATGGTGTCGCAGGCGTGCGAGAAGCGGTCGAGCCGGATGACGAGCACGGCCAGCAGGTGGGCCGGGCTGAAGTGCGCGCGGTGTTCTTCCAGGGCGGCCAGAAACGCCACCGGCTGGAGCGCGGCGGAAGGCGCGTCGGCAGGCGACCCACTGCCACCGACGCCAGGAGGTGGCGTGCCGTTGGTGTCAGGATCCATCAATTACCCGTGCTGGCAGCAAATTCATGTGCAATGGCCGCCCGCGATACCCGGACTGCATTCCCGTTCATACGTATGCCGACGCGCTCTGCTGGCGCGATTCGGCTGTTGCGACGCTACTACGTAGTACTACGTAGCCTTGGTGCGTATAGGTCAGATCATACGGCAGCCTGCGCAGAATTCGTCAAACGACTATGCCTGCGTGGCGTCCTCGTCGCTCGCTTTTTGATGGCAAACAACGGTGGTGCAGGTCGGCCCGCCAACGTCTTGACCTTGGCACCGAATCAGCGATAAACGCGCCAGGTTTTGCCGTCCGCCTGCCCAATAGAAAACGGGCGCCTGGGGCGCCCGTTCCTGGGGTCCTGCCGGGTCCAGCCGGTTGCCCGGCCAGCGTGCCGGGGGGTCAGCCCGTGGTCTCGGCCTCCGGGCCGTCATCCGGCGGCACGCGCGACGCCAGCACCTTGTCGATCCGCTTGCCGTCCATGTCGATGATCTCGAACTTCCAGTCGGCCCACTGCACGGTGTCGGCCGTCTGCGGCAGCCGGCCCAGCAACAGCAGCAGCATGCCGGACAGCGTGTGGTAGCGCTCCTTGTCTTCCTCGGGCACGGCGCGCAGGCCGGTGCGGTCCTTGAGTTCGGGGATCGGGATCAGGCCGTCGAGCAGCCACGAGCCGTCGTCGCGCTGGACGGCCCACTCCTCGCCAGCCGTCTCGGTCTTGAACTCGCCCGTGATGGCCTCGATCAGGTCCTGCAGCGTCACCAGGCCCAGCACTTCGCCGTATTCGTCGATGACAAAGGCGATCTGGCCGCCCGAGGCCCGGAAGTTCTCCAGCAGTTCCATGCCGGTCACGCTTTCCGGCACGAACACGGCCGCCTGCAGCACGGCCGTCAGGTCGGCCTTCTCGCCGCGCAGCCGGCGCGCCAGCAACTGGCGGGCGCTGACCACGCCCAGGATGTCGTGCATGCCGCCGCGCACGACCGGGAACCGCGAGTGATCGGATTCCTCGATGCGGCGCAGGTTTTCTTCCTCGGTCAGTTCGACGTCCAGGTAGGCCACGTCGCCGCGCGGCACCATCAGCGAAGCAAGCTGGCGGTCGTCCAGCCGGAACACGTTGCGGACCATCGTGTGCTCGTGGCGCTCGATCACGCCGGCCTCGGAGCCTTCCACCAGCAGCGCGTGGATTTCTTCCTCGGTCACGGCGGGGCCACGGTCGGACTTCACGCCCAGCAGGCGCAGCACCAGTTGCGTGGAACCGGACAGCAGCTTGACGAAGGGCTTGGACGCGGTGGCCAGGATGGAAATCGGGCGCGCCACCAGGCGGGCGATGGTTTCCGGCGCCAGTTGCCCCAGCCGCTTGGGCACCAGCTCGCCGAGCACGATCGAGAAATAGGTCAGGCCGGCCACGACGATGGCGGTGGCCATGTAGCCGGCCGTCGTCGCCGAAATGCCAAAGCCCTGGAGCCAGACGGCCAGCGGTGACGCCAGCGTCGATTCGCCGACCACACCGTTCAGCACGCCGATCGACGTGATGCCGATCTGTACCGTGGACAGGAAGCGCGTCGGGTCTTCGCCGAGTTTTACCGCTTCCATGGCGCCGCGGTCGCCCGCTTCGATCTGGCGCTGGAGCCGGGCCTTGCGGGCCGTGACCAGCGCGATTTCGGACATGGCGAACAGGCCGTTCAACAGGATCAGCGCCAGCAGTATGGCTATTTCCATCAGGGTGCGCGCCCTGTGCGCGCGGGAATTGAAAAGTCAGAGCATACCATCCGCATGTGACGCCGCCTGCCATGTGGTGACGTTGGCGTCACCTGTTGCGGGGTGCACGATCCGTGCCGGCGTCGGCGTTTTGCCCGGGCCGGGGCTGCACGTCCCGCGCGATGGCCGGCCCGGCCGCGTCCCGGGCGGCGTGCAGCGCATAGGCGGCTTCCAGCTCCATCCAGTACTCGGCCGACGTGCCGAAATAGCGCGCCAGCCGGATCGCGGTCTCGGGCGACATCGCGCGCTTTTGCCACAGGATGCCTTCGATGCGTGTCACCGGTACACGCAGGGCCAGCGCCAGCGCGCTGGTGGACAGCGCGGCGGGCACCATGAACTCGTACAGTAGGACGTCGCCGGGGGCCGGGGGCGGGTCGGCCATGGCGCGCGGCGCCGTCTCTTGTGGAACGTGGCAGGATGGATCGGGCAGGTTTTCGGTCATGGCTGGCACTGGCTCGCTGGTGGGTTGGGAATGACCCCAGCTTAGGCGTGGCGGACTGGGTCGGAAATGCGACGAATCTGAAACTGGCGCCATGGCGCAGCGATGGTCGGGAATGGCTGTCATTACCTGCGAGGTAGTCGTGGCGGCGCGGCCGCTGTGCTGTAATGCACCGCATGGACACCCTGACGCCCGGCTCCGAAGCCGCCATCGACTTTCCCGGACTCCTGCGCTACTGGCGCGCCAGGCGCGGCTATAGCCAGCTGGCGCTGTCGCTGGCGGCGGGGGTCTCCCAGCGCCATATCAGCTTCCTGGAATCGGGGCGGGCGCGGCCGAGCCGCGAGATGGTGCTGGCGCTGGCCGAGCGGCTGGGCGTGCCGCTGCGGCAGCGCAACCGGCTGCTGCTGGCCAGCGGCTATGCGCCCGCTTACAGCGAAAACACGTTGGCGGCGCCCGCGATGCAGATGGTGCGGCAGGCCATCTCGCTGATCCTGGCCAAGCAGGAACCGTATCCGGCCGTGGTGCTGGACCGCTTCTGGCACCTCGTCGACGCGAACGATGCCTACCGGCGCATGCTGGCCCAACTGCTCGGCAGCCCCGAGCCGGCGGCGGGGGGCGAGGAGGGCGCGCGGCTCAATCTGATGCTGGCCGTGTTCGACCCGGACGGACTCTGGCCGATGATCGAGAACGCCCGGCAGGTGGGCCACTACCTGCTGCGGCGCGTCTGGCAGGAACTGCAGGTGCAGGCGCACGACCAGACCGCGCGGGATATCCTGGGCCGCATCGCCGCCTGGCATCCGGACATGGTCGACGCCGGCGGCCTGGTGATCGGCGACGACGATCCGGCCGAAGGTCCGCTGCCGCCGGTGCTGCCCGTGGTGGTGCGCTCGGGCGATTTCCGGGCCTCGCTGTTCTCCACGCTGACCACGCTCGGCAACCCGCAGGACATCACGCTCCAGGAGCTGCGGATCGAGTGTTTCTATCCGGCCGACGATGCGACCCGACAGTTGTTCGAGGCGCTGGCAGCCGGTCCGGCCGACACGAAAACCCCTTCGGCGTCGTAGTTCCGCTAGAAAAGCACAGTCGTGCTACCATCGCCCGGCCGTCGCGGCGCCCAATGCCGCGGCGGCATCGTTACGTCTTCAGGGCGGGGTGAAAGTCCCCACCGGCGGTATGCGGCCACTGTGCAGAACAGGGTGCCGCGAGCCCGCGAGCGCCCGCACATCGTGCGGGGTCAGCAGACCTGGTGAGAAGCCAGGGCCGACGGTCATAGTCCGGATGAAAGAAGATGGGCGGCAACCGCGTGGCAGGCCCACGCGCGAGGCGGCGCTGGCCGTTCGCGCGGGCGCCAGCATGGCGCGGGGCCGCCAATCGTTCCCCTGAAACGCCCATGGAAACTTGATTCGGAGCGTTTCACTCATGCTGACCCTCAACCCCAGCCATACCCCCGAACCGGCCGCAGACGAGCTTGCCGTGGCCGATGCCGACCCGCGTCCGCTTGCCGTGCGCATCGCCCAGGCGCTGGACGCCATGCGCGACGGGCGGCCCGTCGTGCTGCTGGACGACGACGACCGCGAGAACGAGGCCGACCTGATCCTGGCCGCCGAGCGGCTCACGCAGGCCAACATGGCGATGATGATCCGCGAATGCAGCGGCATCGTCTGCCTGTGCCTGACCGCCGACAAGGTGCGCCAACTGGGCCTGCGCCCGATGGTCGAGCACAACCGCAGCCAGTACGGCACCGCGTTTACGGTGTCGATCGAGGCACGCGAGGGCGTGACCACCGGCGTCAGCGCCGCCGACCGCATCACGACGATCCGCGCCGCCATCGCCGACGATGCCGGCACCGACGCCGTGGTCAGCCCGGGGCACGTGTTCCCGCTGGTGGCCGTCGATGGGGGTGTGCTGGCTCGCCGCGGGCATACCGAGGGCTCGGTGGAGCTGGCGCGCATGGCCGGATTGTCGCCGGCGGCGGTGCTGTGCGAGCTGATGAATCCCGATGGCACGATGGCGCGCCGGCCCGAGGCGCTGGCCTTCGCCGAGATGTACCAGTTGCCGGTGCTGACGATTGCCGACCTCGTCGCGTGGCGCGAGTCGCAAGGCTGATCCTGCGCAACGTCTGCGTGATTAAGCGCGCCTTGAGGCCATGCGGTACGGCCCGGGCGCGCTTTTTCACGTGTGCCGGGCTGTCGCGATGGCTGCGGGCTGTGCGAGAATGCGCGGGCTCTTCCCGTCCTTACGAGGGTTCTCCCGATGTTTTTCCGCATGCTCGCACGCACGGCCCTGTTCGCCGGCGCGTGTCTCAGTCTCGCGGCGCACGCCGAATCGAACGGTGCGCCGCCCTTCAATAACGCCAGCGTCCGTCCGGCCGCAGCCAGCGCGCTGTACCAGTGCCAGGGGCCAAATGGCGGCACCGTGTTCCGCGCGACGCCGCGCGAAGGTTGCACGCTCGTGGCATCGCCCGATCCCGGCGCGCCGGACCCGCAGCGCTGGTTGCCGCTAATGGGGCCGAACGGGGTGATTTCCTATCTGGACCAGTCGTCGATTCGCCGGCGCGGCAGCGAGGTGGGCGTGGCACTGGTCCACAACGCGCCGCCGGGCGTGATCAAGACGACCAGCGGGGAGATGATCCGCTCGTCGCTGAAGCGGATGGTGCTGAACTGCGCGACGTCGATGTACGCGGTGGTCGAGCAGACGCTCTATGCCAAGCGCTACGCGCGCGGCGAGTCGCTCTATACGATCCGCGGCCCGCAGGCCGGGATGCCGCAACCGGCGGCGTCGGGTACGCTGGCGGGCGATCTCGTGTCCCGCCTGTGCCACTGAGCGTGGCAGGCCGCTGACCGGCGGCCAGCGGCGCATCGCCCGGCCTTACTCGGCCACGTGGGCGGCCTTCCAGGTGCCGTTCGGCTGCTTGCAGAACCAGCCCGACCACGCCTCGGTGGCGCTGCCGCGCTTAAGTTCCGACTTGAGACGGCGGCAGGTGCGGCCTGCGTCGGTCTTCGTGGCGACCGGCTCGATCGTGCCGTCGACGGCCTGGCGGCGGTTCTCTGCCGGGTAGTGCCAGGTCACGGTCTTGTTGTCTTCCGTATCGTTCAGCGCCGTGCGCACCGATTTCTGCAGCGACGCCGCTTCCTTCTTGGTCAGCGTGCCGACGATGCTGCCGGACAGGTACGTCTCGAAATAGGCGAACGCGGGCTGCATCGTGCCCATCAGCAGTGCGCAGCCAAGGCCGGCCGCTACCGTCATGCGGGTTTGTCGCGAAGTGCGCATGTCAGATCCTCTCGGGTGGGAAACGTCGAACACGGGAGCGATTGTAAGCGCGCGGTGTGCGTTCCGGTGCATCGGAGTGCGTCTGCGGACGGGGCGGCCCGGCGCGCGTTCCAACTGGGCTGGCCCTCGACGTTCACCATCGTCTCGCTGGTCCGCCGGCATGATCTATTCTTGTCTTCAGCCGTACAGGGCACACGGTGAGCGGCTTTCAGCCCACTGGCGAGACATTTTGTTGCAAACGTTGCGGCGCCGAAACGTGACTTTTAAGTCTCGAATTGTTAAGGTTTCGCATCGCATTGCAACAATCCTGACTAACGTCCGGCGCCGACGCGCCGATGCGCCGGGGTCGCTACCCGGTCGCCGCGTCTGATGCACCGCACGCTGGTCCGTCTTTTGCTGTATTCACCCGTTGAAGTTTCCTGACGAATCCCGCGGCGGCTGCCTCGTCCGGCCGCCTGCATCCCCAATAACCCTTCTCACGGCCTTCATGACCGCACATCCGACGTCGTTCCGCCCGCTCCCATGCCCGACCGCCGCGCCCCCGCGTCGCTTATCCGGCAGGATGTCCGGGCTGGGACGATGGATCGGCGGCGGCATGCTGGCCGTGCTGGCGCTGACGGCCCACGCGTTCGATTTCGAGACCGTGGCCGCCCGCGCGCGGCAATTGTCGGCGTCGCCGTACAAGCCGCCCAAGGCGCAGGAACTGCCGCGCGAGCTGAAGGAACTGACGTACGAACGCTACCGCGAGATCGAATACAAGCCCGAGCGCTTTGCCTGGCGCGGCGCGCGGCTGCCGTTCGAGATCTCGTTCTTCCACGAGGGCATGGTGTTCGACCAGCCGGTGAAGATCAACGAGGTGGTCAACAACAGCGTGCGCGAGTTCCGCTTCGATCCCGCCGCGTTCAACTACGGCTCGCACCGCGTGGATCCGGCCAAGCTCAAGGGGCTGGGATTCGCCGGCTTCCGGCTGATGTACCCGCTGAACCAGGGCAAGCGCAAGGACGAACTGGCGTCGTTCCTGGGCGCCAGCTACTTCCGCGCGGTGGGCAAGGACCAGTGGTACGGCCTGTCCGCGCGCGGCCTGGCCGTGGACACGGCGCTGAACTCGGGCGAGGAATTCCCGCGCTTCACCGAATTCTGGATCGAGCGCCCGGCCGCCAACGACAAGCAACTGACGATCTACGCGCTGATGGATTCGCGCCGCATGAGCGGCGCCTACCGCTTCGTCATCAAGCCCGGCAACGAGACGGTGATGGAAGTGAAGTCGCGCCTGTTCCTGCGCGAGCACGTGACCAAGCTGGGCCTGGCGCCGCTGACCAGCATGTACCTGTTCGGCGAGAACCAGCCGTCGGGCAGCCCGGACTTCCGCCCCGAGATTCACGATTCCGACGGCCTGTCGGTCCAGCTTGGCACCGGCGAATGGATCTGGCGCCCGCTGGTCAATCCCAAGCGGCTGCTGGTCACGTCGTTCGCGGCGACCAACCCGCAGGGCTTTGGCCTGATGCAGCGCGACCGCAGCTTCGACAACTACCAGGAAATCGGTAGCTGGTACGAGCGCCGGCCGAGCGGCTGGGTGGAGCCCAAGGGCAACTGGGGCTCGGGCCGCGTGGAACTGGTGCAGATTCCCACGCCGGACGAGACCAACGACAACGTGGTGGCGTACTGGGTGCCGGACAGCCCGCCCAAGCCCAGGCAGGCGTTCGACTACGAGTACCGGCTGAAATGGCAGAAGGACGGCGAGAACCTGCCGCCGCTGTCGTGGATCACGCAGACGCGCCGCGGCCAGGGCCTGACGCGCAAGCCCGACGACACCAGCTTCTCGCTGGTAGTGGATTTCGAAGGGCCGGTGTTCAAGAAGCTGCCCGAGGAGGCGCGCCTGGACCCGGTGGTATCGGCAGACGCCAACGGCGAACTGCTCAAGACGACGGTCCAGCGCAACGAGGCCACCGGTGGCTGGCGCATGACGATGTTCATGCGGCGCAAGGACGAGAACAAGCCGGTTGAGTTGCGCGGCTATCTTCGCAACGGCAATACAACCCTATCCGAGACATGGAGCTACATCTTACCCCCAGGCTGAAGCAGCGCCCGGCCCAGGCGGCGGCAGCATGCCAGCGCTATGTCGATCGCCTGCCGGCTTCGCCCGAACTGCGTAGCGAACTGCTGGCCGATACGCCGAAGCCGCTGATGTCCAGCGTGCCCGCCGACGGTATCGAGGTGCCATCGGCCATGATCGAATTGCAGGCGCGCCTGGCTGGCCGCGACCCGAAGGACAAGGAAGCCACCGATTTGAATGCCGTCAACGCCCCGGGCGGGGCAACCTACGCATCGGTGGGTCGTCGCTTCGCGATGGCCTATGGCAATCCGCAGGTGGACGGCGAGCCGTTGCTGAAGCGGCACGAGGACGGCACGGTGCGCGTGCATACGGGGCCGGAACCCGAGCGTGCGTCGATGGTGCCGCGCCAGTGGCCGCCGCACATCATCTGGGGCGGCATCCGCAACGCCTGGCGCCGCATGCTGGGCCGCCCGCCCGTGCCCGAGACGTGGGACACCGTGCACGACGGCCCCGACGCCGAGGGCAAGTGGCACCCGGCGGGCTCGCACCGCCGCTGGTTTCTGCTGTTCCTGGTGGTCGTGCAGACCATCATGGCCACCTATTTCATGGCCAAGGTGCTGCCGTACCATGGCGCCGATCCGCTGGAAGTGGCCATCCTGTCGCTGTTCGCGATCCTGTTCTCGTGGGTGTCGGCCGGCTTCTGGACGGCCATGATGGGCTTCCTCGTCCTGTTCAAGGGCGGCGACAAGCACCTGATCTCGCGCAGCGCGGCCACCGACGCGCCGATCGATCCGTCGGCGCGCACCGCGATCATCATGCCGATCTGCAACGAGGACGTGACGCGCGTCTTTGCCGGGCTGCGCGCCACGTACGAATCGCTGGAGCGCGCCGGCGAACTGCAGCATTTCGACTTCTTCGTGCTGTCGGACAGCGGCAACCCCGACCTGCGCACGGCCGAGCACGACGCCTGGATCGAGCTGTGCCGGGCCGTGGGCGGCTTCGGCCGCATCTTCTACCGCTGGCGCCGCCACCGCGTGAAGCGCAAGACCGGCAACGTGGCCGACTTCTGCCGCCGCTGGGGCAGCAAGTACCGCTACATGATCGTGCTGGACGCCGACAGCGTGATGAGCGGCGACTGCCTGGCCACGCTGACGCGGCTGATGGAAGCCAACCCGGGCGCCGGCATCATCCAGACCGCGCCGCTGGCCGTGGGGCGCGACACGCTCTACGCCCGCGTGCAGCAGTTTTCCACGCGCGTCTACGGGCCGCTGTTCACGGCAGGGCTGCACTACTGGCAGCTTGGCGAGTCGCACTACTGGGGCCACAACGCCATCATCCGCATCAAGCCGTTCATGGAGCATTGCGGGCTGGCGCCGCTGCCGGGCAAGGGGCCGCTGTCGGGCGAAATCCTGTCGCACGACTTTGTCGAGGCCGCGATGATGCGCCGGGCGGGGTGGGGCGTGTGGATTGCCTATGACCTGCCGGGCTCGTTCGAGGAACTGCCGCCGAACCTGCTGGACGAGGTGAAGCGCGACCGCCGCTGGTGCCAGGGCAACCTGATGAACTTCCGGCTGTGGATGAAGCAGGGCTTTCACGCGGTGCATCGCGCGGTGTTCCTGACCGGCATCATGGCCTACGTGTCGGCGCCGCTCTGGTTCCTGTTCCTGCTGCTGTCCACGGCCGCGCTGGCCAAGCATGCGCTGGTGCCGCCCGAGTACTTCACCAAGCCGTACCAGTTGTTCCCGACCTGGCCCGAATGGCATCCGGAGAAGGCGCTGGCGCTGTTCTCGGCCACGGCCACGCTGCTGTTCCTGCCCAAGCTGGCCAGCGTGATCCTGCTGCTCAAGGACGCCAGGCAGTATGGCGGCGTGGTGCGGCTGTTCCTCAGCATGCTGATCGAGATGACGCTGTCGGCGCTGCTGGCGCCCACGCGCATGCTGTTCCATACCAAGTTCGTGCTGGCGGCCTACAGCGGCTGGGGCATCTCGTGGAAATCGCCGCCGCGCGAGGACGCCGAGACCACCTGGGGCGAGGCGTTTGCCCGCCACGGCTGGCACACGGTGCTGGGGCTGGTGTGGGGCGCGGGCGTGTATTGGCTGAGCCCGGGCTTCATCTGGTGGCTGCTGCCGATCGTCGGCTCGCTGGCGTTGTCGATCCCGCTGTCGGTGATGCTGTCGCGCGTGTCGCTGGGCCGCGCCGCGCGTCGCGCCGGCCTGTTCATGATCCCCGAGGAAACGATGGTGCCGCGCGAGATCGTCGAGACCCAGCAGCACGTGGAAAGCGCACCGGAGACGCCGCGCTTTGTCGACGCGGTGGTGGACCCGGTAACCAACGCGCTGATGTGCGCCACCGGCACGGCCCGCACGGTCATGCCCGAGCCGGCGCGGCTGCAGCACGCCTCGCTGGTGCAGCACGCGCTGACCCACGGCCCGGGCTCGCTGTCGCCGGCGCAGAAGCACATTCTGCTGGGCGACCCGCTGGCGCTGTCCAAGCTGCACGAGCTAGTCTGGGGCTCGCCGCTGGCGGACGCGGCCTGGAAGGAAACCCGTGTGCTGATGCGCCGCGCGCCCAACGTGTTGCCGCTGCGGCCACGGACGGCTTGAAGCGGTTGGCGGGATGAGAAACGGCAGGCCTTGGGCCTGCCGTTTTTTTTGTCTTCGTTCTGGGGCGCACGTGGCGGTCATCGCCCCGTTTTAAACGCTACCGCAGGGCCGAGACGCAGATTGGGGCGTTGATGTACACGTCGCCCACGCGGCGTTCGCCGCGGTCGTTGCGGGTCATGTAGCGGAACATCATGCTGACGCCGATCTTGGTCAGGATTTCCACGTCGCGGTTGGCGCAGATGTTGCGCTGGAGCGGCGCGGCGTAGTTCACCTCGAAGCTGGCGAGGTCGAGCATCGGGCCGCGGTAGTTGGTCAGTTCGAGCTGGAAGAGGACATGCTTGCCGGGGATGGACTGGCAGCGGCGCAGGCGCGTCTCGCCGTCGATCTCGATGGGCAGGGCGTCGTTCAACTGGCGGCAGGCGCGCGCCAGTACGCTGTCCGGACGGTTGGTGCTGCGCAGCAGCTCGGGCACGCCGGCCCCGCCGGTGTTCTGGCCGGTGGCGGCGCCCTTGAGCATGCGTGACAGGGCATCGGCTTCGTCGACCGCCACGGGCGCGGAGGACGGTGCCGAAGCCATGGCGGACGGCCTGCCGGGCGCGGCTCCTGCGGGCAGCGGCGGCAAGGCTGCCAGTGCAGCCAGGCTCAGCGAAACAATAAACGGCGTTTGTCGTATGGTCATGCAGGATAACGTTGCCGGGGACGGGTCCCGTGATCCGTCTCCCGCGATGCGTCTGACTGCGTGGTCGGCAATACATCTGTCCCGACAGGCAGGCATTGTACCCTCCACCTTGGTGCACGTGAAAGCCGCGCCACCTGCAATGCCGCACCGGGCGCCGGTCTGCGGCGGATTTTCCACGCTACTTCCGGCGACTTGACGCGCGCGCCGCCACGCGCTTGCGCGCTATGCAACAATTGCGCCTTGGCCAACCGGAACCCCTTCATGACGTCCTCCGCCAGCGCGCAAGCCAATGCGCGCTTTCCGCTGTGGCTGCTGATCTGCGCATCGCTGACCGCCATCGCCCCGCTGTCCATCGACATGTACCTGCCCAGCTTTCCTGCGCTGGCGGCCGATCTCCATACCGATATCGGGCGCGTGCAGCTCACGCTGGGCACGTTCCTGGTGGGCCTGGCGATCGGGCAGGCGTTCTACGGCCCGGTGAGCGACCGGTACGGCCGCAAGGCGCCGCTCTATGCGGGCCTGACGATCTATGGCGTGGCGGCCGCGGGTTGCGCGCTGGCGTCGACGGTGGAGTCGCTGATGTTCTGGCGCTTCCTGCAGGCGCTTGGCGGGTGCACCGGGCTGGTGGTGTCGCGCGCGGTGATCCGCGACCGGCTGGAGGCGCGCGAGTCCGCGCGGGCGTTCTCTTCGCTGATGCTGGTGATGGGGCTGGCGCCGATCCTGGCGCCGCTGATCGGCGGCGCGGTGCTGGCCGCCACGGGCTGGCGCGCGATCTTCTGGATCCACTGCGGCGCGGCCGTGTTGCTGCTGTGGCTGATCCACGCGCGCATGGAGGAATCGCTGGACCCGCAGCGCCGCCGCACGCTCCATCCGGGCACCGTGCTGCGCGGCTACTGGGAACTGCTGCGCGACCGCGAGTTCCTGGGCTATTCGCTGGCAGCGGGTTGCGTGCAGGGCGGCATGTTCGCCTACATCGCGGGCTCGCCGTTCGTGCTGATCGAACTGCATGGCATCGATCCCTCCCACTACGGCTTTGTGTTCGGTGCCAACGCCTTTGGCCTGATCGCGATGTCGCAGGTCAACGCGCGGCTGGTGCGCGCCCGGGCGCTGGACGACGTGCTGCGCGTGGCGCTGCTGGCGCCCTGCGTGGCCGGGCTGACGCTGGCGGCGGCCACGCTGCTGGGCGTGGCCACGCTACCGGTGCTGCTGTGCTGCTTTTTCGTGTTCCTGGCCGGGCTGGGCTGCATCACGCCCAACGCGTCGGCGCTGGCGCTGGCGCATCAGAGCCATCGCGCCGGCACGGCGTCCGCGCTGATGGGCACGCTCCAGTTCGGCTTTGGCACGCTGGCCGGCGCCGCCGTCAGCGTCTGGCACGACGGCACGGCGCTGCCGCTGGCCGTGGTGATGGCGATCTGCGGCAGCGGCGCGGTGCTGCTGCGGCTGTACGGCCACGCGGGCATGCGCCAGCCGGGCTGACGGCCCGCGTCACGCGGCCTGGTTGGCCGGCTGGGCCAGCGGCATGGCCGGCGCGTTCTGCATGACCACCATCTGCGCCGGCATGGGCGCGGCAAAACCGGCGGCGCCGAAGCTGTCGCGGATCGTGCGGTTGGTGTCGAAGTAGACCTGCCAGTAATGGTCGTTGTGGCAGTACGGGCGGACGGCCAGCACCGGGCCCACCAGCGTGAATTCCAGGATCTCGACGTCGACGGGCGGGTCGGCCAGCACGTTCGGGATCGCGGCCACTTTTTCCTTGAGCAGCGCCACGGCGGCGGCCGTATCGGTGGTGCCGGCCAGCTGGGCCTTCAGCTCCACGCGCCGGAACGGGTTCGCGGTGAAGTTCTGGATGGTGTCGCCAAATATCTTGTTGTTGCCAATGACGGTCAGCACGTTGTCCGGCGTGTCGAGCGTGGTGGCAAACAGGCCGATCTCGCGCACGGTGCCGGTCACGCCGCCCACGGTCACGAAATCGCCCACCTTGAACGGCCGCAGTACCACCAGGAAGGCTCCGGCCGCAAAGTTGGCCATCAGCCCGGACCACGCCATGCCGATGGCGACGCCGGCCGCGGCAATCAGCGCGGCAAACGTGGTGGTCTGGATGCCGAAATAGCCGAGGATGCCGATGACCAGCACCACGTTCAGCGTGACGGTGACAATCGAGCCGACGTAGCGCAGCAGCGTCGGGTCCACGCTCTGCTTGGCCAGCGACCCCTGCACCATGCGCACCACGAAGTGGATCAGCCATCGGCCGACCACCCAGAAGGCCAGCGCGGCCAGGACCTTCACGCCGAAAATGGTGGCGTAGCCGTAAATGACGTCGCGGATGCTTTCGAGCGAGGTGGTATCCATGGACACACTCCTTGGTGATCGGGGCAGGAAAAACCAGGGACAGCAATATGGCGCGCGCTGTCGGTCAAGTCAGCACCACCTGCCGGTGTCGGCGAACGGCAAAAAGCCAAGGGCATTATTGGGCGCGCCACTTCGAAAGTTCAAGACAATCTTTTTTGGGCGCCAAGTAAAAAAGGCCGGAGATTTTCCGGCCTTTCTTGCGGGTAAATGACGGGAATGTGTCGATTACCAGTTCGTCTCGCGTTCCGGCGTGGCGGAAATACGATGCAGCGTCAGATCGGCGCCGTTGAACTCTTCTTCAGCATCCAGCCGGATGCCCACCAGCTTCTTGAGCGCGCCGTAGACCACCGTGCCGCCGACCAGCGCCACCACGATGCCCAGCAGCGTGCCGGCCACCTGCGCCCCCAGCGATACGCCGCCCATGCCGCCCAGCATCCGCGTGCCGAAGATGCCCGCGGCAATGCCGCCCCAGGCGCCGCACAGGCCGTGCAGCGGCCAGACGCCCAGCACGTCGTCGATGTGCCACTTGTTCTGTGCCAGCGTAAACAGATGGACGAACAGCAGGCCAGCCACCGCGCCGGTCACCAGCGCGCCGAGCGGATGCATGATGTCCGAGCCGGCGCAGACCGCCACCAGGCCGGCCAGCGGGCCGTTGTACGAGAAGCCCGGATCGTTGCGCCCGGCCGCCCACGCGGCCAGCGTGCCGCCGACCATCGCCATCAGCGAGTTGATCGCCACGAGGCCGCTGATCTTGTCGATGGTCTGGGCGCTCATCACGTTGAAGCCGAACCAGCCCACCGCCAGCACCCAGGCGCCCAGCGCCAGGAACGGAATGTTCGACGGCGGATGGGCGCTGATGCGGCCGTCCTTCTGATAGCGGCCGCGCCGGGCGCCCAGCAACAGCACGGCGGGCAGCGCAATCCAGCCGCCCACGGCGTGCACGACCACCGAGCCGGCAAAGTCGTGGAACGGCGCGCCGGCCACGGCGGTGAGCCAGTCCTGCACGCCCAGCCGGTTGTTCCAGACGATGCCCTCGAAGAACGGGTAGACGAAACCCACCAGCACGAACGTGGCAATCAGTTGCGGATTGAAACGCGACCGCTCGGCAATACCGCCCGAGATAATCGCCGGGATGGCCGCGGCAAAGGTGGCGAGAAAAAAGAATTTCACGAGTTCGTGGCCGTTCTTTTCGGCCAGCGTCTCGGCGCCGGAGAAAAACTGGACCCCGTAGGCGATCGTATAACCGATGAAAAAATAGGCCAGCGTGGAAACCGCGAAATCCACGAGGATTTTCACCAGCGCATTGACCTGGTTTTTCTTGCGGACGGTGCCCAATTCCAGGAAAGCGAAGCCTGCATGCATCGCCAGCACCATGATCGCGCCCAGCAGGATGAACAAGGCATCCGTGCCTGTCTTCAGGTTGTCCATCGTTACCCCATGCTCAAAATGGGAGCACGAGTAAGCAATTAGCGTTCCAGTTCAGGGCGCAGAACGGTGAATCCCGCGCCAAATCAGGGCGCAACGCACCGGCGCGGCGTTTATCTGCCAGCCAGCCAAAATTGAGTGGTGCACGTTAACGGGGCGGCATGCGCCATATCGACGCGCCGGATTGGCAGCGCAGGTTCCGAAGTGGTGCATCGGCGGGTTTTGCACCCGGATCGGGCATGAATAAGCGGGCGTGATTCGTGTCGGGATAATGCAGGAAAATTGCCGCCGCCGTCGCTTTGGGCGCAATATTCTGTCCGGTCCGCAAAGTGCGCCGTCCGATACGTCCTGTTCCGGAAAAGTGACGTGCCGATTCGTGAAACAGAGGGGTAAAACGCCCGCTAAGTCTTGTCGCAGAACGATTTGCGGCAGTTTCCGTTGCATCGGTGCCACTGGGGATTGCTCAAGCCGTAAAGGGCAGATTAGACTGCGCCGATCGGACTTTTGCCGACTGGCATAAGTCCGGTGACGACGACCAAACAAGGGAAATCAGCCATGAATAAAGGTGAACTGGTATCGGCCATCGCCGCGGAAGCAGAACTCAGCAATGCCGCCGCCGAGCGCGCGCTGAACGCTGCGCTGGACAGTATCAAGAAGGCAGTGGCCAAGGGTGACTCCGTCACGCTGGTGGGTTTTGGCAGCTTCAGCTCGGGCAAGCGCGCAGCCCGTACCGGTCGCAACCCGCGCACCGGCGAAACGATCAAGATCCCGGCCGCCAAGACGGTAAAGTTCTCCGCCGGCCAAGGCTTCAAGGACGCCGTGAACAAGAAGAAGTAAGCGCATCTCGTTCCTGAGAAGCACAGAAAGCGGCCTGCGCGGCCGCTTTTCTATTTGTTGGCCACCATTTTCCCCGCCTTTCTCGTCGCACCGCCGAAATCGCCGCGCGCGGGTATGCCATTGCCCGGCCCACCGGGTTACACTGCCCGCGCCTCAGGCTCGATTCTGGATTTTTTGCGATGAATGATCTGTCCCACCAGCTGTCCATGACCGTGCTGATGACGCCGGACATGGCCAATTTCTCCGGCAATGTCCACGGCGGCACCATCCTCAAGTACCTCGACATGGTGGCGTACGCCTGCGCCAGCCGCTATGCCGGCCGGTATGTCGTCACGCTGTCGGTGGACCAGGTGGTCTTCCGCCAGCCCATCCACGTGGGCGAACTCGTGACGTTCCTGGCGGCCGTGAACTTCACCGGCCGCAGCTCGATGGAAATCGGCATCAAGGTGGTGACCGAGAACATCCGCAGCAAGGTGGTGCGCCATACCAATAGCTGCTATTTCACGATGGTGGCGGTGGACGACAACGGCACGCCGGCCGAGGTGCCGCCGCTGCAGCCGCGCGACGAGGTGGAGCGCCAGCGCTTTGAGGCCGCCCGTCAGCGCCGCGCGCTGCGCCAGGAAATGGAGCGCCGCCACGACGAGATCAAGGGGGCGACGGCCGAATGACGTCCACTGCATCGCGATTCGCGCTGGCCCTGGGCCTGGCCGCGCTGGCCACGGCCGCCGCAGCCGAGGAAATCGGCAGCGTGTCGACCCATTTCCGCGTCACGGGGTCCGACAAGGTCGTCATCGAAGCCTACGACGACCCGGCCGTGGACGGCGTGACGTGCTACGTGTCGCGGGCGCGCACCGGCGGCATCAAGGGCTCGCTCGGCATGGCCGAGGACCCGGCCGAGGCGTCGATTGCGTGCCGCCAGGTGGGTCCCATCGCGTTCAAGGGGCCGGTGAAGCAGCAGGAGGACGTGTTCTCCGAGCGCATGTCGGTGCTCTTCAAGACGCTGCACGTGGTGCGTGCCGTGGATCGCAAGCGCAACACGCTGGTCTACCTGACCTACTCGGACCGGATCGTCAGCGGCAGCCCCCAGAACGCCGTGACCGCCGTGCCGGTGCCGGCCGCCACGCCCATCCCGGTCAAGTAGGCGCCGGCGTCTGCTGGCCCTCAGGCCGCCTCGAACAGCTTGCGCAGGTTCGACTTCAGGATCTTGCCGTTCGGATTGCGCGGCAGCATGTCCTGCATGACGATGATCCGCACGGGCACCTTGAACGCGGCAAGCTGCTGGCGCACGAAGTCCTGCAGCTCGGCCTCGGTGGCCGTGGCGCCGGGCTTCAGGCTGACCACCGCGCCGGGCTCTTCGCCCAGCGTGCGGTGCGCAATGCCGACCACGGCCGCGTCCATGACGGCCGGGTGCGCGTACAGCGCGCTTTCCACCTCGATGCAATAGATGTTCTCGCCGCCGCGGATCAGCATGTCCTTCATGCGGTCGACGATGTAGAGAAAGCCTTCCGCGTCCAGCCGCGCCACGTCGCCCGTGTGCAGCCAGCCGTCGACGAATGTCCTGGCCGTGGCCTCCGGCTTGTTCCAGTAGCTGTGCACGACGTTGGCGCCGCGCACCATCAGCTCGCCAATCTCGCCCGGCGGCAGCGCGTTGCCAAAGCCATCGTCGATCTTCATCTCGCCGATGGGCAGGGCCGGGCCGCTGCTGTCGGGCCGGTGGATGTATTCCTCGGCGCTGTGGCTCGTGAACGTGGCCGACGTCTCGGTCATGCCCCAGCCAATGCCGGGCGCCGCGTGCGGGAACGTCTCGTGGATGCGGCGGACCAGTTCCGGCGATGCGGGCGCGCCGCCGTAATGCATGTTTTCCAGCGACGACAGGTCGAATTCGGCCCGCTGTGGATGCTCGATGATCTGCCACGCGATGGTCGGCACGCCGCCGGCCGACGTGCAGCGTTCGCGTTCGATCAGCGCCATGGCGCGCAGCGTGTCCCAGCGGTACTGCAGCACGATCTTGCCGCCGTTGGCCAGCGCGCCGTTTAGCACGGACATGCAGCCGGTGACGTGGAAGAACGGCACGGCCAGCAGCGCGGCCTTCTGCGGCGCGTCGGGGTTGGGCTCCGGCACCGGCTCGCCGCGCCGCAGCAGGTTGCGCAGCGGGCTGAACTGGGCGCAGACCGCCACCGTGCAGGCGTTGCGATGGGTGCCGACGGCGCCCTTGGGCTTGCCCGTGGTGCCGGACGTGTAGAAGATCGTCGCGTCGTCCTCGGGGTCCAGCGGCACCTGCGGCAGCGATTGCGACGGCAGCGCGGTCCAGTCCGGCGACGCGCCGATTACGCTGGACAGCGCCACGATGCGCGGGTCGTCGAACGTGGCGCCGTCCGGTGCGCGCGACACGTACACGCGCGCCAGCGCCGGGCAGTCGCGCAGGTGCGGCAGGATGCGGTCCAGCCGCTCATGGTCGACGATGGCGACGCGGCTGCCCGAATCGGTCAGCCCGTACTCCAGTTCCGGGCCGGTCCACCACGCATTGAGCGGGGTGACGATGGCGCCGGTCAGCAGCCCCGCGTAGAACGCCACGGGCCATTCGGGCAGGTTGCGCATTGCCACGGCCACGCGGTCGCCCTTGCGCACGCCGTCGCGCACCAACTGGTGCGCCAGCTCGGTGGCGGCCAGCGCGAACGCGCGGTAGCTCACGCGCTCGTCCTCGTAGACGACGAAGGTGCGCTCGCCCCACGCCGCGGCCACCAGGAACAGGTCGCGCAGCGTGGGCGGCGCGTTCTTCCAGACCGTGGTGGGAATGCCGCGGATCACGCGCGTCTCGGTCTCGAACGGCGCGCCGGGGGCGGTCAGCCGGGCGTGCGCGTCGGCCAGGGACATGGCCGGCCACTGCGGGCCGGCCGGCGAGGGTTGCTGCGGATGCTGCGGTTGCTGGGACATGCAGGGCCTCCCGCGCAGATTGGACTAGATCGTGACGCCGCCGTCCACCACCATGGCCTGGCCGGTCATGAACGTGCTGGCCGCAGACGCCAGGAAGCACGCCGCGCCGGCAATCTCCACCGGCTCGCCGATGCGGCGCAGCGGCGCGTTCTCGGTGGACTGCTTGTAGCGCACCGGGTCGTCCCACAGCGCCTTGGCAAAGTCGGTCTTGATCAGCCCCGGGGCGATGCAGTTCACGCGCACGTTGTGCGGCCCGAACTCCACGGCCAGGTTGCGCGCCAGCTGGAAATCGGCGGCCTTGGAGACGTTGTAGACGCCAATCGTGGGCGACCCGCGCAGGCCGCCGATCGACGACACGATGATGATCGAACCCTCCTTGCGCTCGATCATCTGCGGCGCCACCATCTGGATCAGCCAGTGGTTCGAGATCACGTTGTTGTCCAGCACCTTGCGGAACTGCTCGTCCGACACGCCGCTCATCGGCCCGTAGTAGGGGTTGGACGCGGCATTGCAGACCAGCACGTCCACCTTGCCGAAGGTGCGGTTGGCCTCGTCCACCAGGTGCTGGAGCGCCTCTTTCGACGAGATGTTGGCCGCCACGGCCAGCGCGGTGCCGGCGCCGTGCTGCGCGTTGATGGCATCGGCCACTTCCTGGCACGCCTCGATCTTGCGCGACGAGATGACGACCTTGGCGCCCTGGACGGCCATTTGCTCGGCGATGGCGCGGCCGATACCGCGCGAGGATCCGGTGATGACGGCAACCTTGCCCGACAGATCGAACAACGACATGGGATGTCTCCTGAAAGGATGGCCGGCGGTACGTGCCGCCGGCCGGAATCGTGGATTGGCCGGGACATTATGGGCAGCCGCACCCCCTCAGTCCACAGCCGGGCCGGCCCGCCGGGGCCGGTATCAGCAAACTTTCTGCCGGCAATTCACGCGATGCATGGCGCGTGCCGCAGCGCGGAATCGGGCGGGCGTCAGGGTGCCGCCAGCACCGCCGGCAGCCGGGCGGCCAGCGCGGCACGCAGCGCGTCGTCCAGGTGGATGCCGAAGCGGCCGGCCAGCACGTCGATGGCGTCGCCGGCACTGGCCAGCACCGTGCGGCGCACCGTGCCGCCGGGCGGGCGCTCGGTCAGCGTGGCGTTGCCAAGGGCCAGCCGCGTACCGTCCGCCTCCGTGCGGGCGGCGATCAGCGTGCGCGTGAAGTGGCTGTCCGGATGCGTCGACACGAACCAGTTGCGCGCCACGTAGTCGATCCGGGGCTGCGGGGTCAGGTCGAAGCGGTACAGCACACGCCACGTGTCTGCATCGTCAGCGTCTCCGGCGTCCGGATCGCGCACCGCAAGGTCGTAGCAATGAAAGCCGGTGCCAGCGGCATCGGCCGGGGGCGGGCGCAGCCGGTACGGCGACGCAACGCCGGCCGCGGGCGGGATCGGCAGCGACAGCGGCAGTGCGCGGTCCGGCGTGGGCCCGCCAAAGCCGACGTCCGCCACGTAGCTCTCGTGCGCCACCTCCACCCGCAGCAGCATGTGCGAGAGCCCGGTCGGCCGTTCGTCGGGCACGTTCCAGCGCACGCGCGCCGCCAGCGGCACGGCCGTGTAGCCCAGCGACTTCAGCCCGGCGCAGAACAGCGTGTTCAGTTCGAAACAGTAGCCGCCGCGGCCTTGGCGCACGAGCTTGTCGAACACGGCGGGCGGCTCGATGTCGACGCGCCAGCCCACCAGCGGCGTCAGGTTCTCGAAGGGCAGGTGCGCCAGGTGGGCGGCGATCAGTGCGTCCAGCGTGGCCAGCGTCGGCGGCGGCACGGCGTGGATGCCGATGCGCCGCAGCCAGGCATCGCGCTGGTCGGCGGAGAGGGCGGGAATTTCGTCGATGGCACGCATGGCGGCTTTGGGGTGATTTAGTGGGGCGGCTCGAATGGCGGGGAAGTCCTCTTCCCGAGCGCGCGGTGTCTCACTAATATAAATCCACATCAAAACCGGGTCGGCGGCGTGGTTTCGCGGCATCGCGGCATCGCGCGGCGGCCCTGGGAAAACAGGCCGGAACACCGGCCATCCACCGGAGACGTCCCCGTGAAAACCCTGATCGATCATCTTGCCCAGTACGCCGCGTACCACCGCGATGCGCGCAACGTATTCACCCATTTCATCGGTATCCCGATGATCGTGCTGGCGGTTACCGCGCTGCTCGGGCGGCCGGTCATGCCGTTGGGCGACGGCGCGCTGTTCGTGACGCCGGCCATCGTCGTGTACGTGCTGGCGTGCCTGTTCTACCTGCGGCTGTCGTTCGGCTTTGGCGTGGCGATGGCCGCGATCCTGGCCGTGTTCGTCTGGGCCGGGGCCTGCATTGCCGCGTTTTCCACGCCGCCCTGGCTGGCCACGGGCATCGGCCTGTTCGTGGCCGGATGGGTCATCCAGTTCGTCGGCCACTACTTCGAAGGACGCAAGCCGGCCTTTGTCGACGACATCATGGGCCTGCTCGTGGGCCCGCTTTTCCTGGTGGCGGAGACCGCTTTCGCGCTGGGCCTGGCGCGTGGCACGCGCGATGCGGTGGCCGCGCACGCGCACTGAACACGCCCGTTCCGGACGCGTGCGGCGCGTGGGCGAAGCGCGAAAGTGGGGGGACGTGGCGCTTCGCAGCGTTGGTGCTGACGCAAACCAGCGACAAAACCCGGGGTTTTCACTTGGTTTGACCTGCCGCATGTGAGAAAACCCCTTTACTTCTGGCGGTTTCCGCTATGATTCAGTGCGTGCCGGCCAGCACGAATCGCCATGCAGCGATGCTTGCAGCGTGCGGGCGAATCGGCCGGGACTTCAATCTTCAACTCTCGTACATCCAGATATGGCGACCAAAGCGAAACCGACCGCGAAGACTGCAACCAAGCCTGCTGCCAAGAAGGCCGCAGCAACCAAGGCACCCGTGAAGGCTGCCGCTAAGAAGGCCGCCGCTCCGGCCAAGAAGGCTGCGCCGGCTGCCACGCCGACCATGAAGCCGCTGAAGGACACCTTCAACAAGTCGAGCCTGGTCGCTCACCTGGTAGCGCAAACCCAGCTCGAAGCCAAGGCCGTGAAGTCGGTGCTGGCCCATCTCGAAAACACCATCGTCAGCGCGCTGAACAAGAAGGGCGCCGGCGAATTCACGCTGCCGGGCCTGCTGAAGGTGACCGCCCAGCAAGTGCCGGCCAAGAAGAAGCGCTTCGGCAAGGACCCGTTCACCGGTGAAGAGCGTTGGTTCCCGGCCAAGCCGGCCAGCGTCAAGGTCAAGGTCCGTCCGCTGAAGAAGCTGAAGGACGCCGCGGCCTGATAGCCCGATCCCTTTGGAAGTCGCCTGCCCGATACCGGCCCGCCGGTACCGGGTGGCTTGAAACCCCACGTTCGCGAGAGCGTGGGGTTTTTTGTTGGGCCGGGCGGCTCAGTACGTCTTGAAGTTGGCCGCCACGCGCTGGCGCAGGAAATCGCCGGCCGTGATGGGCGGATACCGCTTCGCCGGCCCCTCGATCCGCGCGTCGCGGTTGGCCTGGCAGAAGAACGCGAGGCTGTAGCGCGGCCCCATGTACTCGCCCGGGGCTGGGTTGCGCACACGGTGGAAGTTCGACGGTAGCTGGTCGTCGCTCCAGCGCATCAGCATGTCGCCGATGTTGCAGGTGATCACGTCCTCGTCGGGCGGGATCGGCGTCCACGCCTGCGCGTCCATCTCCTTGCCCGGACACACCTGCAGGCCGCCCTGGCCCTGGCGCTGGAACAGCAGCGTCAGGCAGTCGAAATCGGTATGGGCGCCCGCCCGCCACAGGTCGAGCTTGTCCTGGGCTTCGGCCGGGATCGCGTAGTAGTGCAGCAGCCGCAGCGTGCTCTGGTAGTCGGGCGCGGCCGGGTCGTGGGCGCGCGTGAAGAATTCGCTGTCGAAGCCGAGCCGGTCGGCAAAGCAGGACAGCACCTTCATGCCGACGTGCCAACACTGTCGCTCGAAGGCCAGCATCGTCGCCCGGAAGCCGGCCAGTTCATCCTCAGACGGCCACAGCGCCGCCATGTGCGGGCGCGTGACCTGGTACGACTCCTTCTGGTCCGGCGTGCCCGTGGACGGCCGCACCTGCGCGCGCGATTCCCAGCCGGCGTTGTTGGCCTTCTGCAGCGGATACCTGGCCTTGACGGGCTCCGGCAGCGCGAAGAAGCGCTCGGTCATCGCAAACGCCTCGCGCACGGCGGCCAGGTCGATGCCGTGGTTGTCGAGCTGGAAGAAGCCGATGTCGGTGGCCGCCTGCCAGAGCTGGTCGGCGATCACCGCCTTGCGGCGCGCGAAGTCGGACAGGTCGATGCGGCGGATCTCGCGCGCGTCGGTCTCGTGGCCGTGCGCGCCCATGCGCGCTTCGCGGTCCAGTTCGTGGAGGGGGAGGGTGGTGTCGATCATGTCGTTCCGGGGTTCAGGAAAGGTGAACGGGCCGGCCGACGGCGGAGGCAGGGCCCGGCAGGGCTCTCGATCTCCGGCACTCGGCGCGGACAATCAAGAGCAATTTCCTGCCGCCCGGCCAGGGAGGGGGCGGTTGAACGCTTCTACTCTTCGGTGCGGGGTACAGCAGGTTTCGGGCCAGCCCGGACACGCCCGCACGTATCGTCAAAGCGCCAGAATGGCGCACGCGCGCCCGCTGGCGGGGCAGGTCGCGCAGCGGCGGGGCATGAAAAAGCCGACCCGAAGGTCGGCTTTTGGCGGTAGCGCAGTCCGGCTTATTGCGAACCGAGCTTCTTGATCAGGACGTCCAGCTTGCCCATTTCTTCCTCGGTCAGGTCGGTCAGCGGCGCGCGCACGGGGCCGGCATCGTGGCCCACCAGCTTGGCGCCGGCCTTGACGATCGACACGGCGTAGCCATGCTTGCGGTTGCGGATGTCCAGGTAAGGCAGGAAGAAGTCGTCGATCAGGCGGCCGATCGTGGCTTCGTCGTTGGCGGCCACGGCACGGTAGAACTCCATCGCGGTCTTCGGGATGAAGTTGAACACGGCCGACGAGTACACCGGCACGCCCAGCGCCTTGTAGGCAGCGGCGTAGACTTCGGCGGTGGGCAGGCCGCCCAGGTAGGCCAGGCGGTCGCCGAGCTTGCGGCGCACGCGGACCATGGCCTCGATGTCACCCACGCCGTCCTTGAAGCCGATCAGGTTCGGGCACTTGTCGACAACCTTGGCCAGCAGGTCGGCGCCGATGCGCGAGTTGGCACGGTTGTAGACGATCACGCCGCACTTGGTGGCCTTGCAGACCTCTTCGATGTGGTTGGCGATGCCGTCTTCGCTGGCCTCGGTCAGGTAGTGCGGCATCAGCAGGATGCCGTGGGCGCCCAGGCGCTCGGCTTCCTTGGCGTACTCGATGGCCACGCGGGTCGGGCCGCCGGCGCCGGCCAGGATGGGCACCTTGCCACGGCAGGTTTCCACCGCAGTGCGGATCACGTTCGAATAGTCCTGCTGCGTCAGCGAGAAGAATTCACCGGTGCCGCCAGCGGCGAACAGGGCCGAGGCGCCGTACGGGGCCAGCCATTCCAGGCGGGCGGCGTAGGTGTCGGCGCGGAAGTTGCCTTGCGCGTCAAAGTCGGTGATGGGAAACGAGAGCAGGCCTTCCGAGATAATCTGCTTCAGTTCTTGCGGTGTAGTCATGTCGCTCTTCCTGGTCGCCACATGGCGAATGGTGGGTTGGGTGTGGAACAAGGCCGGTGCCTGTACTCGTTCCATCGTTGTGATGTTTCGAGATAAGTCATCGTACAACTAACCCTGGGGGCGTGCAAGCGGTACGGCGCCAACCAAGGGAAAACCCCGGTACCTGGCAGACATTCGGGTGGCGTTTCGGGTGTCTGGGCGCGGGCGGGCAGGGCGACGGTGGTGTGCATCAAATCCCCGCAAACCCGCAAGCTGATTGAAAGGTCGGCACTTCGGCCGATGCACCGGAAGACGGCGCCGTGCACCACGTCAGGGTAAACGCGCACTGTGGTGGAAGGAACCGCGTCTCTATAATTCTGGTCGTACGACGACATATCACACGCCGGTCCCGACGCATTCCCGCATCCTGGTCCGCCGGCTGTGCGGAGACCCAGATGAACGTAACACCCACCACCAGCGCCGCCGCCTCGGGCGCCCGCCGCACCAACGTCCGCTACTGGATTCTCGCCCTGATCTTCATCGTGACGACGATCAACTACGCGGATCGTGCCACGCTGTCCATCACCGGCCCCGCCATGCGCGAGGAGTTCGGCTTTTCGGCCGTGCAGATGGGCTATATCTTCTCGGCCTTCAGCTGGGCCTATGTGATGGCGCAGATCCCGGGCGGCTGGCTGCTCGACCGCTTCGGCGCGCGCCGCATCTACGCGTTCAGCATCTTCCTGTGGTCGTTCTTCACGCTGCTGCAGGGCTGGATTGGCGTGTTTGCCAGCATCGGGCAGGCCATCAGCGTGCTGTTCGCGCTGCGCTTTGCCGTGGGGCTGGCCGAATCGCCGGCGTTCCCGGCCAACGCCAAGGTGGTGGCAAGCTGGTTCCCGACCGCCGAGCGCGGCACGGCATCGGCCATCTTCAACGCCGCGCAGTACTTTGCCGCCGTGGTCTTTACGCCGCTGATGGCCTGGATCGTCCATAGCTGGGGCTGGCACCACGTCTACCTGTGGATGGGCATCATGGGCATGCTGCTGGCGCTGGTCTGGCTCAAGGTCATGCGCAGCCCGGCCACGCACCCCGGTGTGAACCAGGCCGAACTCGACCACATCACGCAGGGCGGCGGCCTGATTCACATGGGCGAGGGCGACGAGGCCAGCAAGGCCGGCAAGGCCGCCAACCCGGCCGGCTGGTTCTACGCGCGGCAGCTGCTGACCAACCGCATGCTGGCCGGCGTGTACCTGGGCCAGTACTGCATCAACGTGCTGACGTACTTCTTCCTCACGTGGTTCCCGGTGTACCTGGTGCAGGCGCGCGGCATGTCGATCCTGAAGGCCGGCTTCGTGGCGTCGCTGCCGGCCATCTGCGGGTTCCTGGGCGGCGTGCTGGGCGGCGTGATCTCGGACACGCTGCTGCGCCGCGGCCATTCGCTGACCGTGGCCCGCAAGGTGCCGATCGTGGCCGGCATGCTGCTGTCGGTGTCGATGGTGGCCTGCAACTACGTGGACGCCGAGTGGCTGGTGGTCGGCATCATGGCGCTGGCGTTCTTCGGCAAGGGCATCGGCGCGCTGGGCTGGGCCGTGGTGGCCGATACGGCGCCCAAGGAAGTGATCGGCCTGGCCGGCAGCATCTTCAACACCTTCGGCAACATCGCCGGCATCGTGACGCCGATCGTGATCGGCTATATCCTGAGCGCCACGGGCTCGTTCAACGGCGCGCTGGTCTTCGTGGGCATCAACGCCCTGGTTACCGTGCTGAGCTACCTGGTGATCGTCAAGGACATCCGCCGCGTCGAACTGAAGCACCCCCAATAAAAGGAATCCCCATCATGTCGGACCTGTCGGTACAGAACGCCCAGGCCGCGGAGCAGCGTCCGCCGCTGTACATCCGCATCCATCCCAACGACAACGTCGCCATCGTGGCCAACGACGGCGGCCTGCCGGCCGGCACCGTGTTCCCGTGCGGGCTGACGCTCGTGGAGCGCGTGCCGCAGGGCCACAAGGTGGCGCTGGTCGACCTGAAGAAGGGCGACGCGGTGACGCGCTACGACGTGACCATCGGCTACGCGCTGCAGGACCTGCCGCGCGGCAGCTGGGTCAACGAGCGCACCATCGAGATGCCGGTGGCGCCCGGCCTGACCGACCTGCCGGTTGGCACCCGCCTGCCCGCGCCGCTGCCGCCGCTGGAGGGCTATACGTTCGAGGGCTTCCGCAACCCGGACGGCTCGGTGGGCACCCGCAACATCCTGGCGATCACGCAGACCGTGCAGTGCGTGGCCGGCGTGGTGGACCACGCGGTCCGGCGCATCAAGGCCGAACTGCTGCCGAAGTACCCGAACGTGGACGACGTGATCGGGCTGGAGCACACCTACGGCTGCGGCGTGGCCATCGACGCGCCCGATGCCGTGGTGCCGATCCGCACGCTGCGCAACATCGCGCTGAACCCGAACTTCGGCGGCACCGCCATGATGGTGAGCCTGGGCTGCGAGAAGCTGCAGCCGGACCGCCTGATGCCCCCCGGCACGATCCCGATCCAGACCGGCGCCGGGGAGGTGCAGGTGGGCGTGGTCTGCCTGCAGGACGACAAGCACGTGGGCTTCGGGTCGATGATCGACTCGATCGTGGAGATGGCGATCCCGCACCTGGAGGCGCTGAACGCGCGCCAGCGCGAGACCGTGCCGGTGTCCGAGCTGGTCGTGGGCGTGCAGTGCGGCGGCAGCGATGCGTTCTCGGGCGTGACGGCCAACCCGGCCGTCGGCTTTGCCACCGACCTGCTGGTGCGCGCCGGCGCCACGGTGATGTTCTCCGAGGTGACCGAGGTGCGCGACGGCATCGACCAGTTGACCTCGCGCGCCGCCACCCCCGAGGTGGCCGAGGCGATGATCCGCGAGATGGACTGGTACGACCGCTACCTGGACCGCGGCCGCGTGGACCGCAGCGCCAACACCACGCCGGGCAACAAGAAGGGCGGGCTGTCGAACATCGTCGAGAAGGCCATGGGCTCGATCGTCAAGTCGGGCAGCGCGCCGATCACGGGTGTGGTGTCGCCGGGCGAGCGCGTCAAGACCAAGGGCCTGATCTACGCCGCCACGCCGGCCAGCGACTTCATCTGCGGCACGCTGCAACTGGCCGCCGGCATGAACCTGCACGTGTTCACCACGGGCCGCGGCACGCCGTACGGCCTGGCCGAGGTGCCTGTGATCAAGGTGGCCACCCGCAGCGACCTGGCCCGCCGCTGGCATGACCTGATGGACGTCAACGCCGGCCGCATCGCCACCGGCGAGGCAACCATCGAGGACGTGGGCTGGGAGCTGTTCCGCCTGATGATCGACGTGGCCAGCGGCCGCAAGAAGACCTGGGCCGAACACCATGGCCTGCACAACTCGCTGGCCCTGTTCAACCCGGCGCCGGTGACCTGAGGGGGCGGGAAAGAGGGCCGACAGCTGCAAATTGCGGCCAGTCGGCAAGCAGACGCTCAACGCCCTCTCCCCCAACCCCTCTCCCACAGGTGGGAGAGGGGAGCCGGTCCCGTGCAAAGCGGGCCGTCGTCTACTGCATGCATTTCTCCTGATACACCTTCTGCAGTTGCCGGCGCGTGCGGTCGCGTTCGACCGTGGAGATTTCCGTGCCCTGGCTGTTCTCGACCGGCGGGCCGCCTGACGGGCGGTAGCTGCGGCGCGGCGTTTCGCCGATCTGCAGGGCCAGCTGGTCGCACTGTTCCTCCAGCGTGCGCGGCTGGGCCGGCGTGGGCTGGAAGCGGATCGATCCCTGGCGCACGGCGTCGGAGATCGCATCGTTGATCGCGGCGTCGGCCGGCGATGGCTGGGGTGTCTGGGCGTGCCCGTGAAACAGCGGCGTGATGCCGGGCAGCAGTGCGGCAAGGATGGCAAGTTGGACGACGGGACGGCGCAGCAGCATGGCTATCTCCAAAGCGTACCGGCATGCCCGGCGCGGCGCGGCGCGTGGCGGCCGCTATCTCCGGCGGGCGAGTGAAGCGATGGTAGCCCCGGTACCGACGGGGCGTCCATCGCGGGCGTCGACGATCAGGCCGGCGCGCGCAGCGCCAGGTTGAGCTGGTCGACCACCTCGGCCCAGTCGGCGTCCTCGATGAATTCGTCGCGCAGCAGCGCGGCCTGCGCCGGCGTCCAGAACGGCGCTTCCCACAGTTGCTTGTCCTGCGGCAGCGGGGAGTGCTTGGCGATGAACGCGCGGATGCTGGCCTCGTCGTTGGGCAGGCCAAGCTGGGCGAACAGGTCCGAGAACGGGTGGAATGGGGTGTCCATGGCGTGGGTCTTGTGGTTGTCGGGGGATGGGGCGGCGGGGCCCAGGCTTCCAGCTTAGGTCATCCGGCGCCCAGGGGCGGCCGATTTCAGCCGCCGACGATCTGCTTGGCGAACGTCGCGCGTTCCATCTCGACCACGTTGACCGTCACCTGCACGGTCTGGCCAGCCGCGCCGGGCCGCACCATTTCCGCAATTGCGCCCGCCACCAGTTCGCCTAGCTGCTTGCGCACGGCCGGGTCGCGGCCGTCCAGGATCTGCAGCGTGGCGTGCACGAACGCGCGGTCGGCCTGCTCGGTGCCCTGGCGGAACGTGCCGAGCGTCACGCAGCGCGACTTGATGTCGGGCTCCTGGAACTGGCCGCTCGACAGCAGCGCCGCGTTGGCTTCGTCCAGCAGTTCTTCCTGCGAGCAGGTCAGGCGCGTGTTCTCGGTGATTTCGATGACGAGGTGGGGCATGAAACGGCTTCCGTTGGAGAGCGGGGGGAACCCGAATCGTACGGCAATCCCGGCTGTCATGTCGACGTGAGTCGCGCTAAGCTTGCCGGCATGGACCAATTCTCGCTGGAACTGTTCTGGCGCCTGCTGGGCGGGCTGGCCGCCGGCGCCATCATCGGGCTCGACCGCAACCTGCATGGCAAGGCGGCCGGCATGCGCACGCTGGGGCTGGTGTCGCTGGGCGCGGCTGCGGCGGTGTGCGTGGTGACGCTGAACGGGCATCCGCCCGACGCCATGTCGCGCGTGCTGCAGGGGCTGCTGACCGGGGTGGGCTTCCTGGGAGTGGGGGTGATCGCCCGGCATGGCGTGCACGACCGTCCGCAAGGGCTGACCACGGCGGCCGGCATCTGGATGGCGGCCATCCTCGGGGCGGCAGCCGGCGCCGGCTACTACGCCATCGTGGTGATCTCGCTGGGGCTGGGCCTTGTGCTGCTGCGCCTGGGCGGCCATCTGGAAAACAGGCTCCACGCCCGCTTCGACGGCACGCTGAGCAAGCCGTTGCCGAAGGATCATGACGACGCGGCGCCCGGCCACAAGGAAAAGACCCCGCCTGACGACAAGGCCGGGGACCAGGACCCGCCGCAGCGCTGAAGGCGGCGGCCGACGCCGTCAGGCGCCGACGCCGAGCGCCGCCTCGATCCGGCGGATATGGTGCTGCAACTGCGGCCGCACCTTTTCCAGCAGATGGGCCGGCGGCACCAGCGCGTTGGGCCCGCTGCAACTGAGCGTCATCGGCGGCAGCGCCGAGCCGGGGCGGAACGCCAGCGCAATCGAGTTGATGTCCGGCAGCCATTCGCCGAACGACGTGGTGCAGCCCAGCCGGCGCTGTTCGTCGCGGCAGCTCGACAGGATGCCCTCGGCCTGCGCGGCGCTGAGCTTGTCGTCGGCGCGGAAGGCCGTCAGCGCCTGGCGCTGCTCGGCCGGCGGCAGCGCCAGCAGATAGGCGCGGCCGGCCGCCGTGGACAGGCCCGAGACCCGGCTGCCCACCGGCACGCGCAGCGTCAGGTAGCTCTCCGACTGGCAGTTCTCGTAGATCAGCATGCGGCCGCGGTCGCGCACGATCAGCGACGCCACGCCCTGCGACAGCTCGGCCAGCTCCTGCATGAACGGCTTGGCCACGGCCAGCACGTCGGCGCCTTGCTGCCCGGCCGGCGCCAGCGCCAGCGCGGAACTGCCCAGCCGGTAGCGCACCGGATCGGTCAGCGCCTGCAGGTAGCCCAGCTCGGTCAGCGTGTGGGTCAGGCGGGAAATCGTCGACTTGGGCAGGCCGCAGCGCTGCGCCAGTTCGGCATTGCCAAGCTCGGCGTCGAAGGCGCGGAAGCAGGCCAGCACGTCGAGCCCGCGCGCCAGCGCGGTGACGAAATGACGGTCTTCCTTGCGGTTGTCCTTGCGGACGGGCGGCGCGTCGGCGGCCAACGGGATATCCGCGTTGGTCGCGTCGGGGTGTTCGGTGAAGGTCGTTTCCATGAGGCGGCTGCTCAAACGTTGCCGGCGGCCAGCTGCTCGCGCAACCGGGCCTTGAGGATCTTGCCCGACGGCGCGGCGGGCAACTGCGCCACCGTGCGGATTTCGGCCGGGATCTTGTAGGGCGACAGGCGCTCGCGCAGGAACGCGCGCAGCGCTGCCTCGTCGAGCGTCATGCCGCCGCGCACCTCCACGAAGGCGATGACTTCCTCGTTGCCTTCCACGGCGCGGCCCACCACGGCCGACTGCAGCACGGCCGGGAACGCATTGAGCGACTGCTCGACTTCCTCGGGATACACGTTGAAGCCCGAATGGATGATGATTTCCTTCGAGCGGCCGACGATGGACACGGCGCCGTCGTCGTCGATGCGCGCAAGGTCGCCGGTGTGCAGCCAGCCATCGGCGTCGATGGTCTGCGCGGTCAGGTCCGGGCGCCTGTAGTATCCCTTCATCACGTTCGGGCCGCGCACCAGCAGCTCGCCGCTGCCATCGGGCAGCGGATTGCCAAGCCGGATCTCGACGTCGGGCACGGCCAGTCCCACCGAGCAGTCGCTGCGCGGGCTTTCCACGCGGGTCTGGGACACGGTGGGCGACGTCTCGGTCATGCCGTAGCCGTTGTGCAGCACGATGCCGAACGCTTCCTCGAAGGCGGCCTTCAGCGACGCCGTCAGCGGCGCGCCGCCCGACTGCGCGATGCGCAGCGACGGCGTGCGCAGCGACTGGCCGTTGGCGCGGCCCCATTCGATCACCTTGGCGTACATGGCCGGCACGCCGTGCAGCACGGTCAACTGGTCGTCGACCAGCGTGCGGACCAGCTTGTCCGGGCGGAAGCGCGGCTCGTAGAACACCGTCGCGCCGTTGGAAACCGGCCCCACCAGCAGCACCGACAACCCATAGACGTGCGAGATCGGCAGCACGCCGTAGACGCGGTCGCCCGGCTGCACGCGCGACTGCAGCCGGTTGGAATGGCCGATGAACATCAGGTTGGCGTGCGTCAGCATCACGGCCTTGGACGCGCCCGTGGTGCCGGTGGTGTAGATCATCGCCGCCACCTGCTGGCGCGGGTCCGCCTCGACCGGCTCCTGGGCCACGCTGTCATCGACGGCGCTGACCAGCAGCTTGCCGACGTGCGGCCACTCGGCCCACTGCGCGCCACGGGCCTCGCCGTGCTCGCGGGCCTCGGGGAAATCGTTGTCGAGGTAGAGCGTCACGCGGGCGCCGGCGTGCTCGACGATGTTGGCAATCTCGCGCGGCGACAGCCGCGCATTGACCGGCACCGACCACGCATCGATGGCGCTCAGCGCCAGCAGCACCACCGCGCAGCCGACGCTGTTCTCGGTCACCAGCACCACGCGGTCGCCGCCGCGCACGCCCAGATCGGCCAGCGTGCGGGCCGTGTCGCGCACGGCGGTGTCGAGTTCGGCGTAGCTGAGCGCGCGGTGGGCATCGCGGATGGCGATGCGGTCGGGCGTGGCAGCCACCCAAGGCCCCATGGTCTGGTGCAGGCGGCTGAAGGCGGGCTGGAAAGACGGGCTGGAAGAAGCGGAAGCGGCGGTCCCGGGCTGGGCCGACGTCTGGCGGGTACTGCTCATGTTGTCTCCGGGTCAGGCTGTCCGGCGTTGGGACTCGCCGGTATTCGATGTGAGGCATCGTCCCATCGTTGCCGGAAATGTGTCAACCGCACGGCGGAATGAGAATTCTGCCGTGCGGAACGTCTCCTCAATCTCTGTGCGAATATCGGACGCCGACTTGGCTCGACTTGCTTCCCCGTCCCTCCGTTGTACCCACCGCGACACACCCTCGCCGGGTTGTACATCTTTGCAGACAATGCGGATGAGAACGATTATCATGGCGATTGGATTTTTTTGATGCCACACAAGAACATGAAGCAGGGCGTTTCGCTCGGATACCGCATGGCAATTGCCTCGCGCGCGATGGCCGCCATCCTGGGCGGCTACGCCGTGGCCGCGCTGGCGACGGGATGCTTGTCGCTCGTGCTGTCGCAGTGGGTCGGCATGAGTCGGCCCGAGGCCGTGGTGACGTCGACGCTGCTGTCGTTCCTCTGGTTCGCGCTGGCCGTGGTCTGGGTGTTCGCGGCCGATTCCGCCTGGCGGGCGTGGATCGGGCTGATCGTGCCGGCCGCCGTGCTGGGGCTGGGCTGGCTTGCCCTGCGGGGGGCGTGATGACTGAACTCAAGAAAGGGCAGGGGCTGCGCCAGTCGATGGCCTGGCTGCATACGTGGTCCGGGCTGGCGGTCTGCTGGGTGCTGTTCCTGGTCTTCGTGGGCGGCACCGCCAGCTACTACCGGGACGAGATTTCGGTGTGGATGAAGCCCGAACTGCACGGGCTGCTGGGCCAGAAGGTATCGCCCGAGGACGCCGCCCAGCGCGCCTACGCCTACCTGCAGCGCGAGGCGCCCGATGCCGAGCGCTGGTTCATTTCGCTGCCGGACGAACGCAATCCGGCCATCTCGATGTTCTGGACGCGCAAGGCCACGCCGGCCGACGCCGGCAAGCCCGCGCGTGCCCGCCTGGAGATCCGCACGCTCGACGCCATGACCGGCGAGCCCGTGCCCGGCGCCCGCGACACGCGCGGCGGCGACTTCCTCTACCGCCTGCACTTCGACCTGCACTACATGCCCGCCATCTGGGCGCGCTGGATCATCGGCTTCTGCACGATGTTCATGCTCGTGGCCATCGTCAGCGGCGTGATCACGCACCGGCGCATCTTTGCCGATTTCTTCACCTTCCGCGCGAAGAAGGGCCAGCGCTCCTGGCTGGACGCGCACAACGCCATGGCCGTGCTGGCGCTGCCGTTCCACCTGATGATCACGTACACGGGCTTGGTGACGCTGCTGTTCATGTACATGCCGTGGGGCATCCAGGCCGTCTACAACGGCAACGAGCAGGCGTTCAACGCCGAGGTGGCGGCCCGTGCGCCGCGCATCAAGGGGTCGAAGGACGCCGCGCCGCTGGCACCGATCGCGCCGATGATCGTCCAGGCCACCGCGCAGTGGAACGGCGCCGCGCCGCGCCGGATCGTCGTGGACGCGCCGAACAGGGCCAACGCCACGGTGTCGGTCACGCGCGAGGACGGCCGCAACATCCGCACGGTGGCGCCTTCCGTGGTGTTCGCCGGCGCCACCGGCGCGCTGCAGACCAAGCTCGGCGACGACATGGCGCCCGCCAGCAGCACCCGCTTCACGATGGTCGGCCTGCACGTGGCCCACTTCGCGCCGGGGCTGCTGCGCGCGCTGTTCTTTGCGTCCGGGCTGGCCGGCTGCCTGATGGTGGCCACGGGTGCGCTGCTGTGGGCGGTGAAGACGCGCCAGCACCATGCCAAGCGGATTGCCGCCACGGGCCGCACGCCGTTCGGCCTGCGGCTGGTGGACGCGCTGAACCTTGGTGCGATCGCCGGGCTGCCGATCGCCATCGCCGTGTACTTCTGGGCCAACCGGCTGCTGCCAGTCGATCTGGCGCAACGTCAGGCCACGGAGATTCAGGCATTCTTCGCGGCCTGGGCATTGTCGGCATTGCTGGCGCAATGGCGCCCGACCCGCGCGATGTGGCGGGCGCAGCTTTGGGCCGGCGCGGCGCTGTTTGCCGGACTGCCGCTGCTCAACGCGCTGACCACGCCGACGCACCTGGGCGTGACGCTGTTCCACGGCCCTGCCGTGGTCGCCGGCTTCGACCTGACCGTGCTGGCGCTGGGCATCGGCCTGGGCGCGGCGGCCTGGATGCTTGGCAAGCGGGGCAAGGCACCGCGCCGGCAGGCGGCCGAGGCATCGCCGGGCAAGGCGCACCACGTGGCCCATCACGCGCCGCAGGCCGTGTCGCGCAATGTGTCCCACGAGGTGACGCAATGAGCGACGGCGTGGCGCTGGTGTCGGTCTGGGCGGCCTGCGTGGCCGGCCTGGGCTTTGCGATTGGCGGCTTTACCTGGCTTGGCCAGGCGATGCACCGCCATCATGCCGACCTGTTCGGCCGGGGCAGCGTGCCCCCGCCCGCGCGCGTGCAACGCCTGCGCTGGCAGGGCACGATCGCGCTGACGCTGGCGCTGGCCGCCTGCGTCGTGGCGGAAGGCTGGGCCTATGGCGTCGTCTACTGGGCCGGGCTGCTCACCGTCGGCGCATGGGCCGTGGTGGCGGCGTTCTCTTGGGCGCCGCTGGCCACGCCGCGCCTGGCCAAGGCTTCGGTGACGGTAGGCGCCGCCGCCGCACTGCTTTCGCCCTGGCTCGCGCACTAGCCGGGCCATCGGGCAACACGAGCATCGCCAGCAGAGCGATGCCGACATTCACGGACACGGGTGTTGCCTGTCCGCCGCGTTCGGGACGCGGTGCTGGGGAAATCGTTCTACTTTTGGGAGTGTCATCTTGTCTTTTGCCGTACCTCGCGCGCGCTCGCGCGCTGTCCGTTTCTCGCGTATTCCACTGCGTCACCTCGTTACGGCCCTGACTGCGGCCGGCGTGCTGCCGTCGCTGGCCATGGCCCAGGAGGCCGCGCCGGCATCGCCGCAGCAGACGCTGCCCACCGTGACGGTCAAGGCCGATGCCTCGGCCGACCAGTTGCCGGCCCCGTATGCCGGCGGCCAGGTGGCGCGCGGCGCCCGCGTGGGCGTGCTGGGCAACCAGGATTTCATGGACGTGCCGTTCAGCGTCACGTCGTACACGGCCGAGCAGATCCAGAACCAGCAGGCCCGCACCGTGGGCCAGGTGCTGGCCGACGATCCGGCCATCCGCGTCAGCTCCGGCTTTGGCAACTTTGCCGAGACGTTCGTGGTGCGCGGCTTCCAGCTTGCGTCCGATGACCTGAGCTACAACGGCCTCTACGGCATCGCGCCGCGCCAGTTGTCGTCGACCGAGGGCCTGGAGCGCGTGGAAGTGTTCCGCGGCGCCAACGCGTTCCTGACCGGCGTGTCCGCCGCCGGGACCGCCGTGGGCGGCTCGATCAACCTGGTGCCCAAGTACGCCACGGCCGCGCCGATCACGCAGGGCACGCTCGACTACACCAGCGACGGCCAGGCCGGCGGCCACGTGGACGTGGGCCGCCGCTTCGGCAGCAAGAAGGAATTCGGCGTCCGCGTGAACGCGATGGCGCGCGGTGGCGACACGGCCATCGACAACGAAAGCCGCCAGCAGCGCCTGTTCACGCTGGGCCTGGACTACCAGGGTGACGCCTTCCGCGTCAATGCCGACTTCGGCTACCAGAAGCAGCGCATCTACCAGGGCCGCAGCACGGTGACGCTGACCGGCACGGCGCTGCCGCCGGTGCCGTCGGCCACCACCAACTTCGCGCAGCCGTGGACCAATTCGTCGCTGGAAGACATCTACGGGACGATCCGCGCCGAGTACGACATCACCAAGGACTGGACGGCCTACGCGGCGTTCGGCGGCCATCACACCGATGAATACGGCAGCTACAGCGGCGCCAGCGTCGGCAACAACGGCGTGGGTAACGCCACGCGGCTGACGGTGCCGTTCCAGCAGGACACCTTCAGCGGTGAAGTGGGCGTGCGCGGCCGGTTCGTGACCGGCCCCGTCAACCACACGGTCAACGTGAGCTGGTCGGGCCTGGAGCAGAAGAAGGCCACGGCGTTCGAGTTCTCCGGCACCTTCCCCACGAACCTGTACAACGCGCCGGTGGTGCCGTATCCGGCCGCGCCGGCCACGGGCAACATGGCCGATCCGTACGTCACGCAGCGCGTGAACCTGAACGGCGTGTCGGTGGCCGATACGCTGGGCTTCCTGAACGACCGCGTGCTGCTGACGGCCGGCGTGCGCCAGCAGGTGATCAACGTGCGCGGCTATGCCACGGGTACCGGCGCGCAAACGTCCACCTACAGCGACTCGGCCACGTCGCCGATGTTCGGCCTGGTGGTCAAGCCGCTGCAGAACCTGTCGGTGTACTACAACTACATCCAGGGCCTGGCGCAGGGGCCGACGGCCGGCAACACGGCCGTGAACCGCGGCGAGGTGTTCCCGCCGACCAAGACCAAGCAGCACGAGGCGGGCGTGAAGTACGACGCCGGCTCGGTCGGCACGACGCTGGCGTTCTTCCAGATCGAGCAGCCCATTGGCACCACGCAGAGCAACAACGTGTTCGGCCTGCAGGAACTGCGTAACCGGGGCGTGGAACTGAGCGTGTTCGGCGAACCGGTGCGCGGCGTGCGCCTGCTGGGCGGCGTGTCGTACATCGACTCGCAGTACCAGGACACGGGCAACGCGGCCACCGAGGGCAAGAAGGGCGTGGGCGTGCCGAACTACACGCTGACGCTGAGCGGCGAGTACGACCTGCCGTTCCTGGCTGGCGCCACGGTGTCGGGCCGCTTCATCCAGACTGGCCGCCAGTACGCCAACCCGACCAACACCATTGCGCTGCCGTCGTGGAACCGCTTCGACCTGGGGGCCCGCTACACGTTCAAGGCGTCGCAGATGCGCTACACGCTGCGCGCCGCCGTGGAGAACGTCGCCAACAAGGACTACTGGGCAACCGTGTCGACGTCGGCCAACACGCTGGCCATCGGCAATCCGCGCACCTTCAAGGTGTCGATGACGGTCGACTACTGATCGTGCGCCGGCATCGCCAGATGCCGCTGCTCCGCGCGCAGCCAGTCGCGCGGAGACTGGCCCACCCGGGCCAGGAACACTCGTGACAGCGCCGACGGATTGGCATAGCCCAGTTCGTCGGCCAGCAGCTTGAGCGGCTTGCCGTCGCGCAGGCGCGTCTGCGCCAGGCTGATGCGCCAGTCGGTCAGGTAGTCCGCCGGCGGCTGCCCCACCACCTCGCGGAACGCCGACGCGAACGCGCTGCGCGACATGCCCGCGCAGGCCGCCAGCCTTTCCAGATTCCAGTTTTCACCCGGTGCCTCGTGCATGGCCACCAGCGCCCGCGCGAGCCGTGGGTCTGACAGCCCGGTGATCAGCCCCGGCTGGACGCCGACGCGCGCGGGATTGTCGAGCATCCAGCGCAGCAGCTGGATCACCACCACCTCGAACAGCCGGTCGGCCAGCAGCCGCTGGCCGCAGCGCACCTGCTCGGTCTCCGCGAACAGCAGCGACAGGGCCGGGGACAGCCCGGGCACCTCGGCCAGCGGCAGCACGATCAGCGGCGGCAGCGCCCGCGCCAGCGGATTACGCGCGCCGCCGGCGAACTCCAGCGTCGCGCACGAGAACTGCGAGCCTTCCTCGGGCGGGTTGTGGAACGTGTGGAGCGCCGGGCGTGGATACAGCAGCAGCGACGGCTCGCGGATGTCCAGCCGGCGCGGCAGGCCCTTGGCGTGATGGGTCACGCTCATCTCGCCTTCGCGCATGACGTGCAGGAAGCCGCGCTCGGGCTCGTGAAAGCGCGAGATGCCGCACAGCGGCCCGGTGTGGAACAGGTGGGCGTGGATGCGAAAGCGCTCAAGCAGCGCGGACAGGCGATCGATGCCGGACGGAACGGGGTGGCTGGACACGGCTGGACGAATGGGTAGCTTTCGTGGACGAACAGCATCCTATCGTATGTCGTCGGCATCCATAGTGGAACCCAGGGACGGCAACGTCCTGACTTGACCCAAACGAACCTACCGTACAGGAGATCCACCATGACCGCACGTATCCCCGTGCCGGAGCCCGCGCATGCTCCCGCTGCCAGCCAGCCCGCGCTCGACCAGATCCAGGCCGCCTTTGGCGGTGTGCCACAGATGTTCCGCGCCGTCTCGAATTCGCCGGCCGCGCTGCAGTCGATGTGGGGCGCGTTCGGCGCGCTGGGCGGTGGCGCCATCCCGGCTCGGCTGGGCGAGCAGATTGCCGTCGCCGTGGCCGACCGCAACCGTTGCGAATACTGCCTGGCCGCGCACACCGCGCTGGGCCGCAAGGCTGGTGCGTCGGCTGCGGAAATGGCATCCGCACAAGCCGGCCAGTCCGACGATCCGAAAACCGCTGCGGCGCTGGCTTTCGCGCTGCAACTGGTGGAAGGCCGCGGCCAGGTATCCGATGCCGACGTGGCACGCCTGCGCGAAGTGGGTTTCAACGATGGCGAGATCGTGGAAATCCTGGCACACGTGGCGCTGAACCTGTTCACGAACTACGTGAACGTGGCTTTCAACGTGCCGGTCGACTTCCCGGCCGTCAAGCTGACCGCCCGCTGATTCGCCGCCTTGCCATGACAAAGGCCGCCCACATGGGCGGCCTTTTTGCATTGCATCATGCCGTGATGGGTACCCGGCGGCAGGCCGGGCGCCGGTCAGGCGTGGATGGCGGCGGGCGCGAACTGCTTGCCGGTCAGGCTGGCCACGGCCACCGCCATGGCCTGCTCGCGCGCCTCGGCGGCGGCGGGGGCGGGCATGAAGCGCTCCGGCTCGTCGCGGGCCAGCCGCTGCAGGTGGCGCAGCTTGGCCTTCAGGCCCGGCTCGACGCGCGAATCGGGCGTGACGGTGGACGGGCAGGCCACGCCCAGGATATCGAGCGCCTTGCGGAAGTTGTCGACGGTCAGGCCCTCGGCCGGATCCACCTGCACCAGGCGCGCGCGCTGGGCCGCGGTGAACGACGCGGCCGGCGCGGTGGAGATGATGACCCACGCGCCCGGCGCCGGATGCTGGCCAAACCAGGCGTCGATCTCGGCCGGATGACCCCCCTGCACGGGCGGCGTCATGCCTTCCACCTGCAGGTCCAGCTGCTGGAAGATCGCGGCGGGCGTGCCACGGCGCCATGCGTCGGCAACCACCACGCGGGCGCCGGCAATGCCGAACAGGCGGCGCAGGAAGCCAAGGGCGATCGGATCGAAAAACCTGACGTCACGCAGGGTCCCCGTGTTTGGCGTACCACCCAGGCGGGCAGCGGAGCGGTCCGAATACAGGACGCCGGGTACGTCCAGCATGATGAGGCGTTCGGTCATGATTTCTCGTGGTCAATCGGTGATGGGATGAACCAAGCGTATCCGTGTTTTGCGTGGGAAAGTCGACACAAAATGTGCGCAAGTGCAACAGTTGTGTAACTTTTACGCGGGACTCGTTAATGCCGGTTACCGCTTCGGTCCAAGTGTTTCTCGCGGACACATCTGCCGCGCCAGGCCTTGTTTTCCGGCCTGTCCCGCTGCGCGGATACCGCCGTAATGCAAGCCTCAACGGGTCGTCGGGGCGCCCGGTTGACAGGAAAATGAAAGGAAATGTTCGAGTGGGGCGGAGACGTCCGGGATCGATCGTCGATGGCTAGCCCTTGCGCAGCAACCGCATTTCGAAATGCTCGAACGCGTACTGGCAGGCGATGCCGCAGAACAGGTCGGCCTGGCCCACGGGCTGCTCGCAGTTGTGGCACGTGCCGCACGGCTTGAGCCGGGGCGCCCAGTCGCGGCCCGCGGCTTCGAAGTCCTCCTGGAACGACATGTCGTCCTGCACTGCCTTGCGTAGCATGCGTTTCTCCGCTTTCCGTCCGCCGGGGCGCTCCCATCCGACACCGGCCGCCACCCTGGGCATGACCTGCCATGCTAGCGGGGCGCGGCCGGGCGGCGAATCGGATCTGCCTTAATTACGGCGGCAATCGACGAAAGCTGAAGTTTTGCGGCGGTGCGGCAACGGCGCGGCGTGTCAGAACTGGAAGCGGGCGACGTCCGATTCCAGCGCGGCCGCCTGGTGATCGAGCCGCGCGGCCTGCGTGCTGACCTCGTCGACCAGCGTGGCGTTGTCGGCGCTGGTCTGTTCCAGCCGTGCCAGCGCGTCGCCGACGGTGCGGATGCCGCTGGCCTGCTCGTCGGCCAGCATGCGCAGCTCGGCCGCGAGGGTGTGGCTGTGGTTGACGGCTGCGTCGATGCCGGCCATCGCCGCTTCCACCCGGCCGCTCAGGTCCGCGCCACGCGCGATCTCGTTGGCGGCGTCGCCGATGATGCCGCCGATCTCGCGCGCGGCCGTGGCGCTGCGCTGCGCGAGTGCACGCACTTCCTGCGCCACCACCGCAAAGCCCCGGCCGGCCTCGCCGGCGCGCGCGGCTTCCACGGCGGCGTTGAGCGCGAGGATATTGGTCTGGAACGCGATGCTCTCGATGACCGAGACGATCTCGGAAATATTGCGCGACTGGGCGTGGACGTTGGCCATCGCGCCGCTCATGTCGCGCACGGCGGCCATGCCGGCGCCGGTGGCTTCGCGCGCGCGGCTGGCCATGTCGCTCGATTCCTGCGCCTGCGCGTGAGCCTGCTGCACCAGCGTCGTCAGCCGCGTGACGTTGGCCGCGGCCTCGGCCAGTGCGGCGGCCTGCAGGCCGGTGCGCGTGGCCAAGGCCTGGTTGCCCTGGGCGATGCCGTCGCTGGCCCTGGTAATCTCGTGCGCGCAATGCTGGATGCGCGCGAGCACGCCGGCCAACTGGTCGCGCATGCCGGACAGGTTGAACAACAGGCTGCTGTCGTCGTGTTCCCGCAGGGCGATGTGGGCCGTCAGGTCGCCGCTGGCGATGCGCGTGGCGAGCGTGGCGGCATCGCGCGGCTCGCCGCCGAGTTCGCGCGTCAGGCTGCGCGCAGCCACCCACGCCAGCAGCGCGGCGGCGGCCAGGCTGGCGGCCAGCAGGCCGATCATCACGGTCTGCGCGGTGACCTGCGCCGAGGCCACGCCGGTCACGGTGTCGGCCGCCTGCTGGGCCATCGACACCCGCACGGTTTCAACCCGCGCGCCCAGCTTCTGCAACTGTTCGCCCAGGAAATGGCCGTCGATGGACACCGCCGCGTCGAACTGCAACGGGTCCAGCGGCTGCTTGCGGATCAGATCGACATAGTTGCCGACCAGTTCGGCGGCGGCCTTGCGTTCGGCCAGCAGCGCGCGGGCCTGGGCCGGGGCGGCCTGCCGGACGCCGTCCACCGCCGCATCCAGATGGCGCGATGCCTCGGTGATGTCGTGGACCGCGGCGTCGCGCTCGGCGGAACTGGTGGCCAGCGTCAGCGCCAGTTGCGCGCGGCCCAGCATCGCCAGCGATGCCTGCGCGCGCTCGGCGGCGATGGCGCCGCGCATGTCGCGCTGGTAGAGCGTATCGGTATCGCGTTTGAGATCGATCAGGTTGACGATGCCGGTGAGCCCGACCATCGCGCCAAACGCATAGATGAGGACAAATGCCGCGGAAAGACGCACGACCAGCGGCAGTGCCGCCAGGCCCTGCCAGACAGATTGGCCGCGCCGGCCCGGCAATGCCAGCTTGATGGCTTGCAACACAACAGAACTCCTTCGGAGCAGCGCTCCGCCATGCATGACCCTGGCAACCGCCACAGCGGGCTTTTTGGCGAAACGGCCATGAGGGGAGGCTGGCGACGCCCGTCTTGCTGCGGTGCGGCGTGATGCTCGGTGAACAATGTGACAACGGCGTGACAGTCGGCATGTGGCAGGTTTGTCATACGGGCGACACAATTCTGTCCTGCAATGGCGCGCGCTTACTCTGTGCCTGAATTGCAAAGTCGTGCTCAAGCGTGCTTGGGGTCGGCCGTTAACAAGCAGGTGGCCTGCCATCCGTCCGAGTTCGTTTCATGTTGCCCGTTGCCTCCGATTCGGCCGCGGCCCGAGAGGCCGTGAGACCGCCACCGCTGCACGCGGTGTTCCAGCCCATCGTGACGCTGGCCACTGGCGACATCCTGGGCTACGAGGCGCTGATCCGCGGCCCGGCCGGGTCGATGCACGCATCGCCGGACGCGCTGTTCCGGCTGGCGCAGGACACCGGCACCACGGTGGCCCTGGAGATGTCGGCCGCGCGCACCGCGCTGGCGTCGTGGGCGGCGCTGGACCTGCCCGGCAAGCTGTTCCTGAACTTCAGTCCGCTGACGCTGCGCCATCTGCTGGACCGGCGCGGCAGCGCCATGGCGTCGTTGCTGGGACTGGACGGCGGGCAGGGCGCCCGCACGCGCATCGCCCCCTCGCGCGTGGTGATAGAGGTGACCGAACAGACCGCCGTGGGCGACGCCCGCAGCTTTGCCGCCGTGATGGCGGTGCTGACCGACCTGGGTGTGCCCTACGCGCTGGACGACTTCGGCACCGGCCATGCCAACCTGGACCGGCTGGCCGAGCTGGCGCCGCAGTACATCAAGATCGACAAATCGCTGGTGCGTGGCATTCATGCCAGTTCGCGCCGGCTGGAGGTATTGCGCGCGATCCTGGGTACGATGCACGCGCTGGGCGGCCGGGTGATTGCGGAAGGCATCGAGACGGCCGAGGAACTGGCGCTGGTGCGCGACCTGGGCGTGGCGGCGGGGCAGGGCTACTTCCTGGGCCGGCCCGCCGCGCTGCCGCCCACCGAGATTGCGGCGGAGGTGCGCACGGTGCTGGCATCACGCCAGATCGCCGTGTTTCCGCAGATGCTGCGCACCGGGTGGTCGGGCATCACGGCGGGGCAGTTGCTGCGGCCGGTGCCGGCGGTGAGTGCGGAGACGTCGAACAACGACGTGCTGGCGCGCTTCCACGCGCACGGTGACTTGCATGCGATGGCCGTGCTGGACGAGCACCAGCGGCCCATCGGGCTGATCAATCGTCAGACGCTGCTCGATCGTTACGCGACGCCGTTCCACCGGGAGCTGTACGGCCGCAAGGCGTGCATCGCGCTGGCCAACCTGGAGCCGGTCTGCTTCGACCGGCGCGCGACGCTGGAGGAGATGGCCGACCACGTGGCCGGCGAGCCGTCGCGCGCGCTGGCCGACGGCTTTGTGATTACCGACGAGGGCCGCTACGTGGGGCTGGGCACGGGCGCTGACCTGCTGCGCGCCATCACCGATGTCCGTATGGAGGCGGCACGCTATGCGAATCCGCTGACATTCCTGCCCGGCAACATCCTGCTGAACCAGCATATCGACCGCCTGATCGAGGCCCGCAGCCCCTTTCACGCCTGCTACGCCGACCTGAACCACTTCAAGCCGTTCAACGACCACTACGGCTACTGGAAGGGCGACGAGCTGCTCAAGGGCGCCGCCGCGATTCTGGCGCAGGCGTGCGACCCGGCGCGCGACTTCCTGGGCCACATCGGCGGCGACGATTTCCTGGTGCTGTTCCAGGGCGACGACTGGGAGGCCCGCATCCGCGGGGCGATGGCGAGTTTCGATGATGCCGCGCTGTCGATGTACGCGCCGGCGGACCGCGTGGCGGGCGGCATCCATGGCGAGGACCGGCACGGGCGGCCGATGTTCTACCCGTTCGTGACGATGGCGGTGGGCGCGGTGCGTGTGGGGGCCGAGGCAATGGCCACGTGGCGGCTGGGCAGCCAGCACGTGGGTGCGGCGGCCGCCGTGGCCAAGCGGCAGGCGAAGGGGGCGCCGGAAGGCGTGGCGGGTATCGACATCGCCGACCTCGCCGCGCGTGGCGAGCTGGAGAGCTAGCGCCGGCCTAGCGGTTGGCCAGCGCTTCCAGGCCCAGCCGTGGCGCGCGATGGGCGGTCAGCTCGGCCCGTGCGGCGCTGTCCAGCACGTCGAGCCGGTAGCCCTGCGCGTAGACCACCGTGACCGTCACGCCGTTCTCCGCGCAGAGATCGAGCGTCCGGCGCATGCGCGACACCAGCCCGGCCAGCGCGCGCGACGAAGGCGGCAGTGAGTGGCCCCAGATCGTGTTCTCGATGCGCTGCGTCGCCAGGATGCGGCCCGCGTTCGCAAACATCAGCATCGCCAGGTCGAATTCCTTCGGCGTCATCGGAATGCGCTGGCCGTGCAGCGTGGCGTAGCGGCCGGGGTTGTTCAGTTCGTAGGGGCCGGCGCGCAGGGGGATATGGATGCTCAGGCGGGTGCCGGACATGCGGCGGCGCAGGGCCGCGATGCGGGCCAGCAGCACGCGGGCGTTGAGCGGGCGGACGATGTAGTCGTCGGCGCCGGCGTCCAGCGCTTCGACCATGTCGTCGTCATCGTTCTCGCTGGAGATCATGACGATCGGCACGTCGCGGTTGCGCACGGCGCGGACGGCGCGGATGACGTCGATGGCGGAGATATCGGGAAGGTCGCGGTCGATGAGCAACATGTCGAAGTTGTCGTGGCCCAGACCGTGGATCAGGTCTCTACCTGCCTGGAAGGCGCTGCACTGGAAGCCCGCGATGGACAGCAGTTCCTGCATGGGATAGAGCGGCGAGTTGCGGCTGGCGAGCAGCGCGATATTGGATTGGGGGTTCATACGACACTATCGAACTTGCAAAATGCATTGAATGGAACAAACACGATGCAGCGTATCGACGGGGCATGGGCGCAACAATCGGTGTTTCTTTAAAAGGACCGACCGGCGACGACGAGGTGGCGCCGGGCTGGCGCTGGGGACAAGCCCGATCGTTATCCACAGATTTTGTGGATAACCGGGGCGGCGGGTGGCGCGGCGCGGCGGCGGGCCGCCACCGCATCGGCGTGATCAAAAATTGGGCAGCGCGCGGCCGGCGACGGGCGGGGTGCAAATCGCGCGACGCGCTATGCCAGAATACGGCTCATCGTGTCCAGGACAGTCCACGGTATACGTGCCTATGTTCAGTCCCAGCGTGATTGCCGCCGTCATCCTCGCGTTCCACATTGTCGGGATCGTTGCCGCGCTGCATGCCGTCATGACCGTGCGCACGGCGCCCGGCGCCATCGCGTGGGCGGGGTCGCTGGTGATGATGCCGTACTTCGCGATCATCCCGTACCTGATCTTCGGCCGCAGCCGCTTTGCCGGCTACGTCAACGCGCGCCGCTTCAACAACGACCGCCTGCGCGAGATTCGCCACGGCATGACCCACCAGGAGCGCGAGGCGCTGGCCGCCAACGTCGTGCCGGTGCCGCAGCAGGCGTGCCTGCGGGCGCTGCCCAGCCTGACCGGCATGCCGTGCCTGACGAACAACGACGTGCGGCTGCTGGTGAATGGCGACGCCACGTTCGCGGCGATCTTCGACTCCATCGACGCCGCCACCGAACAGGTGCTGGTGCAGTTCTTCATCGTCCATGACGACGATCTGGGCCGCGCGCTGCAGCAACGCCTCTGCGACAAGGCGCGGGCCGGCGTCAGGGTTTACTTTCTCTACGACAGCATCGGCTGCCACGCGCTGGGGCGCGGCTATGTGCGGACGCTGCAGCAGGCCGGCGTGCAGGCCCGGCCGTTCTCCACCCATCCCGGCTTTGTCAATCGCTTTCAGCTCAACTTTCGCAACCACCGCAAGCTGGTGATCGTGGATGGCGCGCGGGCGTTCGTCGGTGGGCACAACGTCGGCAACGAGTACCTGGGCAAGCGCCCGCCGCTGGCGCCGTGGCGCGACACCCATGTCGACATCCGCGGCGCGGCGGTGCTGGACCTGCAGATGGCGTTTGCCGAGGACTGGTACTGGGCCGCCCGCGAGGTGCCTTACCTGATGACGCCGCCGCCGCGGCGCGTGGGCGACATGATCTGCCAGGTCGTGCCGTCGGGGCCCGCCGACGCCCAGGAAACCTGCTCGCTGTTCTTCGTCGAGGCCATCCAGGCGGCCACGCGTCGGCTGTGGATGACATCGCCATACTTCGTGCCGGACGAGGCCGTGTTCGCGATGCTGCGGCTGGCGGTGCTGCGCGGCGTGGACGTCCGCATCCTGATCCCGTCGCGGCCCGACCACCTGGTGGTGTACGGCGCGTCGACGATCTATGCCTACCAGGCCGTGCGCGCGGGCGTGAAGATCTATCGCTATCAGCCGGGGTTCCTGCACCAGAAAGTCGTCCTGATCGACGACGAGGCGGCCGCGGTGGGCACCGCCAATCTCGACAACCGGTCGTTCCGCCTGAACTTCGAGCTGATGGTGATGACCGCCCACCCGGCCTTTGCTGCCGACGTGGCGCGCATGCTCGAAGCCGATTTCGCCCAGGCCCGCCAGATCGACTCGCGCGATTTCCTGGGCTCGCCGGCCATCCTGCGCGTGGCGATGCACGTGGCCAAGCTATTCGCGCCCATCCTGTAGACGTGGCGTCTTCGCCATTCAAACGCGCCCTGTGTGCCGTATCGACGACTGGCAGTCGTTGTGTACACTGTCTACTATTCACAGTAGACGCGTGGACAACGTCCACATGGGAGCTGACATGACTCGAACTGCCGCCGCAACGCCTCCCACCCGCACCACGTACCGCCACGGCGACCTGCGCCGCGCACTGCTCGAAGCCGGCATCGACCTGGCCCGCGAAGGCGGCCCCGACGCCATCGTGCTACGCGAAGCCACCCGCCGCGCCGGCGTGGTCCCCAACGCCGCCTACCGACACTTCGCCAGCCGCCAGGACCTGCTGCAGGCCGTCCGCGCATCGGCGCTCTCCAGCCTCGCCATGGCCATGGAATCCGAAATGGCCGCCATCCCACCCGACGCAACCCCACCCGACCGCGCCCGCGCCAGCCTGCGCGCAGTGGGCATCGGCTACCTGCAGTTCGCGCTGGCGGAAACCGGACTTTTCCGCACGGCATTCTCGGTACCGGACGACGTGGAAGGCGACGCCGACCCAGCCAAGGCCGGCAACAGCGGGATGAACCCCTTCGAACTGCTCGGGGCGGCCTTGGACAGATGGGTCGACGCGGGCCTGCTATCGGCGGAACGGCGGCCCGGAGCGGAGTACGTGGCGTGGTCGGCGGTGCACGGGCTTGCGGTGCTGCTGATTGACGGACCGCTGCGAAGCCGGGCGAAGGAACAGGCGGGGGTGATTGGGGAGAGGCTGCTGGGGATGGTGGAGAGGGGGTTGTAGGGATAGCCGTCGACGACAACTCGCGCCGCGCCATTCACAACCCCCAACAAAAAAACGCCAGCCTCCCGGCCGGCGTCTTCCCAAACCCCAACACCCCAAATCAGAACTGATTCATCGTGTTGTCCTTGCCTGCGGCCTTCAGTGCAGCTTCGCCGCTGAAGTATTCCTTGTGGTCGTCACCGATGTCCGAGCCGGACATGTTCTGGTGCTTGACGCAGGCGATGCCCTGGCGGATTTCCTTGCGCTGCACGCCTGCCACGTAGCCCAGCATGCCCTGGTCGCCGAAGTATTCCTTGGCCAGGTTGTCGGTGGACAGTGCGGCGGTGTGGTACGTCGGCAGCGTGATCAGGTGGTGGAAGATGCCGGCTTCGCGCGAGGCGTCGGCCTGGAAGGTGCGGATCTTCTCGTCGGCCAGCTTGGCCAGTTCGGAATCGTCGTACTCCACGCTCATCAGTTGGCCGCGTTCGTACATCGACACGTCCTTGCCGGCTTCCTTCATGGCGTCGTACGCCTGCTGGCGGAAGTTCAGCGTCCAGTTGAACGACGGGCTGTTGTTGTACACCAGCTTGGCGTTCGGGATGGTCTTGCGGATCTCGCTGACCATGCCGTTGATCTGGGCGATGTGCGGCTTTTCGGTTTCGATCCACAGCAGGTCGGCACCGTTCTGCAGCGCGGTGATGCAGTCCAGCACGCAGCGGGCTTCGCCGGTGCCGGCGCGGAACTGGAACAGGTTGCTCGGCAGGCGCTTCGGACGCAGCAGCTTGCCGTCGCGCTTGATGATCACGTCACCGTTGCCCAGCTGGTCGGCCGACAGTTCCTCGCAGTCCAGGAACGAGTTGTACTGGTCGCCCAGGTCGCCCGGCGTGCGGGTCACGGCGATCTGCTTGGTCAGGCCGGCGCCCAGCGAGTCGGTGCGGGCCACGATGATGCCGTCGTCCACGCCCAGTTCCAGGAAGGCGTAACGGATGGCGCGGATCTTGGCCAGGAAGTCCTCGTGCGGCACGGTGACCTTGCCGTCCTGGTGGCCGCACTGCTTTTCGTCGGACACCTGGTTCTCGATCTGGATGCAGCAGGCACCGGCTTCGATGAACTGCTTGGCCAGCAGGTACGTGGCTTCGGCATTGCCGAAACCGGCGTCGATGTCGGCGATGATGGGCACCACGTGCGTCACGTGGTTGTCGATCTTTTCCTGGATGGCGGCCTTGGCCGGGCCCTGGGCGGCGTCCAGTTCGCGGAACAGGCCACCCAGTTCACGGGCGTCGGCCTGGCGCAGGAACGTGTACAGCTCGCGGATCAGCGCGCTGACCGACGTCTTCTCGTGCATCGACTGGTCGGGCAGGGGGCCGAACTCCGAGCGCAGCGCGGCGACCATCCAGCCGGACAGGTACAGGTAGCGGCGTTCGGTGCTCTTGAAGTGCTTCTTGATGGAGATCATTTTCTGCTGGCCGATAAAGCCATGCCAGCAGCCCAGCGACTGGGTGTACTTCGACGGGTCCGCGTCGTACGCAGCCATGTCCGCACGCATGATCTTGGCGGTGTACTTGGCGATGTCCAGGCCCGTCTTGAACTTGTTCTGGACCCGCATGCGCGCGGCGTACTCGGGATTGATCGCATTCCAGGCGCTGCCGTTGGTCTCTTTCAGCGCGGCGATTGCCTGGATGTCGTCTTGATACTGGGCCATGGGGAAGTCCTAATAAGAGTTGACGCGTTGGTAGAAGGATTCGGTGCCGCCACCGGCTGTTTCAGCCAGCAGCATGAGAACAAGTGTATGGCCGAATCCCGTATTGCAACGTAACTCTTATATAAGACATAAGACTTTGTTTGTCGTTATGAATCAATGAGATAGCGGCGATATTTTGCAATGTGGAAGGCGTTTTCTCAGAACGAAACCGCCGGATGGGCGCCAGACTCAGTCAGATTTCGCAATGTGAAAGGTGCTTTCAGGTGCTGAGTGGCGGGGGGCAACGCCCGGCCCGGAAGCGCCGCTGCAGATAGCAGCCGCCAACAGCTACGCCGCCAGGCGCAGCGTGCGGGTCAGCAGGTTCTGCAGTTCGTCCACCGCCTTTGCACCGCGCGATTCCCGGCTGCGATAGACGGCCACTTCCATCGGTTCCAGCGGCCCCAGGCCCTGTTCGCTGCCCAGGATGCGCAGGTGCGGGGGCGCGCTGCATTGGGTCAGGGCGGCCACGGCCAGGCCGCTCTCGATGGCGGCGATCTGCCCGGCCAGGCTGGAGCTGTGATAGACGACCTTGTAGCGCCGCCCCTGCTGCGCCAGCGAGTGGATGGCCACGCGCCGCGCCAGGCTGGCGTCCTCGTAGACGGCGATGGGCAGCGGGTCGCGTCGCCACGTTTCGAACTCGGGCGATCCCACCCAGACCATCGGCTCATGAAACAGCAGCGTGCCGCGCCGCGCGTGGTCGCGCGAGACCAGCGCAAGGTCCAGGTCGCCGCTGGCCACGCGGGGAATCAGCGACGTCGACTGCTCGCAGATCAGTTCGATTTCCACGCTGCTGTGGCGCGGGGCGAATCGCTTCAGCACCGGCGTCAGGTATTTCTCGGCGTAGTCGTCCGGCACACCCAGCCGCACGCGGCCAGTCAGTTCGCCGCCAGTCAGCGCGCCCTGCGCCTCGGCGTGCAGGTCCAGGATGCGCCGCGCGTAGCCCAGCAGCGTCTGGCCCTCGGGCGTCAGGCTCAGCTTGCGGGCGCTGCGTTCCAGCAGCCGCTGGCCAAGGGCGTCTTCCAGCTTCTTGATCTGCATGCTGACGGCCGACTGCGAGCGATGGATCTCGCCCGCGGCGCTGGCCAGCGACCCGGCGTCGACCACGGCGACAAAGCACTTGAGCCAGTCCATCTGCAGATCGCGGGGTGTCGTCGTCATCGGGACCTTTCGATTATCGAAACCATGTCTCGCGGATTATGCGCTTTTCAGGATCGAGGCGGGGCGCCAGACTGGTCGCCATGAAATCAGATTCGATACCGCATGGCGCCACGCCTGGCGCGCGCCGCACGGCATGTACGGGACTTGGCGATGGCGCCTGGCCGTTCCTGCTTGGCAACGTGCTGCTGGGCACCATCGGCATCTTCGTGAGCCAGGCCCACGCGCCGCCGCTCACGGCTGCGTGGTCGCGCTGCGCCTTCGGGTGGCTGGGCCTGACGGTCTGGCTGCTGTGGCGACGAAGGCTGCGCGATGTCCGGCTCACGCGCGCCCATGCCGCCTGGGCGCTGACGGCCGCCTCGCTGATGGTGGCAAGCTGGGTGCTGTTTTTCGATGCCATCGGCCGCACGTCGGCGGGCATGGCCGTCGTGCTGTTCCACGTCCAGCCGCTGTTCGTGCTGGTGCTGGGTGGCCTGTGGCTCGGCGAGCCGGTCGGCAAGGCCCGTCTGGCGTTCGTGATGGTTGCGATGGCCGGGCTTGTGCTGGCCACCGGCCTGCTGGAGCCGGTCTTCCGGCCCGGTACGGGTCGGGCGCCAGACGCGGCCTACTGGATCGGCGTGGCCGCCTGCCTGCTGGGCGCGCTCTGCACGGCCGGCGCCACGCTGATCGCGCGGCGGCTCGGCAACCTGCGCGCCGGCGTGCTGGCATGGTGGCAATGCGCCATCGGAACGGTCGTCCTGCTGGCCTGGCCGATCCACCACGGCTGGCCGGCGCCGGGCTGGCCATGGGCGTGGCTTGCCGGCATCGGCATCGTGCACACGGCCCTGGCCTATACACTGATCTACGCAGGCATGGCGAAGCTGCGCACCGCCCGCATCGCCGTGTTCCAGTTCGTCTATCCCGCCACGGCGGTGCTGATGGACTGGCTGGTACTCGGCCACCGCCTGAGCGCGTGGCAGATCGCCGGCATCGGCGTGATGGCAGCGGCCATCCTGATGGCGGAACGCCAACGCTGACCGGGCGCTGCAGAGCCCGCGCCCGGCCGCCACGGTGTGCGTGGCGGCCGGGGCAGCGCTGCGGATCAGGTGCGCCGCGCCGTGAGCCACTTGTCCGCGGCCAGCGGCTCGGTGCAGATCCGCACCTCGCCAATCTGGCCGAGGAAGCCGTTCGACGGCACGTTGGCGTAGACGCCGCCGCCCACGAAGAAGCGGCTGGCGGCGCCCACGGTGGCGATGCCGCGCGTATTCGACGCGTTGCGCAGCACCGGGGCCCCTTCCACGTACATCACCGTCTCGTTGTTGGCCGGCGTGTTGACCACGGCCACGTGTACCCATTTCTCGGCGATGATCTCGCCCGACCAGTTGGCGGCCGGGTTCTTGGTGCCGGCCGTGCTGGGCGTGACTTCCCACTGCACCTCGCGCAGGCTGGAAATGGCGAAGATCAGCGGGCTCTCGTCGGCGTCGCCGCTGCCAAAGCCCGTCACGGCGCCGCGCCGGCCTTCGCGCTCCATGATGTTCATCCAGGCGTTGTTGCCGGCCGTCCACGACGCGGGCACCTTGATGAACGCCTCGACGGTGTAGCCGTTGTCGAACGTCATCGCGTTGAGCGCCGCCGTGGTGTCCGTGGCAAAGAAACTCATGCGCGTGGGGCTGTTCACCGAGTTGGCGAACTTCACGCTGCCCGGCGCGGCCGACAGGAAGTGGTGGTCGTTCGACCACGTCACGTCGCCCAGCTGCGCGGCGCCGCCATCGGCCAGTGCCGCGCGGCTCAGCGGGTTGGCGCCGGTCATGTCGTTGATGACCTGGCCCACCGGCACCGCCGCGCCGTTGGCGCCGCCAAAGAAGCGCCAGTGCGCCACGGTGGAGGCCACCAGCGGATAGTCGTTGGTATCGGCGGCGGCCTTCTTGTCAGCCACCGACGGCTCGGTGTAGTTGGCCAGGATGGCGGCCTTGGCGCGGTCGTTGATCGGGTCGTTGCCAGCCGCCGGGATGGCGAAGTCCGGGTTGAAGCGCGCAAAGCGCTTGCGGAAGTCGAAGTCGATCTCGAACTGCTGGTTCTTGTCGGTCAGCACGGCCACGTCGAATTCGTTCAGCGTCTCGGTGGGCTTCTGCGGCACCCACGGCGAGAACGAGATGACCTTGATCTTGTTGTGCGTGAGGTCGAATTCGTAGAGCCGCATCAGGCCGTTGCCGCCCATGTACGCCATCTGGTAATCCACCACCATTTCCTCGACCGGGTTGCCGAAGTCGTTGGTCTTGGTCAGGTGCGCGGCGCCATGGTAGTGGCCGTTCAGCGTCATGAAGATCTGGTCGTTGTCCTTGATCAGCTTGTCCCAGAGCATCAGGCCGTACGGCACCTCCAGCGGGCTCACGCCGTCCGGGCCGATGTTCAGCAGCTGGTGGGTGGACAGGATGACCGGCACCTTCGGGTAGCGCTTCAGCACGTTGCGCGCCCAGGTGATGGCCGCGTCCGACGCGCGCCACGACATCGACAGCACCATGAAGCGGTTGCCGTCGACTTCGAAGAAGTGGTACTCGTGGAAGCCCGACGGGTCGCGCCCGCCAAACGTGGCCTGGCGCTGCGCCCGCGTGGTCGGGAAGTTCTTGAGGTAGGGCTCGTTGGCCAGGTTGCGCTGCGCGTCGGTGTTCGACGCCTGGCTGCCCGCGTTGACGTAGTCCACGTCGGAGATCACGTCATGGTTGCCGGCCAGGATCGAATACGGCGCGCGGGCGGCCTCCATCACCTCCATCGCCTCGCTGGCAATCTGCCATTGCAGCGGCTTGGCCTGCTGGTCCACCACGTCGCCCAGGTGGATCGTGAACGGAATGCGCAGGCTGGCGGCGTTTTCCGTGATCCACTTGGTCTGCGCCATGAACGGCGTGGAGCCGTACTTGCGCTGGAACTGCAGGTTCTCGTCCGTGGTCGCGTAGCGCGAGTAGAACTGCGTGTCGGGCAGCACGGCCAGCGCGAAGCTCGATACCTTGGCCGACGGCGTCGTGCCGGTGCCGGTGCCCGGCGTGGTGCCCGTGCCCGTGCCGGGGCTGGTGGCCGGCGGCGTGCCGGGCGCGGCATCGTCGCCGCCGCCACAGGCGGCCAGCAGCGCGGAGGCGCCCAGCGACATCCCCAGCCCGGCTCTCAGCAGCAGGCGGCGCTGACGGTCTGGAATGCCCTCCAGGCTGGCGGTATCGATGGCGGATGGCTTGCCCGGCGTTTTGTCTTGCATGTCGACTTCCCTGTTGACCCACGAAAAGCCGGTGATTCTGGCCAGCGTCCGTGACAGGGTGTTGATCGAAATGTGACGACTCGGTGGCGCTCGGGCGCTACGACAGCTTGCGGACCTCGGTATCGGCCGGGCGCAGCGTGGCGCCGTCCTTGCCATGCGGCTGCATCGGCGGCACCGGCTTGCCGGTGCGTTTGTCGATCAGCACCGAATGCGGTTCGCCGGGCGCAAACCGCTGGCGCTCGCCCCACTGGCGCAGCGCCACCACTACCGGAAAGAGCTGCGCGCCGGCTGCGGTCAGCACGTATTCCTGGTAGGCCGAGCCGTCGGACGCCGCCTGGGTGTCGAGGATGCCGGCTTCGACGAGCTTGTGCAACCGGCCAGCCAGGATATTGCGCGCCACGCCCAGGCTGCGCTGCAAGTCGCCAAAGCGGCGGATGCCGTCGAACAGGTCGCGGACGATCAGCAGCGTCCAGCGGTCGCCAATGACGTCGAGCGTCCGCGCCACGGGGCAGGGCTGGTACGGCGGGGCAGGGGTCTTGGGCATGCGCGGGTGCGATGGCGGATTGAGGTGGTTGCATTTTAAAACCAGGTCGCCTAGCATTCAACCGGTTTCGATTTGCAACTACTTTGCCGATGCCTAGCCCGTCGAATCCGGCCGCCATGCCGCGCGCCCTCGTCCTGCTGTTCGCCATCGCCAGCGGTGCCAGCGTGGCCAATGTCTACTACGCCCAGCCGCTGCTGGACGTGCTGGCGCGCGAATTCCATGTGCCCGGCGCGGCCGTGGGCGGCGTGGTCACGGCCACGCAGCTCGGCAGCGCGCTGGCGCTGGTGTGCCTGGTGCCGCTGGGCGACCGGGTCGACCGCCGGCGCCTGATGACGTGGCAGCTCGCCGCGCTGGTCGTGGCGCTGCTGGCGGTGGCCGCCGCGCCGGGCGTGTCGTGGCTGCTGGCCGGGATGGTGGCCGTGGGCCTGCTCGGCACGGCGATGACGCAGGGCCTGATCGCCTACGCCGCCAGCGCCGCGTCGCCGCAGCAGCGCGGCCGTGTAGTGGGCGCCGCGCAGAGCGGGGTGTTTGTGGGATTGCTGCTCGCGCGGGTCTTTGCCGGCATGGTCGGCGACATCGGCGGATGGCGGGCGGTCTATCTGGCGTCGGCCGTGGCCATGGCGGGCATTGCGCTGGCGCTGCGCCGCCGCCTGCCAGCCACGGCCGCAGCGGCACCGGCGGTGGGGTACGGACAATTGGTCGGCTCGCTGCTGACGCTGCTGCGCCGCGATCGGACGCTGCAGGTGCGGGGCGTGCTGGGGATGCTGATGTTTGCCGCGTTCAACATCTTCTGGAGCGCGCTGGTGCTGCCGCTGAGCGCGCCGCCGTTCTCGTTCTCGCATACCGCGATTGGCGCGTTCGGCCTCGTCGGCGCGGTGGGCGCGCTGGCCGGTGCGCGCGCCGGGCGCTGGGCCGACGCCGGCCACGCGCAGCGCACCACGGCGGGTGCCTTGCTGCTGATGATGGCGGCATGGTGGCCGCTCTCCAGGCTCGACGGTGTCCACGGCCTCGCTCTGCTGATCGTCGGCATCGTGCTGCTCGACCTGGGCGGGCAGGCGCTGCACGTGACCAACCAGAGCCTGATCCTGCGCACCCGGCCCGATGCCCACAGCCGGATGATCAGCCTCTACATGCTGTTCTACGCGGCGGGCAGCGGCATTGGCGCCATCGTCACCACGGCCACTTACGCCCGCGCGGGCTGGCCGGGTGTCTGCATGACCGGGCTTGCGGTGTGCCTGGCGGCGCTGGCATTCTGGGCCGCGACGCGGCGGAGCGGAAGGGCCGAGACAGAGGTGGCCAGCGTCGCGTAGCGGCTGCGTTATTGCAGCCTAACGCCCGCCGATGCCACCCCCGCACTGCTCGCAGGCCCCGGCCGACGGCAGCCAGTTGAGCTGTGCCAGCCGCAGCCGGGTGGCAAGGTTCGATGTCCGCAGTGCCTGCGTGGCGTGGGCCAGGGCCTGGGTGCTGGCGATCAGGGCCGAGATGCTGGCCGCGGCGCGGTCCAGGTGGCCGGGCGGGGCGGATGGCGTAGCGTGGCGGGGCGTGGTCGGATTCAACGGGGCGTAGGCGGTGGATAGGGAACAGCCTCAAGGCTACGAGCCGCATCGCGGCCCACGCATCCGCGCTCGTCCGAACTCCTTGTCGTCCATCAGGTGAACCCCGGTGTCGGTCGATTGCCGACGCCGCGCGTGCTACAGCCCCTGGATGCCGCGCTTGCGGATGAACTCGCCCCAGACCTTCGACTCGCTCATCGCGCGCTGCCGGATCGCATCGGCGCTGCCCACCACCGGGAACAGGTACAGCGACGCCAGCCTGGCCTTGATCTGCGGGTCGGCCAGCGCGGTCTGTACTGCCGTGTTCAGGCGGGTCACGATCTTCGGGTCCAGGCCGGCCGGGCCCACCAGCGCGTACCAGCTAGGCATCACCGGCACGTCCACGCCCGCTTCCTTCAGCGTCGGCACGTTCGGCAGTTCCTTCACGCGCTGCGCGCCGACGATGGCCACCGGCACCACCGTGCCACCCGTGACCTGCGGGAGCGCGGCGCCCAGCACGCTCACCATGGTGTCCACCTCGCCGGCCACCACGCCGGTCAGCGCCGGGCCCGAGCCCTTGTAGGCCACGTGCGTCATCTTGGCGCCGAGCTTGTCGGCCACGACTTCCATGGCGAGGTGGGTGGAGTTGCCCACGCCCGCGCTGCTGAACGTCAGGCCGCCCGGCTTGTTCTTCGCCTTGTCGATGAACGACTGCACCGACGTGATGCCGCTGGCCTTGCTGGCGACGATCACGAACGGCGTGTCCACCACCGGCGCGATGAACGTGTAGTCCTTCTGCGGGTTGTACGGCAGCGACGCATACAGGTGCGGGTTGAAGCTGATCTGCGACACGCCCGTCAGCAGCACCGTGTAGCCGTCCGGCGCGGCCTTGGCCACCGTGCTCATCGCCACGATGCCGTTCGCGCCGGGGCGGTTGTCCACGACGATGGACTGTCCCAGGTCCTGCGCCAACCGGTCGCTCAGCAGCCGCGCCACCACGTCGCCGCCCGATCCGGCCGACTGCGGCACGATCAGCCGCACCGGCCGGTTCGGATACGCATCCTGGGCCTGTGCGGCACCCAGGCACAGCATGGTCGAGGCAAGGCACGCGGAAGCCATCAAACGTCGGTACATCAATACTCTCCAATCGAATCGAAGCCAGTCACGAAATTTTCATGACGATGGTAGGGACCTGCGCCATCGGCGGCCAATACGGATTGTCGATGCCAACATAGGCCGCGGCTATGCCCGGGGCAAACCCTGACCGCCATGCCTCGCCCTGGCGCGCGGCTGCACTATTGCGGCGCAGCATGACGCGCGCCGCGCACCGGCCCTGTGCCTGCCCGCCGCGAAAGCCGGCCGCAGCACTGCCCCAGCGCCATCGGCCATAGGGCGGGGCTATGGCGGGATCGGAATTTCGTCTTTCCGGAAGGCCCGGGCGGCTCCGTACCATGGCGGCGTTACCCGATCCCCACCGCTCAAGCTCCCATGTCCGACATCGACACCCGTGGCAATGCCTGGCTGACCCCGCCGTCCGCCTACCTGGCCAGCCGCCCCTCCGCGTTCTTCGTGCCGGCCCGTCCGGCGTCGTGCTACCTGCCGATGCGTGATGGCTGCCGGCTTGCCGCCGACGTGTACCTGCCGCAGCCGCTGCCGGGCACGCAGGCGCCCGATGCGTTCCCGACGGTCGTGATCTTCACGCCGTATTACCGGCGCTTCCGGCTGTCGCACCCGGGCGCGGAGCCCAGCCCCAACGGCGCCAAGTATCGCGACGCCTTCGTGCCCAAGGGCTACGCCGTGGCCGTGGTGGACGTGCGCGGCACCGGCGCCAGCTTCGGCACGCGCGACGCGCTGCGGTCGCCCACCGAGCGCGACGACTACTACGAAGTGGCCGAATGGATCGCCAGCCAGCCGTGGTCGAACGGCCGCATCGGCTCCACCGGCATCTCCTATCTCGGCGCGGCCGCGTGCTTCCTGGCCAGTACCGGCCATCCGGCCGTCAAGGCCATCGCGCCGCTGTTCTCGGTGTCCGACATCTACAGCGAGCAGCTTTACCCGGGCGGCATGCTGTCGAAGGTGTGGGTGCAAGCGTATGACGAGTTGATGCTTGCGCTGGACCAGGACCGCCGCGACCTCGTGGCCGGGTTCCCGTACTTCAATGACCCGAGCTTCGCGGGCCCCGAGCGGACCGACGAGGACGCCGACGGCACGCTGGTGGCCGCCGCCGTCGCCGAGCACCGCAACAACTTCACGCTGGCCGACCTGGCCCCCGAGTTCGCCTATCGCGACGGCGCGGCGTTCCACGACCCCGCGCTCGATTCCGGCAGTTGCAGCCCGTACCGCTACCTCGACGGCATCGCGCCCGACGTGGCGGTCTATTCGATCTCGGGCTGGTACGACGGCGGCGGCTACGCCAACGGCGCCATCACGCGCTTCCTGTCGCTGCCGTCGCACGACAGCCGCCTGCTGCTGGGCCCCTGGGACCACGGCGCCCGCACGAACGTCTCGCCGTGGCGCGACAGCGCGGCGTCGGGCTTTCCTCTGCTGGGCGAGGTGTTGCGCTTCTTCGACCACCACCTGCTGGGCCTGCACACGGGCCTGGAGCGCGAGGCGCGCGTGCATTACCACAGCATCCACGACAACCAGTGGCAGCCGGCCGACTCGTGGCCGCCGGCTCCGGCCGCCACCCGGCTGCACCTGGCCGATGGCGGCGCGCTGACCGGGACGCCGCCGGACGTGCCCGCCACGGTGTCCACCCAGGTCAGCTTCGACTGGACCACCGGCCGCCAGACGCGCTACGAGCGCCTGGGCGCGGCCAATATCGAGGACTACTACGCGGACTGGGGCCGGCATGAGGCGGCGCTGCCGCATTTCGACACGGCGCCGCTGGCGGCCCCGCTGTCGCTCGCGGGGCACGTGGTGGCGCACCTGCAGGTGGCGTCGTCGCAGCCGGACGCGGCCGTGTTCGTCTACCTGTCCGAGGTGGAGGCCGACGGCACGGTGCGCTACATCACCGAAGGCATGCTGCGCGCGTCGCATCGCAAGACCGAGCCGTGCCCGCCCGCGTATCGCACGACGTGGCCCTACCGCGCGCATCGCCGTGCCGATGCCGAGCGGCTGACGCCGGGCGTGCCCGTCGCGCTCGATTTCGCGCTGCTGCCCGTGGCGTGGACGCTGGCCGCGGGCAGCCGGCTGCGCGTGTCGATTGCCGGCGCCGACCGGGGCCACTTTCCGCAGGTGCCCCATGGCCGTCCGCCGGTGCTGACGCTGGCGCTGGGCCCTGACGGCTGCCATCTCGACGTGCCCGTGGCCGCGCCGGCAAGCGGGCGCTGACGGCCGGGCCGATGCCCGCCCGGCACGTGAAGTGCTAGAGTGGGCTTCCGCCCCCAAGTATTCCCGTCGTCATGGATTTCCGGCAGCTTCGCTACTTCGCGCGCATCGTCGAGCTCGAAAGCATCACCGCCGCGGCCGATGCGCTGCACATCGCCCAGCCGTCGCTGAGCCAGCACGTGGTCAACCTCGAAGCCGAACTGGGCGCCAAGCTGCTGGTGCGCGGCCCGTTCGGCGCGCGGCCCACCGAGACGGGCCAGATCCTGTACCGCCACGCCAAGATGGTGCTGCGCCAGATGGAAGAGGCGCACGCGGCGGTGCGCCATGGCCGCGACGTGCCGTCGGGCCACGTGCGCGTGGGCCTGCCCACCAGTACGTCGCGCGTGCTGGCCGTGCCGCTGCTGCAGTTCGTCACGCGCAACGTGCCGGACGTGACGGTCGAGATCGTCGAAGGCAGCAGCGCCGACCTGGCCGAGCTGGTCACCACGCAGAAGCTCGACCTGTGCATCGCCATGGACGCGCAGCAGCGCCCGAACATGCACCTCGTGCCGTTGCTGGACGAGGACCTGATGGCCGTGGGCCCGGCCAGCACCCAGCGCGACATGCCGCTGACGCTGGCCGAGATGGCCGCGCTGCCGCTGCTGCTGCCAAGCTTTCCGAATTCGGTACGCGTGCTGACGGACCGCGCGTTCGTTGCCGCCGGGCTGGAACTGAAGCTCGTGGCGGAGACCAGCGCCGTGTCGGTGCTGCTGTCGGCGGTCAGCGCCGGTATGGGCTGGACCATCCTGCCGTGGAGCGCGCTGGCCACCGAGCCGCCGGGCGCGTTCGCGTGCGTGCCGATCTCCGATTCGTCGCTGGTGCGGCGCGTGTTCCTGTGCGTGGCGGGCGCCGCGCGGCTGAGCCTGGCGTGCAAGACCGTGGAGGATGCCTTGCTGCGGCTGATCGTCGACGCCATCGCCTCGCAGGCGTGGCAGGGCGTTACGCCGCTGGGCAGCCTGGCCAGTGCGCGCCGCGACGCGGACGGGCAGGGCGGCTGACGCCTGCCGCGCTCACGGCGCCGGCGCCTCGTCAGCCAGCTTCCGGGCCAGCGCCAGCGCGGCCTCGATTTCAGCTTCGACATTGGCGCGCGCGCCGGGGCCATCCACGCGCAGCGCGTACGACGGATGCCATGTCGCCACGATCCACGTATCGCCCTGCCGCAGCGGTGCCGCCATCGCGTCGCGCAGGCGGATCTTCTCGTGCACCACGGCGCCCAGCGCGGTCGCGCCCAGCGTGACGATCACCTTCGGCCGCACCCGTTCGCGCTCCTGGTCCAGCCAGTGCGCGCAGGCATCGACTTCGAGCTGCCCCGGCGTCTTGTGCATGCGCCGCTTGCCGCGCGCGAACCACTTGAAGTGCTTGACCGCGTTGGTCAGGTAGACGCTGTCGCGCCGCACGTCGGCGCGCCGCAGCGCCTCGTCCAGCACGTGTCCGGCCGGGCCGACGAATGGCTCGCCCGACAGGTCCTCCTGATCGCCGGGCTGCTCGCCGACGACCATGATGCGCGCCGTGTCCGGCCCGCGCCCGGGCACGGCCTGCGTGGCGTGGCGCCACAGGTCGCAGTTGCGGCACTGGTCCAGCGATGTCGGCGCGGCGCGCACGGGCTGGGCCTGCTCGGCGTCCACCGCCACGCGCTTGCCCCGCATGCCGCCGATGTTCGCCGCCTGGCCGACGCGCCGGGCGCCGTTGCGGGCGTCGGCGATCATGCCCGGAATCAGCGCCGCCTCGGGCAGCCCCTTCCAGAATCGCACCGGCATATGCTGGTGCAGCGCCGCCTCGTTGAGCCGCGCCGGGTTGAAGATGTTCCTGTAGTAGGCCATCCAGAGCGGCTCGATCTGGTCCGCGCCGGCGCGGAAGGCCGCCGGGTCCGCCGGCGCGGCCGCGTAGCGGATGGTCCGGCCGTCCCAGGTGGCGGCGCCGTCCGGCGTGCCGATCCACCACGTGGCGCCGCCCATGCGCCGGGCGAAGTGCTCGGCCGCGTAGGGCAGCACATCGTGGTCGGGCTCGTACCAGGCCAGGTACTGCGGCAGGTCGTCACCGGTGCCGACGGTCATGTCGGGGCGGCGCTCCTGAAAACGCACGTAGGCGATCATGTCGTGCTGCGCGCGCCGCACGGCCTTGGCCATCGCGTAGAGCCGCGCGCCGTCCTCGTCGGCCGCCGACGCTACCGAGCGGTCGCCTTGCGCCCAGCGCCACAGCACGCGGTACAGAAAGGCCCAGCGCTGCGGCGAGCGGTGCGCGGCGGCGTCGCGCAGCAGGTCGGCCAATGCTTTCGAAATCCGCAGCGTGAGGGTGCTGGCGCCGGCGTCGACAGTAGACGACGCCGGCGCCGCATCCATCGCCAGCGACAACTGGCCGGCCTCGCCAGCAGCGGTCTCGCCGCCGCCTTCCCACACCACCGCCTCTGGCCGCCAGCCCTGCGCCAGCGCATGCAGCGCCTGCTTGCGCCAGCCGGCGTACCCACCTTCGACGACGAGCACGGGCGCCACGCCGTCGTTCATAGCAGCGCCAGTTGCTGGGGCGCGGGTGCCAGCGCGCGGCGCAACTGGTCGGAAGTCGGCTCGGCCAGCGCCGGCTTGTAGTCCTGCGTGACGACAAACGCCTTGACGGTATCCATCGCGCAGCGCAGCCGGATCAGGTCCTGGTAGCGGATGGCCCGCGTGCGGCGCAGCTCCGCCAGCCGCTTGGCGTTGCGCATGCCGATGCCGGGCACGCGCGCGATCAGCCGCTGCGGCGCGCGGTTCAGGTCTACCGGGAACGCCTCGCGATGCGCCAGCGCCCAGGCCAGCTTGGGGTCGATGTCGAGCGGCAGCGCGCCGTCGGCCTGGAACAGCTCTTCGGCGCGAAAGCCGTAGCCGCGCAGCAGGAAGTCGGCCTGGTACAGCCGGTGCTCGCGCAGCAGCGGCGGCGCCTGCGATGGCAGCGCGGACGGGCTGTCGGGGATCGGGCTGAACGCCGAGTAGTAGACGCGCTTGAGCTTGTACGCGCCGTACAGCGTCTGCGCGGTCTGCAGGATCGTGCGGTCGTCGGCCTCGTCGGCGCCGACGATCATCTGCGTGCTCTGGCCAGCCGGCGCGCGGGCCGCCGGCGGCCGCTTCTCGGTCTCCGCTTCCTCCTGGGCCAGCCGGATCGATCCCATCGCGCGCTTGATCGTGTGGACGTTCTTTTCCGGCGCCAGCCGTTGCAGGCCGCCGTCGGTGGGCAATTCGATATTGACGCTCAGGCGGTCGGCGTACTGGCCGGCCTCGCGGATCAGGCGCGGATCGGCGTCGGGAATCGTCTTCAGGTGGATGTAGCCGCGGAACTGGTGCTCCTCGCGCAGCGCGCGGGCCACGGCCACGAGTTGTTCCATCGTGTAGTCGGCGCTGCGGATGATGCCCGAGCTCAGGAACAGCCCGTCGATGTAGTTGCGGCGGTAGAACTCCAGCGTCAGGTTGACGACTTCGGCCGGCACGAAGCGGGCGCGCGGCACGTTGCTGGAGCGCCGGTTGACGCAATACTGGCAGTCGTACTGGCAGAAATTGGTCAGCAGGATTTTTAGCAGAGACACGCAGCGGCCGTCCGGCGTGAAGCTGTGGCAGATGCCGGCGCCCGTGGTGGCGCCCAGCCCGGCCCGGCCTTGCGAGTCGCGCCGGGGCGCGCCGCTGCTGGCGCACGATGCGTCGTATTTCGCCGCATCGGCCAGGATTTCGAGTTTCTTGAGCAGTTCCATGACGCGGTACTGTATGGATATACAGTATTCTACGCGACCGCCGGAATTGCGCAATCTCGCATTTTCGTCAGCGTCGAAAAAGGCAGCAGGCGCCGCGCGGCGGGTGATTCGTCAGGCGCGCAGCGCGTTTTTGGCGGTCTGGGCGTCACGTCGCAGCCGGTCGATATCGAGCCGAGCACGGCCGCGCCGCGTCAGCCGGCCGCGCCTTCGTGTTCGAGCCATGTGCGGAACTGCGCCACGCGCGCGTCTTCGGCCTGCGCGTCCGGCACGTAGGTGCAGTAGGTGCGCGACGGCAGGCGCGGGGCGTCGAACGGCATGACCAGCCGGCCGGCGGCCAGGTCGTCTGCCACCAGCGCGGTGGGGCCGATGGCGATGCCGATGCCATCGATGGCGGCCTGCAGCGTCAGGTAAAAGTGGTCGAAGGTCAGCGTCGCGGCCGGCGTCAGGTCCGACGCGCGGGCGCGGGCCAGCCAGTCGGGCCAGAGCCGTGGCAGGCTCGACGTATGCAGCAGCGTGTGGTGCCGCAGGTCGTCCGGTTCGCGCAGCGGTTGCCGGTCCAGCAGCGCCGGGCTGCATACGGGCAGCCGTTCCTCGGTCAGGAACGGGCGCATCGCAAAGCCGTAGAACGTGTCCGGCCCGCCCCGGATGATGATGTCGTGCGGCGCCTGCAGGCTGTCCAGCGGATCGTTGGACGTCTCCACGCTGACCTCCACGTCTGGATGCCCGGCACGAAAGCGGCCCAGCCGTGGCACCAGCCAGCGCAGCGTGAAGGTGGCCGGCGCATTGACCGACAGCGTACGGGACACGGGCCGTGGCACGCCATAGCGCGCCGTGGCCTGCGAAAGCTGCTGGAACAGCGGGCCGATGTCGTCCAGGTAGGCGCGGGCGGCCGGCGTCAATTGCACGCGCCGGTTGTGCCGCTCGAACAGCGGCGCGCCCAGCCAGTCCTCCAGCAGCCGCACGTGCTGGCTGATGGCGCCCGGCGTCACGTGCAGCGCGGCGGCGGCCTCCTTGAAACTGCCGAGCCGGCCGGCCGCCTCGAAAGCGCGCAGGGCATTGAGGGGCGGCAGCTTGTCCATTGGAGAGAGTTTTTCTGGGGCGAGCGGCCAATTTATCTGGTTTGTCGCGCGGCTACAAGATAGATAACCTGCACGCTTCGTTGCCCCTGGGGATCCCCATGCTGAGTCTGTCCGGCGGTGCCGTCCTGCTGGCCGCGGTGCTCCACGCGAGCTGGAACGCGATGCTGCACGGCAATCGCGACCGCTTCTGGTCCATGACGTGGATGAGCGTCGCGATGGCGGCCGTGGCCACGCCGGTGGTGCTGACGTCCCCGCTGCCGGACCCCGCCGCGTGGCCGTACATCGTCGCGTCCGGGCTCGTGCATATCGTCTACAACGTCAGCCTCGTGCGGTCCTACCGCCGCAGCGACCTGGCCGTGGCCTATCCCGTCGCGCGCGGCTCGTCGCCGCTGCTGGTCGCGCTGGGCGCGGCGCTGTTCGCGCAGGAAGCGATCCGGCCCGTGCACGCGCTGGGCATCGTCATGATCTCGGGCGGCATCATCGCGCTTTCGCTGCAGGGGCGCCGCGTGTCCGGCGCGGGCGTGTGGGCGGCGCTGGCCACGGGGGCCATCATCGCGCTCTATACCGTGATCGACGGCATCGGCGTGCGGGTCTCCGGCGGGCAGGCGGTGAGCTACGCCGCGTGGATGTTCCTGTTCTACTGGCTGATGCCGGTACTGTTCGTCGCGGCGCGCGGCAGCGAGGCGTTCTGGGCGCCGATCCGTACGGCGCCGTGGTCGGCGGTGTCGTCGATGGGCGGCGGGCTGGTGTCGGTGGCCGCCTACGGCATCGTGATCTGGGCGTTGCAGGCCGGGGCGATGGGCATGGTGTCGGCGCTGCGCGAAACCAGCGTGGTGTTTGCGGTGCTGATCGGCCGGGTATGGCTGCGTGAGGCGGTCAGCCCCGCGCGCTGGGTGGCCTGCGTGGTGGTGGCGGCCGGGGCCGTCTGCCTGGGGCTCTGAGCCGGGCGCGGGCGCGTCACGGCGCGCCGGCGATGTCCCGGCCGATGCCGCGCGCAATGCGCCGCGCGATCCACGGCCCGCAGACGACCACCGAGAACAGCCGCAGCGTCTGCGTGGCGACGACGAAGTTCATGTCGGCGTGCGTGCCCAGCGCGATGGCGACGATCGATTCGACGCCGCCGGGCGACGTAGCCAGGTAGGCGGTCAGGAAGCTCACGTCGCCGGTGGCCGAGATCAGCCAGGCGGCCGCGGCGCAGAGCGCCATCATCGCCACGATGGCGGCCAGCATGACCGGCAGCGACGCCACCAGGGGCCGCAGCAGGTCGCGCCGGAACTGCAGGCCGATGGTCCAGCCCAGCACCGCGAAGCAGCCGGCCAGCAGCGGGGCGGGCACCACCACCGGCACCGGCACGGCGGTCACCCACGCGGCGCCGAGCGCCATCGGCACCAGGAAGGCGCCGGCCAGGATGCGAAAGCGCGTGCCGATCCAGCAGCCCAGCGCCGCGATGCCGAAGGCGGCCAGCGTGCCGATCTGCCACGGCGTGCCGGCGAGCGGCGTGGCCGCTGTCAGTGCCGCCGGCGCCAGCGGCTGGGCATCGACGATGGCATGGGCCACCAGCGGCCCGGTGACCACCACCAGCACCACGCGCAGGTACTGCATCAGCGAGACCAGGATGCCGTCGCCGCCGTTGTCGGTGGCCAGCGCGCCCATGATCGACGCCGCGCCGGGCAGGCTGCCCCACGCGCCGGTCGTGCCGGGCAGCCGCGAATACCGCACCAGCAGCCAGCCGACCAGCGCGGCACTGCCGATGGTCAGCGCCACGCCCAGCACCACCAGTCCGTCGGATGCCGCTTCCAGCAGTTCGGAAAGATGCAGCGTGCTGGCGATGGCCGTGCCCGTCAGCGCCTGCGCCAGGGCGGTGAGCCGGGGCGCGATGCGCAGGCGGACGTCGAGGCAGCCGGCGGCCATGCCGCAGGCCATCGCCGCCACCAGCACGCTGGCCGTGGCGATCACCGGCTGCAGCAGCCAGCCCAGTCCCAGCGTACAGGCCAGGACGACGGGCCAGTGCAAGGCCCAGCGTTGGTTCGACATCGCGTGCGGCGGGGGCGCCCGTGGAGGGAGATCGACGAGGATCGGAGGCTGGATTCTATCCCGCCACCGGGCCGCCGCTCAGTCCAGCTTGATGCCGACGGCCTTGACGACCTTTTCCCACTTCTGGGTGTCGCGGTTCACCAGTTGCGTGAATTCCACCGGCCCCAGCGCGCTGGGCTCCATGCCCTGCTTGGCGATGGTGTCGCGGATGGCCGGCTGCGCCACCACGGCCGCAATCTCCTGCGCCAGGCGGTTCACGGTGGGCATCGGCGTGCCGCCGGTGGTGAACACGCCGTACCACGACACCACCTCGTAGCCGGGCACGCCCGATTCGGCGATGGTCGGCACGTTCGGCATGGTCTCCACGCGCTTGCTGCCGGTCACGGCAATGATGCGCACCTTGCCGGTATCGGCGCCGGCCTTGGCCGACGGCAGGCTGGCGAACGTCATCTGCGCCTGGCCGGCCATCACGTCCTGCATGGCCGGGGCATCGCCGCGATACGGGATGTGCGTGATCGACACGCCCGCCATGCTCTTGAACAGCTCGGCCGACAGGTGCGAGATCGTGCCGTTGCCGGGCGACGTGACGTTGAGCTTGCCGGGGTTGGCGCGGGCGTACGCCAGCAGCTCCTGCACGGTCTTGACGGGCAGGTCGTTGTTGACGACCAGCGCATTGGCCGACCGGGCCACCAGCGACACGGGCTGCACGCCCTTGACCGGGTCGTACGGCAGCTTGCTGTAGATCGACGGCGCGATGGCCTGCCCGCCCACGGAGCCCAGCAGCAGCACCGAGCCGTCCGGCCGGGCGCGCGCCATCTCGGCCGTGGCCAGCGTGCTGCCGCCGCCGGGCTTGTTCTCCACGACGATCGTGGTCTTGGTGTTGATCTGGAACTGCGTGGACACCGTGCGCGCGATGACGTCGTTGCCGCCGCCCGGCGCAAAGCCGACGAGCATGCGGATGGGGCCGGGGGGCAGCTCCTGCGCCAGGCCGTGCGTAGCGGCCAGCGCAAGGGCGAGAGCGGGGACGATCTTGGTAAACGCCATGTTGAGTCTCGTTGGAAGGTTGGGGTGGCTCTCAGGGTGCGCGTCGCTGTGCTGGTCTGGCTGGCGGGATCCGGCCTGCGCCGGTCCCGCTCGATAGGTATGGGTGTTGCGTTACTTCTTGAATCGCACCACGGCGTCCCGCGATGCCTGCGTCTGCGGCAGCGTGGCGATCTCGCCCAGCGTCACCGGCTTGGTCGGGAACCGCAGCCGGTAGTAGCCCACGTCGCGCGGATGGCGCTGCTGCTCGTCGGCAATCAGCTCGGTCACGGTCAGCCCGCAGAAGCGGCCCTGGCACGGGCCCATGCCGCACCGCAGGAACGCCTTGAGCTGGTTCGGCCCCTGGCAGCCGATGCGCGCGGCGTGGCGCACCTGCTCGGCCGTGGCTTCCTCGCAGCGGCAGACGATGGTGTCGCCCACCGGGCGGCGGAACTGCGGCAGCGGGCGGTACAGCACCTCGAAGAATTCCCGGCCCCGCGTGGCGCGGGCCAGCGCGGCCCGATGCGGCGCGGCACCGGCGTCGCGCCCGGCGGAGTCGATGGCACCCAGCGCGGTGGCGGCACCGAACGCGGCGATGCGTCCCCGGTGCTCGGCGGCCATGGCGCCCGCGATGCCGGCGCCGTCACCGGCGATGCTCACATGCGGCACCGACGTGGCGCCCCAGCCGTCCACCTGCGGCTCCCAGCAGTCCTGCCGGTCGTTCCAGACATGCTCGGCGCCAATGGCGCGCGACAGGTTCGTATTCGGCACCACGCCCTGGTGCAGCAGCACCTGGTCGACGGCCAGCGTGCGGCGCTGCCCGCCGGCTTCGTAGCGCAGTTCGGCCACCAGCCCGCTGTCGCCGGCAATGGCTTCCAGCGCGGTCACGTTGCTGACGATCGGCACGGCCTTGCGCACCGCGCGCAGCATCGTCAGGCCCTTGCGCAGGTACGGCGAGCGCAGGAAGCCCCAGGCGTGCGGCAGCGCGTGGCGCCGCTGGCCGTTGTCGGTCGTCTCCAGGATGGCCTCCAGCCGGACGCCGGCCTGCAGGTACTGGTACGCCAGCAGGTAGAGCAGCGGCCCGCCGCCGGCCAGCACGGTGCGACCATCGGGCACCACGCCGGACGTCTTGAGCAGGATCTGCGCCGCGCCGGCCGTGATCACGCCGGGCAGCGTCCAGCCGGGGATCGGGAAGGGACGCTCCTGCGCGCCGGTGGCCAGGATGATATGGCGGCAGTGCAGCAGCGCGGCCTGCGGGTCGTTGCCGGGCGCCGCCACGGAGTACGCGACCTCGAAGCCTGCCGCGGCGCCGTCCGGCTGCGGCTCGCGGGCGTTGATCGACCAGACCGTGGCCGCGCCAATGTGCCGCGCGCCGCTGCGGGCGAACGGTTCCAGCAGGGCCTCGCCATGCCAGTAGTCCTTGCCCAGGATCGCGCGGTCCTGCACGGGCGTGCTGGTGATCGCGCGATAGATCTGGCCGCCCGGGGCTGGCTGTTCGTCGACCAGCACCGTGGACAGGCCCAGCGCCGCCGCCTGCGTGGCGGCCGCCAGCCCGGCCGGGCCGGCGCCCACCACCAGCACGTCGCAGTTGGTCACGTCGAGGCTCATGCCGCCACCTCGCGCGCGCCGATCTGGCGCTCCACGCGCATGCCGTCGCGCACGCGGGTCATGCATGCCTGCTGGTTCGGCCGGCCGTCGATGCGGACCAGGCAGTCGTAGCAGACGCCCATCATGCAATAGGGCCCGCGCGCGGCGCCCGACACGGCGGTGTCGCGGCACGCCAGCACGCCGGCCGCGAACAGGGCCGCGGCCACGCTGTCGCCCTCGCGGCAGGCCAGTGGCACGCCGTCCACGGTAAGCCGTACGGGGCGCCCGGCCGGTTCGGCGGCGTCAATGCGTCTGAACATGGAATCTCCGGGTCGAGAAGGGGGCCAGGTCCGGCGACAGCGCGCCGGCGGCGATCATTGGGGCAAGGTGCAGCGCGTGCGTGGCGGCCAGCGTCACGCCGCTATGGCAGGTGACGATGAACGCGCCGGGCTGGGTGGGCGACTGCTCGTAGACCGGAAAGCCGTCCTTGGCCCGCACGCGCAGGGCCGACCACGCGCGCACCGCGCGCACATCGCGCAGCGCCGGCAGCGTGCGCACGGCGCGGTCGGCCAGCGTTGCCAGCACCGGCAGCGTGGTGACCTGCTCGGCATAGCCCGCGTCTTCCTGGGAATCGCCAACCAGCCAGCTACCTTCGTCGTTCTGGCGCAGCGTGACCATCGGCGTGTCCAGCAGCCGGCGCGTGCGCTCCAGCACCAGGATCTGGCCGCGTTGCGGCGCCATGGGCAGGTCGATGCCGACCATGCGGCCCAGGTCGCCGTTGCGCAGGCCGCCGGCCAGCACGATCTTGCGCGCGCGGATGTCGCCCTGCGGCGTGGTCAGCGCAAATTCGCCGCCGGGCTGCCGCGCGATGGCCGTGACGCCGTGGTGCGGCAGGTATTCGACGCCGCTGGTGCTGAACGCGGTATGGAACGCGCGCAGCAGCTTGAGCGGGTTGACGATGCCATCGTGCGGCGTCCAGATCGCGCCCGTCACGTCGGGCCCCAGCCCCGGCACCAGCGAGGCTGCCTGGTGGTGGTCCAGCAGCTTCCACTCGTACGGTTCCACGCCAGGCTGGGCCATCAGCGTCTGCACCCACGCCAGCCGCGCTTCCACTTCGTAGTCGCCCATCAGCGGGGTCAGGCCGCCTTTCTGCTCCAGCGCCACGTCGATGCCGGTTTCCTGCGCCAGCCGCGCGGCCAGGCGCGGCCACATGCGCGTGGAGTTCAGCGTCCAGCGGCTGTAGGTGCCCAGGCCGTAGCCCTTGCTCTGCAGCCAGACCAGCCCGAAGTTGCCGCGCGATGCGCGCAGCGCGATGTCGCCTTCGTCCAGCACGGCGATGGTGCCGGCGTGGTCGCGCAGGCCGTAGGCCACGGCCGAGCCGACCAGGCCGCCGCCCACGACGGCCACGTCGAAGACCGGGAAACGGGGGGAGGCGGCAGCCATCAGCGGCGCCTCCGGTGGGGATGTTGCGGGCCCTGGGCCCTGCTGGAATTCATGTCGTACTCGCAAGCGTGTCACTGCGAGCGAGTATGCGCACGCGGGTGGCCCCCGCGCAAATACGAGTCTGTCAGGCGTCCATACCAAAACCTGATAGCTCGGCCGGCAGCGATGCTGTTTCGGCCGTGATGCCCGCGATCATCTCCGCGATGAAGCGGTCCACCAGCACGTTGGCGGGCCGGTTGCGGGCCAGCAGCAGGTAGCTGACAAACGGAATGCGTGGCGCGAACGGGCGCACCACCACCTCGTTCAGGTGCAGCCGGGCCACCAGCGGATTGACGATGCCGACGCCGAGCCCCAGCCCCACCATCCGGCAGATCGTGGCGCCGTAGGGCGTCTCGAAGTGCAGCACGCGGCGGTCGTCGGCGGCAAAGGCGGCGTCCACGGCGGCGCGCAGGCCGTCGCCATGGCTCATCGAGATGAACGATTCCCCGGCAAGGTCGGCCGGCGTGATCACGTCGTGGCTGGCCAGCCGGTGGCTGGGCGGCAGCACGCAGCAGCCGGACAGGTCTGCCACGGGCTGCGCGTCGGTGACGGCGGCCGGCGGCAGGTACGAGACGAGCCCGAGGTCGCAGTAGCGGCCGCCGACGCGGTCCGCCACCAGCTGGGTGCTGCCGGTTTCCATCGCCACGTGGACGTCGGGGTAGTCGGCATGAAAGCGCTGGAGCACCAGCGGCAGCACGGTCATGGCCAGCGACGGCACCGACGCGATGCGCAGCCGGCCCTTGCCGAACTGGCGGATGTCGCGCGCGGCGTCCTTGAGCGCGTCCAGCCCCACGAACGCGCGCTCCACCTCGCGCACGAAGGCCAGCCCTTCCTCGGTGGGCACCAGCCGGCCGGCCGTGCGCGTGAACAGCGTGAGCCCCGTGCCGTATTCGAGCTGGGCGATCAGCCGGCTGACGTTCGGCTGCGACGTGTGCAATTCCGCCGCGGCGGCGGTCATCGATCCGGACCGCATGACGGCCTGGAATGCCTGGATTTCCTTGAATTTCATCGCGGGGGCTGGGGGGCTGGGGGGATGGGGCGCAGCCGCGATGGTATACCAGATCCGTATGCGGGCGGCCCGCGGGAAGCCGGATCGGTATGGCGGCTCAGGACTTGCCGTCTGGGCAGGGCGCCAGCGATCCGCCCCAGAGAATCCGTTCCAGCGGCTGGCGCTGTCGCCAGCCTTCCTGCTCCAGCATCGGCGCGGCATAGAACGCCGGCACCGGGCCCAGGCACAGCAGCCCGAACGGCCGGGCGCCGGGCGGCAGGCCCAGCTCGCGCGCGAGCGCGTCGGGGTCGAACATCGAGACCCAGCCGAGGCCCAGGTTCTCGGCCCGCGCCGCGAGCCACAGGTTCTGGACCGCGCACGCGGCCGACGCCCAGGCCATCTCCACCGGCATGCTGCGGCGGCCGAAGACCGTGCCGTCGTCGGGCGCCAGGATCACGGCCAGCAGTTCGGCGGCCTCGCGGATGCCCTCGACCTTGAGCCGCAGGAATTCGTCGCCGCGCGGCCCCAGCGCCTGCGCCGTGGCCTGCCGCTCGGCTTCCACCAGCGGGGCCAGCCGCGCGCGCCACGCCTGCGTGCTCAGGCGCATGAAGCGCCACGGCTGCATCAGGCCTACCGATGGCGCCTGGTTGGCTGCATCGAGCAGGCGCGCCAGCTGGTCGTCGGGCAGCAGCGGGCCCGGCGTGAAATGGCGGCAGTCGCGCCGCAGCGCCAGGATGCGGTACAGCGCCGCGCGTTCGGCGGCGTCAATGTGGGGATCGGCCGAAGGCTGTTCCATGGAGTCTGCAAGTCGTCAAAACAAGCGGCGGGCAAGGGCCCGCCAGTGGCCGCGAGGGTACCGCAAATGGCGCGGGCCCGCGCCGGCCGTTGTCTGCTGGAGTCGGAAGATTCTGATCCGCAGCGCTGACGGCCGGGACGAAAAAAATGCCACGCGGCGGGGATCCGCGTGGCACCGAAGATGAGCGCAGGGGAGGGTCAACCCTGGACTCCGTTGGGTCACCCGCATTGCACGGGCAAACCCAGTGTAGGGGAGACGATTCTCATCGTGGAATCGGAAAAATCTTAAATTCGCTCGGAAGCGTCCGAGTCGACCAGCGCGGCCATCGCGCGATCCTTTTCTTCCCATTGCTGTGCCAGCCAATGGTGGAAATCCGCGCGGAAGACCGGATCGGCGCCGTAGTCGCCGCCGCAGAAGCTTTGCGGAATCGGAATCTGCCGAATCATGACGACGATGCGCCCGGCGCGGCCGCAGGCAAGGTCCCAGAAGCTCGGCACGCCGTCGGGGTACACGATCGTCGCGTCGATCATCGAGCGGAACTGATCGCCCATGGCGCTGAGCGTGGTAGCCAGCGCGCCGGCTCGTGGCTTCAGCAAATGGCGATACGGCGACGACTGCGCGATCCGCTTGGCCTCGGAGAACCGCGTGCCCTCGGCAAACACCATCACGCTGGTCGGCACGAGCCGGAATTTCTGGCACGCGCGCCGGGCCGTTTCCTGGTCCTGGCGGCCCCGCTGCGGCTTGCGGCGCAGTTGCGCCTTGCTGTAGCGCTTCATGAACGGGAAATCGAGCGCCCACCACGCCAGGCCGATGAACGGCACGTACAGCAGCTGCTGCTTCAGGAAGAACTTCAGCAGCGGGATGCGCTTGTTCAGCGCGGCCTGCAGCACGAAGATGTCGACCCAGGTCTGGTGGTTGCAGTTGACCAGGTACCAGTCGTCGAGCCGCAGCCCGGTGTTGCCGTGGATCGTCCAGATGCCCGGTTGCAGCCGGGCGATCCAGCGCGTGTTGCACGAGATCCAGTAGGTGGCGATGCCGTTCAGCACCGGGTCCAGCCGCCGGCGCACCGCGCGCGTCGGCACGGCCAGCTTGACCAGCGCCAGCAGGACGATCGGCACAAAGCACAGCAGCGTATTGACCACCAGCAAGGTCACGCTGAACAGGCCGGTCAGCGCTGGCAGGCGTCGGGTGGGGTGGCGGGTCTGGCGGGGGAGGTCGGACGCGGACAGCGGCGCCAGGCTGGCGCGACGGGGGGTGGGGGGTGTCGATGGCATGCCCGCCAGTGTGCAAGAGCGGGTCACGCCATCATTTGTCCTCGATCAAATCGAGGTGGGCAATCTGGAGATTCGACGATCCGGGAGGCGGATCGGCCGCGCGGGGGATGGCAGCGTGTGCAGTCAGGGCCGGGTTGCCTGGGCCGGCGCGCCGGCGTCCAGCAGCGCGGCGATTTCCGGGTCGCGCTGCCGGATATCCCACTCCCCGGCCGCCACCTTGGCGAACTGCTCGGTGCAAAGCTCGGCGATGACCTGCCGTTCGCCGTGTTCCAGCGCCACGCGCATCACGTCGAGTTGCTGGTTGGTGAAGCTGTCGATCAGCATCGCGTTCTGGGTCAGCAATTCCTGGCTGGCGCGGCGTTCTTCCTCGGTGCTGCCATGGGCGGCCGAGGCTTCCAGCCGCGCGCGGTACTGGCGCGACACGGCCATATGGGCCGCGTTGCGGGCCTGCCAGCCGGCCCAGGCGGCTTCCACCGCCGCGCGGGTGCGCGGGGCGTGCCGGCTGCAATAGTCGGCCGTGTTGCGCAGCACGGCTTCGTCCAGATGCGGCACGAGCGCGGCCGCCGCTTCCAGTTCGCTGCGCGCGGCGGGCGGCGCGGGGGTGGCGGGCGCGGCGGGCTCCTCGTTGGAGCAGGCCGTGGCCGCCAGGATGGCCATGCCGGCGGCTACGGCCAGCGGCATGGTCTTGAAGCGGGACATCCGGGGACACCTCCTGTCGATCGATGGTCGGCATTTTACTTGGATCGACATGGCACCCGGCCAGCCAAGTAAAATGCCGCTCCTTCCGCCCTCGTCAACGCTTTTTGTCCCATGGCAGTCACTCCCGGTAGAACCCAGGCCACGCTGATCGGCCTTGTCGCGATCGTGCTCTGGAGCGCCATCGTTGGCCTGATCCGCGGCGTCAGCCAGAGCTTTGGCGCCACGGGCGGCGCGGCGCTGATGTACACGGTTGCGTCGGTGCTGCTCTGGCTCACGGTGGGGCCAGCCCGCGTCCGCGCGCTGCCGCGCGCCTATCTGGTCTGGGGCAGCCTGCTGTTCGTGTCGTACGAGGTCTGCCTGTCGCTGTCGATCGGCTACGCCAACACCGCCCGGCAGGCCATCGAGGTCGGCATGGTCAACTACCTCTGGCCGAGCTTCACGATGCTGGCTGCGATCCTGTTCAACGGCCAGCGCGCCAACTGGCTGATCGTGCCCGGCTTTGCGGTGGCGCTGCTAGGCATCGCTTGGGTGCTGGGCGGCGACCAGGGGCTGGACCCGGCCGGCATGGCGGCCAATATCCGCGACAATCCGCTCAGCTACGGCCTGTCGTTCTGCGGCGCCATGATCTGGGCCGGCTACTGCACGGTGACGGCCCGCATCGCCCAGGGCAAGAACGCCGTCACGCTGTTCTTCATGCTGACCGCGCTGGTGCTGTGGGGCAAGTACCTGTTCACCGGCGGCGAGACCATGGTGTTCAGCGCCGCCGGCTGCCTGTACCTGGCGCTGGCCGCCTGCGCCATGGGCTTTGGCTACGCCGCGTGGAACGTCGGCATCCTGCACGGCAACGTGACCGTGCTGGCCGGCGCGTCCTACTTCATCCCGGTGGTGTCGGCGGCGCTGGCCGCCACGCTGCTGCAGGCGCCGCTGTCGCTGGCGTTCTGGAAGGGCGCGGCAATGGTCTGCGCCGGATCCATCCTCTGCTGGTTCGCCACGCGCGCGGGCAGCGTCCGCAAGGCATCCACGGCCGATAGCGCGTCCTGACCGCGCGGTATAACTTTGGCCTTCCTCTCAGGGATTTCCCGCAACGGGCTCCCCATGCATCACTACATGATGTAATGTCGCATCCCTGATACATCCGAACCGACGGCTGTAACGCATTGAAATATGCGATCGGCCGCCGCGCGGAACGGGGACGTACACAGCGACAGCAGCATGCAGGCCCGGCACAGCCGGGCCGACGAGTGTTTTTTCAACGAGGGGAGACCCCAGAGTCATGAAGAAGAGAGAGATGTGGATGGCGGCGGCCGTGAGCGGCCTGTTCGCCGGGGGAGCGTTTGCCCAGACTTCCGTCACGCTGTACGGCGTGGCCGACGTGGGCGTGGAATTCGTCAACCATGCCGGCGCCGGTGACAACACCGCGGTGCGCATGCAGTCGGGCAACCTGTCGGGCTCGCGCTGGGGCCTGCGTGGCACCGAGAACCTGGGCGGCGGCCTGAGCGCCGTGTTCGCGCTGGAAAGCGGCTTCAACATCGACGACGGCCGCAGCGGCCAGGGCAACCGCCTGTTCGGCCGCCAGGCCTGGGTGGGCCTGAGCAGCACGTACGGCACGCTGTCGCTGGGCCGCCACAACACGCCGATGTATGACTTTGGCGTGCAGTACGACCCGATGGGCATCTCCACGCGCTACTCGATCGGCGTGCAGGACCCGTCGTTCCAGTCGCGTGCCGACAACTCGGTCAAGTACGCCGGCAAGTTCGGCCCGATCGCGGCCAAGCTGATGTACAGCACGGGCTACGACGGCGCCGCCGGCGTCAACGGCGAAGTGCCGGGCAACTACAAGGTGGGCCGCGAATTCGGCGGCAGCCTGGCCTACGAGAGCGGCGCGCTGGCCGTGGCCGTGGTCTATGACGAGCTGCGCGGCAACACCGTGGCCACCGGCGACGACAAGACCCGCAAGGTGGCCGTGGCCGCCAACTACAAGATTGGCCCGGTCAAGCCGTACCTGGGCTACCGCTACGCGCGCTTCATGACGGCGCCCGCGTCGCAGACCGCCAACCTGTACTGGGCTGGCGCGCAGTGGGACGTCACGCCGGCGTGGTCGCTGACCGGCGCGGCCTACTACCAGGACTTCCGCAACTCGGGCGCCGATCCGTGGCTGTTCGTCGTGTCGGCTGACTATTCGTTCTCGAAGCGCACCGACGCGTACCTGAACCTGGCCTACACGCGCAACAAGGACGGCTCGGATCTGGGCACGGGCGGCTTTGGCACCACGCTGCCGGGCAAGAACCAGACCGGCGTGCTGGTGGGCGTGCGTCACAAGTTCTGACGCCGCGCAGCGCCATGCGATGGAAAAGGGCACGTCCGCCGGATGTGCCCTTTTTTGTTGCCCGCAGGCGGGCCGCAGCGCACTTTTGCGCGTCCGGCGGGCAGGGAGTCAGCATCCTCCGACGCGCCGTGCCGGCCGGCGTCCGATGCAGCGGCAACGGCCGCGCGCCGCAGAATCGACGGGAATGTCGAGATTTCCGACGATCTGATCCCGGAGGTGCACCGTGAGAAAGTCAATGATGCCGCTGGCGGCAGCCGGCGTGGCCCTGGTGGGTGCCGCGTTCGCGGCCAAGGCGTACGGCAAGTTCTCGGGCGGCAAGCGCGGCAACGTGGCCGTGCCCGAACCGGCCAAGGCCGTGGACCTGGACCGCTACCTGGGCCAGTGGTACGAGTACGCCCGCTACGAGAACGGCTTCGAGCGTGGCTGCGAAGGCGTGACCGCCGAATACACGCTGCGCGACGACGGCCTGATCGGCGTGCGCAACACCTGCCATGAAGGCTGCGCCGGCGGCGAGGCGCGGGTCTCGGAAGGTCGCGCCCGCGTGGTGCCGGGCAGCGGCAACGCCAAGCTGGAAGTGTCGTTCTTCGGCCCGTTCTTCTTTGGCGACTACTGGGTGCTCGACCATTGCGACGACTACGCGTGGTCCATCGTCGGCGAGCCGTCCGGCCGCTTCCTGTGGATCCTCACGCGCGACGCCCGGCCGTCGCCGGAACTGGCCGACTTTCTGGTCAGGCGCGTGGCCGCGCTGGGCTACGACACGTCGCTGTTGCGGACCACCGAGCACTGAGCCGGGCACCGAGCGTCCGGCGCGGGCTCAACCGGCCTCGCGCTGCCATTTTTCGCGCCGCGCCAGCTCGCGCGCGCTGGGCGTGGCCTGGGCGAACGACCCGGCCGGCACGTCGCCGGCCGGCACATAGGTGCTCATCACCACGCCCGAGCCGGACGTCCGCGATTCCACCAGCTTGAGCGCTCCGGGCCGGGTATCGGGCTCGAACAGCCGCTTGCCGTGGCCCAGCACCACCGGGAAGGTCCACACGTTGTATTCGTCGACCAGGGACGCGGCGCGCAGCGTCTGGATCAGGTTGCCGCTGCCGATCACCTGCAGGTCCTTGCCCGCTTCGGCCTTCAGCGCGGCCACGGCGGCGGCCACGTCGCCCTGCAGCAGCGCCGCGTTGTCCCACTCCAGCGACGTCAGCGTGCGCGACGCCACGTGCTTGCGCGTGGCGTTGAAGGTGCTGGCGATGGGGTCGTCGGCCGGCTGGTACGGCCAGTACGCGGCAAAGATCTCGTAGGTCTTGCGGCCCAGCAGCAGCTCGCGGTCCTTGCCGTCCAGCCCCTTCATGTCCTGGCCCATGGTGTCGTCCCAGAACGGGAACGTCCAGCCGCCGAACGCAAAGCCGCCGGCGGGGTCTTCCTCGGGGCCGCCCGGCGCCTGCATGATGCCGTCGAGCGAGACAAAGGTGGACACGATCAGTTTTCTCATTGGTGGACTCCCAGGGGCGGGGGCCGCCGCCGCATGCCGCGACCCCTGAGCCAAGGTAGGCGCCCGGGGCCTGCTGCGCAAGGCAAAACCGTCAGTCGAGCGCCCGGTTGCGCGATTCCACGTTGACCGACCCCACCGCCAGCGCCGCCGCGGCCAGCATGGCGGAAATCATCGCCAGCGCCAGCGTGAAGTGCGTGGCCATGACCGGGGCGATGATGGCCGGCGCGAACAGGCCGCCAAAGCGGGCCACGGCGCCGGCCGTGCCCATGCCGGTGGCGCGCAGGTTGGTCGGGTAGACCTCGGGCGTGAACGCGTACAGCGCGCCCCAGGTGCCCAGCAGCGCAAAGCTCATCAGCAGCGTGGAGCCCACCACCACCGTGGTCGACGTCCCCAGGCTGTAGAGCATGCAGCCGGCCGCGCTGAGCAGCAGGAAGCCGATCAGCGTGGGCTTGCGGCCCCAGCGCTCCACGCCATAGGCCGCCAGCGCATAGCCGGGTAGCTGCACCAGTGCCAGCACCACCAGGAACACCTGCCCGCGCATCCATCCAAAGCCGGAACTGCTGAGCCGGATCGGCAGGTAGACGAACACCGCGTAGTAGGCAATCGAGATCAGCAGCCAGGCCAGCACCAGCCCCACGGTGCGGCGGCGGAACGTGGCGCCGAACAGCATGAAGACCGACGCCCGCTCGGGGGTTTCGGACTGCAGCGGGGGAATGGACATCCGCCGGCCGTTGGTGGACGCCACGCGCTCCAGCACCTGCCGCGCCTGTTCCGACTTGCCGTTGCGGTTCAGGAACAGCGGCGATTCGGGCACGTACATGCGCGGGATCAGGCCGACCAGCGCCGGAATGCCGGTGACGAAGAAGATGATGCGCCAGGCATCGTTGCCGTGGGCGCCGGCCGCCAGGGCCAGCATCGCCAGGCAGATGGTGCCGAGCGCCCAGAACGATTCCAGCAGCACCAGCCAGCGGCCGCGGCGGTCGCGCGGCAGGAATTCGGCCAGCATCGTGTAGTCCACGGGCAGCGTGCCGCCCACGCCGATGCCGGTCAGCAGCCGCAGCACCATCAGCCAGCCCAGGCTGGGCGCGAAGGCCGAGGCCACGCCGCAGGCCGCGTCGATGATGACGGCCAGCATCAGCGCCGGGCGCCGGCCGATGCGGTCGGCAATGCGGCCGAAGCAGAAGGCGCCAATCAGCATGCCGACGAAGAATGCGGTGCCGGTCTGCAGCGCTTGCGGCACCGTGACGCCGAAGGTGGCGGCAATCGATGGCGCGCTGAAGCCGATGGACAGCACCTGCATCGCGTCGGCCATCCACACCAGCCCGAAAATCACGAACAGCCGGTACTGGAACTTGCCGACACCGGCGGTACGGATGGCATCTTCGAAACTCATCGGCGTGGACGACATGGCGGGGGGCGGTCCGTTCGGCGGGTTGGGGGCGGTCGCGCCCATTCTAACGTGGCGCGGGCCGCCGCAGGGTCAGGCCAGTTCGGGATAGCCGCCGTCGTCGCTGGCTGCCGCCACGGCCAGCGGCGCGTGGGCGGCGGGGTCGGGGCGCACGAAGCGCGCCACCAGCACGGCGTCGAGCAGCGGGGCATAGGCAGGGTCGGCGTGCAGGCCGCAGAGCCGGTCGATCAGCGTCGCGCGGGCGGCGTCGTCCAGCGTGGCGGACGCCACCAGCAGCGGATTGGGCGTCCACGGCGTGCAGGCGACGGTGTGCAGGCCGTCGAGCCGGTCGGGCGCGTGCCGGCGCAGCAGATCGAGGAAATAGCTGTCGAGCGCGGTGACGTCGATCTCGCCGTCGCGCAAGGCCGTCAGCGCCCGCATCGGCGTGTCGAGCGGGCCGACCGAGGCACGGAACAGCGGCGCGCCATGCGTCTGGGCGCTGGGCGCCAGCAGATGGCGCGCCGCGTGGTAGCCCGACTGCGAATGGCGCGCCATCCAGCCGATGCGGTGGCCGAACGTGTCGTCGATGCGCTGCCAGCCTGCATCCGCACGCACCAGCAGTTCGCTGCGGTAGCGCGGCTGGCCGCCGTATGCGGCCGGCGATGGCACCGGCGCCACCAGCGGCACCACGGGCGCCACGCGCTGCGCGAACGGCAGCCCGCACATGAAGCCGCACACGAGGTCCGGCCGCTGCCAGAGCTCGGGCAGCGGCGCGGGCCAGGCGTGCGGCACGATTGCCACCGGCCAGGACAGGTCGGCAAACACCCGCGCAAACAGGGCCTGCCACGCCGCCGCGACGGCCGGCGTGGCGTTGTACATGCGGAACGACGCGATGCCGGCCGCCATCTCAGGCAAAGCGCAGCGTCTGGCCCAGGCCCTTGGCGCGCGCCTTGGTCAGCATGGCGTGGCCCAGCGCGATGTCGGTCGTGGAAAGCCCGCGGTGCCAGAACAGGATCGTCTCGTCGTCGCGCTCGCGCCCCGGCTTCAGCCCGGCCACGATCTGGCCCAGCTCGGCGTGCAGGTTTTCCTCGTTCAGCCGGCCGCTGTCCACGTGCTGGCGCAGCGCGCCGAACGGCAGGCCCTTGCGGCACTGGCCCCAGTCGTCCACCACCATCTTGCTCATGATGTCGGTCAGCGACAGCTCCACGGCGCTCATCGTGCCGTACGGAATCACCAGCGCGCCGGGCTGGATCCACTCGGTCAGCAGCATCGGCTGCGGCTTGGGCAGCCGCGACGCCTCCACCACGATATCGGCGCCGCGCACGCACGATTCCCAGTCCTCGGTCACGGTCACGGGCTTGCCGAGGTCGCGCGCGAGCCGCGCGGCAAACGCGTCGCGGCTCTCGGGCCGGCGGGAATGGACGCGGATCTCGTCGAAATCGAACAGCGAGTCGAGCAGCCGCACGTTCCAGTACGACGTGCCGCGCGCGCCGATGTGCCCCAGCACCTTGCTGCCCCGGCGCGCCAGATGCCTGGCGCCCAGCGCGGTCACGGCGCCGGTGCGCATGTCGGTGATGGCCGTGGCGTCGATCACGGCCAGCGGCACACCGTTGTCGGGGTCGAACAGGTTCAGCAGCGCCATCTCGGACGGCAGCCCGTGCCGGTAGTTGTCGACATAGTCGGACACCACCTTCACCCCGGCCACGTGCAGCGGCTTGATAAAGCCGCGCAGCACGTTGAAGTGGCCCTTGTCCGACGATTCCGGCACCAGGTGCACGCGCGGCTCGATCACGGTCTCGCCGCGGCCCTGGGCGGCCAGTGCCGCTTCCACGGCGGCCAGGATCTCGGCGTCGGTCAGCGCCAGCTCGGCCACGTCGGGGCCGTTCAGGTAGGTCAGGTACAACGGGTTCACGGCGCGTCTCCTTACTGCAGCGGGGGAATGTTGGCGCGATGCACGATCGCGCGCCATTTCGTGGTCTCGGTGGCGATGGTGTCGCCGAACGCCTGGCTGGTGTTGCCCACCGGCTCCAGGCCCAGGCCGTCGAGCTTCTGGCGCACGTCGGGGTCGCGCAGCACGGTGGCCACGTCGGCCTGCCACTTGCGTACCACGGCCTCCGGCGTGCCCTTGGGCGCCACCAGCCCGTACCACGACGTCACGTCGAAGCCCGGATAGCCCGATTCGGCGACGGTCGGCACGTTGGGCAACTGCGGCAGCCGGCGCGGCCCGGCCACGGCCAGCGGCACCAGCTTGCCGGTTCGGATGTGCTGGAGCACGGTGGAGATGCCGCCGAACATCATCTGCACCTGGCCGGCCAGCACGTCGTTGAGCGCCGGCGCCATGCCGTTGTACGGCACGTGCACGGTCTTGACGCCCGCTTCGAGGTTCAGCAGTTCGCCGGCCAGATGCGCGCCGCTGCCGTTGCCGGGCGAGGCAAAGTTCAGCTCGCCCGGGTGCGTGCGGGCGTAGGCCACGAGCTCCTTGAGTGAGCGCGCCGGCACCGACGGATTGACGACCAGCACGTTGGGCGAGGCCGCCAGCATCGTCACGGGCACGAAGTCGCGGGTCTCGAAGCTGAGCTTGCGGAACAGGATCGGGTTGACGGTCAGGTTGCCGGCCGGCGCCAGCCCCAGCGTATAGCCATCGGGCGCCGCGCGTGCCACGGCTTCCATGCCGATGTTGCCGGCCGCGCCGGGCTTGTTGTCGATCACCACGGGCTTGCCCCAGCGCTCCGACAGCTTCTGCCCGATCAGCCGCGGCAGCGCATCGGCCACGCCGCCGGCCGCGAACGGCACGACTACGCGCACGGGGCGGGACGGATAGTCGTCGGGCTGCGCCGACGCGGGACGCGGCAGCGCCGCGAGCACGGAGACCACGGCCGGCACGGCCATCCACAGCCGCCATCCGATGGCCGGCCTTCTTACGCAACGGTTCACGCAATTCTCCCCGTCATGGCACTTCGATCGTTGACCCGGCGACGCCGTGCGGCCCTTGTGCTGCCAGCCGACTTGTATAGACTGATCTTACGGAAGCCGTCCGATACTGTATAGACAACTTTTCGCATATCGGAAAGCGGATTTCTCATAAGATGCGGGGCGGCACGCGCGCGGTGCCGCGTGGCACTGGCGCTGTGCATGGCCATGCGTGGCACGCGGCGCTTTTCCCCGACATGGCCCACGCGCGGCCGTCTGACCCGATCATCCACCCACCCGCAGCCAGGAGCCTGCATGCCGACACGCCCGACCGTCCGACCCAGCAACCCGCCCGCGCCGGCGTTCCAGCGCATCAAGGACTACGTGCAGGACCAGATTGCCGCCGGGGTCTGGCGCGAGGGCGACGCCATCCCGCCCGAGCTGCGGCTGGCCGAGACGTTCGCGGTGTCGCGCATGACCGTGAACCGCGCGCTGAACGAACTGGAGGCCGAGCAGATCCTGGTGCGGCGCAAGGGCGCCGGCACGTTCGTGGCGCAACAGCGCTACCAGGCCACCGTGGTGGAGATCCGCTCGATTGCCGAGGAAATCCGCGCGCGCGGCCACCGGCACCGCAGCAGCCTGTACCGGCTGGAGCGGCAACGCGCCACGCGGGCCCTGGCCGCGCAGTTCGGCGTGGCGGAGCGCAGCACGCTGTTCCATTCGGTCATCGTCCACTTCGAGAACGACGCGCCGATCCAGGTGGAGGACCGCTGGGTCAACCCGGCGCTGGCGCCGGACTACATGGAGGCCGACTTTGGCGCCATCACGCCGAACGAGCACCTGATGCGCGTGGCGCCGCTGCAGCGGGCCGAGTACCAGATCGAGGCGCTGCTGCCCACGGCCGACGTGGCCGAGATGCTGGCCATCGCGCAGACGGAGCCGGCGCTGGTGCTGCGCCGGCGCACGTTCTCGCAGGGCGCGGTGGCGTCTGTGGTGGTGCTGTGGCACCCGGGCAGCCGCTACCGGTTTGGCGGCGCGCTGGGCCAGGCGCTGTAGCAGGCGCCCCGGCGCCGGGCGAGCTTGTCTGCCTCTGAATAAGCAATAGAATCCAAAGGGACAGGACGCCGGACAACGCAGGACGGCCAGGCCTGCCCAAGTGGAGAAGGGAATGGGTGCCAAACGCAAGACGCTGGCCGGAGCCCTGGCCGGGTTTGCCCTGATGCTGTCCGGCTGCGTGACCTATCCCGGCTACGACACGGGCTACGCCAGCTACTACGGCAGCGGCTACACCGGCTATGCCAGCTACACCGGCACGGGATCGTCCTACACCACCTACACCGGTTATCCGGCCTACTACGGCGGGTATTACGGCGGCTACCCCTACGGCTATCCCTACAGCTACGGCGGCTGGCCGTATTCCACCAGCATCTGGCTAGGCTATGGCTGCTGCGGCTACCGGGGCTACTACGGCTATCGCGGGTACTACGGCGGCTATCGCGGCTACTACGGCTATCGGGGCGGGTACTACGGCGGTTATCGCGGCGGATACCACGGCGGCTATCGCGGGGGGTACCACGGCGGCGGGGGCTACCGGGGTGGCGGCTATGGCGGCGGGGGATATGGCGGCGCCTACGGCGGACGTGGCGGCGGCAGGGGAGGCGGACGGGGCCGCTGAGCGCGGCCCTGGGTGGCTTACGGTAGCTGGCGGAGCTGGCCGATGACGGACATCAGCCGGCCGTGCGCCACGGTGACCGAGGCCTCGTCCTGCAGCGCTTCCTGGTAGCGCTTGCGGAACAGTTCGTCGCCCTGCTCGCTGAACAGCTTCTGCGTGGCGCCGGCCACGGCGCGGCAGGTTTCGTCGTGATGCTCGTCGCCGTCCAGTTCCTCGTCGATCTCGATGATCAGGCGCGACAGCGGATCGAGCCAGCGGAAGAACGATTCCTCGGTCACCAGCTGCACAAACTGTCCGGCGGGAATCGGGCCATGCAGTCTCTCGTACTGGCCCCGGTCGTAGCCGATGACCTCCTTGTGGACCTGGAGCAATGCCGCCCGCAGGGCACGCAGCCCCGAGCGGCGGGTTTCCTGGGTAGCAAGGAACTGTTCGCTGGGCATGCCCATCTCCACTTTTCCTGTTCATGGGCAGGCCGTATCGACTCGACCTTCGGCGGCATCCTCCCGGGGCCACCCTTCGCCTGCCCGTTGTTATCGGCAGCACACGTCCATGCTCGTTACCATGCACGCTGCGCAAGTCAGTATAGGCAGCGCCATGTCCCCAATCTAGCGCGGGGGCCTAGCGAAATACCCGTATTGCGGCCATGCGGCAAGGCAGGCAGGCCATGCGCCGGGCCGCCGTGCAGGCCCGCCTATATTGCGATGCAGCGGCTAGCGCGACGTGAGCCGCATGCGCGCCAGCAGCGGCAGATGGTCAGACGCCAGGCGCGACAGCGCCGTGCGATGGCTGGTCACCGCCACCAGGTGCGCGCGTGGCGAAGTCCAGATGCGGTCGAGCGCCAGGAACGGCATGCGCGACGGAAACGTCGACACGTGCGGCGTGCGCTCGAAGTAAGCATGGAGCCAGCGCAGCGGGCGCCCCCACAGGAACCACTCGTTCACGTCGCCCAGCAGGATGGTGGGCTGCTCGGGCGCCTCGGCCAGCGCGGTCAGCAGCCGCTTGACCTGCCAGCGGCGCTCGCCGGGCCGCAGCCCCAGGTGCGTGGCGATCACGCGCAGCGCGAACGTGCCGGACTCGATGGCATTGCATTCAAGCTGGGCGTCGATAGCGCCGCGCGGCTCGCAGCCCCTGACGCTGAGGTCGATGTGCCGCACGGCCAGCGGCCGGTAGCGCGTCAGCAGCGCGTTGCCGTAGTCGCCGTCGTCGCGCACCAGCGTGGGCCCCGGTATGGCGTGCAGCCCCGTGTGCTGGGACAGGAAGCGCAGCATGTCGAAGCCGGTGCCGCGCGTTTCCACCTCCTGCAGCGCGATCAGGTCGGCGCGCAGTTCGTGCAGCACCTCGCAGATGCGCTTGGGCACGAAGTGGCCGTCGGTGCCGACGCCCCCGTGGATGTTGTAGCTCGCCACGGCGATCTCCGCGTGGAGCGCGCCGTGCGGCGTGGCGTGATGGGTCATGGGCCGGGTATCCGGTGCGTTCATCGCGCCCCCTGGCCAGACGCCGGCGGGCAGCACCGCGCCGCGCCCGCGCCACTGCGCAGGGCCGCCTCCGACGCCTGCGCGCGCCGCTGGCGCCGGCGCCGCAGCACCCACCACAGGCCCAGCGGAATCAGCAGCACCACGCCCAGCCATGCAAAGCTGGCCGCGCCGGGATCGCGCGCGACGGCGGCAATGCGGTCCACCAGCGACGCCGACACGATGATGCCCGGCGACATGCCGATGGCCGTGCCCAGCAGGCAATCCCGCAGCCGGATGCGCGACGCGCCGACCACGAGGTTGACCAGCGTGAACGGCGCCACCGGCACCAGCCGCAGCACCACCATCGCCAGCAGCCCGTGCTTGCCCACCTGCTGCGTCAGCCGGTTCAGCCGCCGGCCGCCAAACCGCTGCACGGCGTTGCGGCCGATCACGCGGCCCACGGTGTAGGTGGCGGCCGTGCTCAGCACCGTGCCGCCCAGCGCGATGGCCGCGCCATAGAGCGGGCCGAACACCACCAGCGTGACCACGATCAGCACGGTCACCGGGAACAGCGCCAGCCCGCCGGCGACGAACGCGCCCAGCATCGCCAGCGGGGCAAACGGCTGGTCATCGAGCTGCTGGACGGTGGCCAGCAACTGGCGAAAATCGGTCCATTCGCGCAGCGGCGTGTAGCGCCACGCGAACACCACGCCGGCAACGAACAGCACCAGCGCCAGCAGCATGACCACGCGGTTGGCCACGCGCGGCCGGCCTTCCTGGCCGACGAACTCGGACACGATCTCGTCCGGGTCGATCGGCTCCATCGGGTCCAGCAGCCCCGCGTCGGGCAGGGCGGCGTCGATGTTCTCGGGCACGGTCGGCACGAACGGCTGCAGCGTGCGCCCCTCGGGCCGGTACAGCGCCGCCAGCGCGGTGTTCAGCCGGCCGTGGGTGTCCAGCGCCTGCGCCAGCGCCTCGGGCGTCACGGCCAGGTGCTCGCACAGCAGGCGGTCGCGCATGGCGCGGATGCCGGCCGCGATGCGGGCGTCGCCGTTGGACTCGATGACGAGGTTGCACTCGGTATCGAGCCCGAACGAGCGGTTGCTGAGATTGGCGGAGCCGATGGTCAGCAGGCGGTCGTCCACCACCATGACCTTGGCGTGCACGTTGACGCAGGCATCGCCCAGGTCCGGCACGTGCGGGCAATAGAGCTGGAAGCGGCCGTCCGGGTCCGCCTCGCGCAGGCCGCGATAGAGCCGCGCGCGCAGCACGCCCATGCTGGCTTCTTCCAGCCAGCCGCTCTCGGTGCGGCGCGATACCAGCGCGATGTCGGGCCCGTCGGGCTCGCGCAGCCTTGCCTCGAAGGCGTCGGCGATCAGCCCCGAGCTGAAGTACTGGTTTTCGAGGTAGACGCTGTCGCGCGCCGCGGCAATGGCGTCGGTGTGCAGCGCGCGGATCTCGCTGACGGCGGGCGAATCGGGCCGTTCGGGATAGGTGCGGCTGATGCCCACGCGCACGTCGGTGATGTCGGGCACGACCTGCCCGGGCCACGGATCGGTGCCCACGGGGGCGTCCGGCGCCGGCACGCGGGGGCGGCGCCCGGTGGCGCGCAGCCAGCGTTCGGCGGCCATGTCGCCCAGCGCCCGCGCGGCCGGGCCATCGACCACGCACTGCACGTCATGGAATGGCGGGTAGGGCTTGCCGTCGGGGTCCACGCGGCGCGGGTCGTCGGGCAGGTGATGGTGGGTGTCCCAGCGGCGGATGGTCAGGTCGAGGCCGCCCACGAACGCCACGCGGTGGTCGATCACGACGACCTTCTGGTGGTGCGAGGCGCCCGACGGGTGGTTGCCGTCCAGGCAGAACGACAGGCGGCGGTGCGTCTGCCAGTGCTCCTTGGCCGACGGCAGGAATTCGCGCTCCAGCGCGAAGACCATCGCGTAGTCCCAGCTCAGCACATAGATGCGCAGGCCGCGCCGGCGCCGGCACAGCGCGTTCAGGAAATCGCGCAGCTCGGCCGGCAGGCCGTCGGTGGGGGCGTCGGGCAGCAGCCGCATGCGGCTGTCGATGTCCCATCCGAGGATGAACACGCTGTGCTCGGCGCGCGTCAGGGCCTCGCGCAGCGCGGGGAAGTAGGCGTCGGCGTCCACCAGCATCGCAAAGCGCGCGCTGGGCTCCACGCGCCAGCAATTGTGGCCCGGGCGCAGCAGGGATTCTGGGGCATCGTTTCTCATGGCGAACGGTAGCCCGCGCAAGTTTCGTACCGGTCGGGCTGCCGCATGGCGCCGTGGGGCGGCGCGCGCCGGTCGTGTGCGGCTTACTTGCCTTTGTAAAAACTGCAGTCAGGCAGCGGCGGGCAGGGCGGCGCTGCGCCACGCGGCCGGTGGCATGCCGAAGCGGCGCGCGAATGCGCGCGTGAAGGTGGTCTGGTCGGGATAGCCGACGCCGGCCGCGATGTCGGCCAGCGGCATCGTGCCGGCCATCAGCCATTGCACGGCCTGGTCCAGCCGCAGCCGTGTCTGATAGCCGTGCGGGGTGTCGCCAAAGGCTTCGCAGAACAGCGTGTGGAAGCGGCGCGGACCCCAGCCGATGCGCGCGGCCAGCGCGTCGACGCGTAGCGGCGTGGCCAGGTGGGCGCGCAGGTAGTGGTCCACGGCGGCCACCGGAAAGCGCGCGGCGGCATCGGCCTGCCGGTCATCGAGACCGAGCATCCGCGTCAGCCCGCCGGCCAGCGCGGCGGCGCGCTGCCACGCGTGCTGGGCGGCCATGCCGCTGCCAGCGGGCGCCGCCGCCAGCCGGCGCACTTGCGCGGCAAAGCTGGCATCCATCGAGAACATGCGCGGCCGGGCCATCAGCCGGGCCGGCAGCGCCACCGAACTGGACGGAAAATCGGCCACGAGCTGGAGGTTGTCGGGCAGGCCGCTGCACAGGTGGTGATGCCCGGCGGGAATCACGAGGCCCTGGGTGCGGTCGACGCGGTACGCATGGCCGTCGATCTCCAGCTCGGTCTCGCCATCGACGCCGAACAGGAGCTGGTGATAGTCGTGGGCATGGCCGAATGGCCGCCGCTGGTAGCGGCGCGGCTCGACCAGCGGAGACGCATGCTCAACGAGCTTCGGCATGGCGCTGCCTCCCCTGTGTCTGGCACAGCCAGACCCCGACCCCGGCGACGGCCATGCCGCACCACTGCAGCGGCCCCAGCCGGTCGCCGAACAGCAGCGCCGCCTGCACGGCCGCCAGCGGCGGCGCCAGGAACATCAGCGCGGCGGCGTTGGCCGCCTGTCCGCGCCGTACCAGGCCCAGCAGCAGCCACGTGCCCAGCCCGGACAGCACCACGGCCGCCCAGAGCAGCGCGGCCCACAGCGTGGGGCCGGACGTCCAGCGCAGGCCGCCGATGCCGCCGGACGCGGCCACCACGACGGCGGCCACCAGCAGCGCCCCGGCGTTCTGCCAGGCCGAGCTGGCGCGGATATCCGCGCGGGCAATCGAGGTTTTCTGGAGCAGCGTTCCCATCGTGATCGAAATGATCGCCAGCACGCCCACCAGCACGATCCACGGCGAGACGGCGTGCGGCGCACCGGCCTGCATCGCGGGCAAGACTACCAGACCCACGCCCAGCGCGCCCAGCGCCAGCCCGCGCCAGGTGCGCGACGTCGGCTGCTCCTTGAGCAGCGGTATCGCAAGCAGCGCGGTCAGCAGCGGCTGCAGCGCGCCCAGCAGTGCCATGATCGACGGCGACAGGCCGTGGGCCACGGCGCCATAGCCGGCGCACAGGTAGATGCCCTGCATCAGCGCGCCGGCCAGCAGGTGGCGCGGCACCTGCGCCAGCGGCGGCCACGCGGCACGGCCGGCCGCCGCCACCGCCGCGAACATCAGCGTCGCCAGCGCAAAGCGGGCCAGCAGGAACAGGCTGGTATCGGCCACCGGCACCACGGCCTTGCCGACGATGAAGCCGGTGGACCAGATCAGGACGAAGGCCATGGCGGGCAGCCAGGCGGGCAGGGGGCGCGGCATGGTGGGGTGGGGGCGGTTGGCGGAAAGCGGACGGCAGGGGTGGAATCTGCCGCGCAGCCTATCGCAACGCCGGCGGCGTGTCTTGGCAAATCCTGCAGCCGGTGCCTGCCATCGGCACAGGCTCAGGCCGCCGCCTTGACCTGAGTGCGCAGGTAGTCCACCACCCGCGCCACGCGCGGCGGCAGCGACCACTCGGAGCGGTGGATCAGCCACAGCTTGTCGATCACGGGCGCCTGGCAGTCCAGCACGCGGATGCGGTCCGGCTGCACAAACGCCTCGCGCGCATAGCGCGGGATCACGGTAAAGCCAAAGCCGCGCGCCACCGGTTCCAGCATCAGGCTGACCTGGTTGCTGAAACCCCGGCACGGCAGCGTATGGACGCCCGGATTGCCGGGGTAATGCCGGCTCAGCAGCCGGTTGGCCATGGTCTTGCCGTCGGGATGGTCGACGAAACCAATGCGCTGCAGATCCTCCCAGCCCTCAACCTGTTCGCTGGCCGGGTAGACCAGTTCCAGCGGCTCCTCGCTGAACGGGCTTGCCGCCAGACGCGGCTCGTCCGGCTTCAGCGATACCAGCCCGACGTCGAAGCGGTTCTGCAGCACGCCTTCCAGCACCTCGGCATCGGGCGCGAAGCGGTGCCGGATGATCAGCCCCGGCGTGCGCGCCTGCAGGTCCAGCAGGCGCGGATAGAGGAACAGGCCAATGCTGCCCGGCGTGATCAGCCCGACCACGCCGCTTTCGGCATTGGCGCTAAGGCGGGCGCGCAGACGGTCGTTGGCCACCTCCATGTCGCTGCAGTATTCCAGCAGCGCCTTGCCGGCCGGCGTCAGTTCCAGCGCGCGCGGGCGGCGGATCAGCAGCGGGCCCAGCGCCTCTTCCAGATGGCGGATGTGCTGGCTGACGGCGGCCTGTGTCAGGCCCAGTTCGTCGGCGGCGCCGGTGAAGCTGCCGGACTGGGCCAGCATCGCAAACGAACGCAGCCATTGCGGGTTAAGCATAATGAACTCTTATTGAAGCGATAAGGCGTAGACGGTTTTCATTATAGCGACCCGTCGCTACTATCGCTGCATGCAACACGTCTCGACAATTTCATGACTACGCCTGCACTTTTCACGCCGTTTACCCTCAAGGACGTCACGCTGCGCAACCGCATCGCGGTGCCGCCGATGTGCCAGTACAGCGCCATCGACGGCTTCACCAACGACTGGCACCTGTCGCACTACGCCGGACTGGCGCGCGGCGGCGCGGGGCTGGTCATCGTCGAGGCCACGGCGGTGTCGCCGGAGGGCCGGATCTCGCCGGGATGCACGGGGCTGTGGAATGACGAACAGGCCGTCGGCATGGCCCGCATCGCCGAGGCGATCAAGGCTGACGGCGCCGTGCCCGGCATCCAGATCGCCCATGCCGGCCGCAAGGCCAGCGCCAACCGCCCGTGGGAAGGCGACGACCATATCCCCGAAGGCGACCCGCGCGGCTGGCAGACCATCTCGCCGTCGGCCAAGCCGTTTGGCGCCCATCTGCCCAAGGAACCCAGGGCGATGACGACCGAAGACATCGCGCGCGTCCAGGCCGATTTCGTGGCCGCCGCCAAGCGCGCCCGCGACGCCGGCTTCCAGTGGCTGGAACTGCACTTCGCGCACGGTTATCTGGCGCAGAGCTTCTTCTCGGTCCACGCCAACACGCGCACCGACGCCTATGGCAACGACGCCATCGGCCGGGGCCGCTTCCTGCTGGAAACGCTGGCCGCCGTGCGGGAAGTCTGGCCGCAGAACCTGCCGCTGACCGCCCGCTTTGGCGTCATCGAGTACGACGGCAACGACGAGCAGACGCTGCGCGAGTCGATCGAACTGGTGCGCGCCATGCGCGAGGGCGGGCTGGACATGCTCAACGTCAGCGTGGGCTTTTCCACGCCGAACGCCCAGATCCCGTGGGGCCCGGCCTTCCTGGCCCCGATTGCCGAACGCGTACACCGCGAGGCGGGCCTGCCGGTGGCGTCGTCGTGGGGCATCGACGACCCCGTGGTAGCCAATCGCGTGGTCGAAGCGGGCCAGATGGACCTCGTGATGGTGGGCCGCGCGATGCTGTCCAACCCGCACTGGCCGTACCAGACTGCCATGAAGCTGGGCCTGGAGCGTCCGTCGTGGGTCCTGCCGGCGCCGTACGCGCACTGGCTCGAACGGTATCGGGTGCAGTCGGCCTGATGCAAAACGCGTCGGCCCCGCGAACGGGCCGACGCGCCGCCGTTTGACCGGCGCGCCATAGCCGCTATACTTGTACAGTTAATTGGACAAGTACCGGAGTTGAATGATGCGCACCGTCCACTTCTCGGATGCCCGCAACAACCTCAAGGGCGTGATCGACCAGGCCATCGATGACCACGAGGCGGTTCTGATCACGCGCCGCGACGCGCCCAACGCGGTGATCATGTCGCAGGCCCAGTACGATAGCTGGGCTGAAACCATCTACCTGCTCAATTCCCCTGCCAACGCCGCCCATCTGTCGCGTTCGCTCGAACAGTTGCGCGCCGGCGAAGCCAAATCGCGCACCCTTCTGGACCCCGATACCCCGACCGAATGACGCGCAACATCCTGTTCACCGCGGATGCGTGGGCGCAATACCTGTTCTGGCAGGGGCAGGAACGCAAGACCCTGAAGCGCATCAACCAGCTTGTCGAGGATGCGCGGCGGTCCCCGTTCGAGGGAATCGGCAAGCCGGAGCCGCTGAAGGGCAACCTGACCGGCTTCTGGTCGCGCCGCATCGACGATACCAATCGGCTGGTCTACAAGGCCGACGACGTGGCCGTCTCGATCGTTAGCTGCCGCTACCACTACGGCGACCGCTAGCCAGCCCCCCGCCCGCTACTCCACGATCTCGAACGCGTCCAGGTACGTGTCGTTCAGCGTCAGCCCCAGGCCCGGGACGTTGTCGTCCAGTTGCAGGAAGCCGTTGTCGGGCGCCGGTTCCCCGTTGAAGATGTAGTAGAACAGTTCGTTGCCGACCTCCACGTCGTGCACGGGGAAGAACTCGGCCATTGGCGACGCCGTGGACGCCATCGTCAGGTGGTAGTTGTGCATCTGGCCGGCGTGGGGGATCACGGGCACCGACCACGCCTCGGCCATGGCGTTGATCTTCTGCGCGGCGGTGATGCCGCCCACGCGGTTGGTGTCGTACTGGATCACGTCCACCGCGCGGCGTTCCAGCAGGTCCTTGAAGCCGTACGACGTGAACTCGTGCTCGCCGCCCGAGATCGGGAACGGGCTCATCTTCTTCAGTTCGGCGTAGCCCTCGATGTCGTCGGCGATGACCGGCTCCTCCAGCCAGCGCGGGTTGAACTCGGCCAGCCGCGGCACCATGCGGCGCGCGTATTCGAGCGTCCAGCCCATGTAGCACTCCAGCATGATGTCCACGCCGTCGCCCACCAGCTCGCGCAGCAGCCGCACCTGTTCCAGGTTCTTCTGCATGCCGGCGGCGCCGTCGCGCGGGCCGTAGCCGAAGCGCATCTTCATCGCCGTGAAGCCCTGGTCCAGGTAGCGCTGCGCCTCGCCCAGGAAGGCGTCGCGGTCGTCGTTGTTGTAGAGCTTGGACGCATAGCACCAGATCTTTTCCTTGGTGCGGCCGCCCAGCAGCTTGAACACGGGCCGGCCGGTGGCCTTGCCCATCAGGTCCCACAGCGCGATGTCCACCGCCGAGATGGCGGCCATGCCGATGCCCTTGCGGCCCCAGGCGTGGGTGCGGCGGTACATCTTCTGCCACAGGTATTCGTTGTCGAACGGGTCCTGGCCGATCACGATCGGCGCCAGGTACTGGTCGACGATCTGCTTGGCCACGCGCGGCGCCAGCGCGCAGTTGCCGATGCCGACGTGCCCGTCGTCGGTTTCCACCTCCACCACCAGCCAGCCGTGGAAGCGGAACGACCCCATCGCGTCGCCGCGGTCGAACAGGATGTCGGTGGCGTTGGTGCAGAAGTGCGCCTGCGGCGGCACGGTCTTGCCCTTCCATTCGAAAACGCGGGCGCGGACGTTGGTGATCTTCATGGTCGATTCCTTTGAGCGGGACGGGGTCAGGCGGCGCGGGCGTCGGCCAGCCGGCGCGCGCCCATCTGGCAGGCCAGGTGGAACGCCTGCAGCGTGGCGCCCGGGTTGGCGCGGCCCTGTTGCGCGATGTCGAACGCGGTGCCGTGCGCCGGCGTGGTGATTGGCACGGGCAGCCCGCCCTGCACAGTCACGCCGCGCGAGAAGCCCATCAGCTTGATGCCGATCTGGCCCTGGTCGTGGTACATCGTGACGATGGCGTCGAACTGGCGTTCGTCGGGCCCGCCCTGCACCTTCAGGAAGATCGTGTCGGCCGGAAAGGGCCCCTGCGCGGCCACGCCGCGTGCCTGGGCGGCGGCCACGGCCGGGCCGATCACGTCGATTTCCTCGCGGCCGAAGGCGCCGTTGTCGCCGTTATGCGGGTTCAGGCCGCAGACGGCGATGCGCGGGGCGGCCACGCCGGACCGGCGCAGCGCGTGGTCGATCAGGTCGATGGCGTCGCGCACGCGCTCCGGCGTGATCAGCGCGGGCACGTCGCGGATGGCCACGTGCGACGTGACGCGCGACGTCCACAGCCCGTCGAGCACGTTGAACTCGCAGAACGGGCCCCGGTAGCCTAGCCGCTCGGCAAACCAGTGCAGCTCGTCGTTGTGGCCCATGCCGGCCGCGTGCATCGAACTCTTGTTGAGCGGGCCGAACAGGATGGCGTCGGCCTGGCCGGCCTGCGCCAGGTTCAGCGCCACCTGCAGCGTGCCCAGGCAGTAGCGGCCGCCCTCGGCGCTGGCGGCGCCGCGCGGATAGGCGGGGTTGCCGTCGAGCGCCCAGTGATGGAGCCGCGGGCCCTGCTCGGTGCCCTGGAAGTCGGGCCGGTCCACTTCGGGCAGCGTCAGCGAGACGCCGGCCACCTGCATGGCGCGGCGCCATTCCTCGCGGTCGGCGATCAGCAGGATGCGGGCCTGCGCGGCCACGGGGTCGGCCAGCAGCCGGGCAATCAGTTCAGGGCCGATGCCGGCGGGGTCGCCGAGCACCATTGCGATACGGGGACGTGGCGTCATGGTCGGGATAGGGTTTGGGGTCAGTCGAGCTTCACGCCCAGTTCGGCGATCAGCTTGCCGTAGCGCGCGTATTCGCTGCGCGAGAAGGCGTCGAAGCGGGCGGCGTCCATCGTGCCGGGCACCGCGCCAACGTCGCCCAGCCGGCGCAGCGTGTCGGGGTCTTTCATGACCTGTGCCATGGCGGCGCCCAGCTTCTGCAGCGTGGCGGGCGGCGTGCCGCCGGTGGCGTAGACGCCGTACCAGGTGTTGGCCTGGATCTCGGGCACGCCGGCTTCCTTCAGCGTCGGCACGTTCGGCAGCAGCGCCGAGCGCGTGTCAGACGTCACCGCCAGCGCGCGCAGCTTGCCCGCCTTGATATGGTTGATGACCGACGGCATGGTCTCAAAGCTCATGTCCACCTGGCCGCCCATCAGGTCGACCAGCCCGCTGGCGCTGCTCTTGTACGGCACGTGCAGCATCCGGCCGTGGATCTGGTGCGCAAAGGCCGCCGCCGCCAGGTGCTGCGTGCTGCCGACGCCGGACGAGCTGTAGCGGTACTTGTCCGGATGGGCCTGGATCTGGGCCACGAGCGAGCGCGCGTCCTGCACCGGCAACTGGTTGTTGACGACCAGCACGTTGGGCACCTGTGCCACCAGCGCCACCGGCGCCAGGTCCTTCAGCGGGTTGAACTGGAGCTTGAGCAGGTGCGGCGCGATGGCCTGCGACGTCGACACGCCCATCAGCAGCGTGTTGCCGTCGGGCGGCGCCTTGGCGGTCAGGTCCGCGGCGATGGTGTTCGACGCGCCCGGGCGGTTGTCCACCACCACCGGCTGCTTGAGGATCGCAGCCAGCTTGTCCGCGACGATGCGCGCCATGATGTCCGTGCCGCCGCCGGGGGCCGCGCCTACCATCATGCGTACCGGGCGGGCGTCATCCGCCGAGGCGGCGGGGGCTGCCAGGCCGAACCCGACGATGCCGGCCAGTGCGCCGGCCATCCAAGTCTTCATGTCTGTCTCCGTGGCACGCAGTCTGCGCTGCGTGAGACCCACTATACGGAGCGCGGCGGGCGCCGAAAACTGAGCATTTCTGAAGCGGCGATAAGCAGTGCTGATATCCGGGTTAACGCGGGCGGGCGCCGGGGCGGCGGCTGGCGCGGCGCCGGCCGGGCGCCGAGCGATCACCGCAGGCGATCACGGTATCGGCAGGTTTCATTAGGCGGCGCGCGGGCCGGCCCGTATATTGGGCGGCACAACATCAGACCCAGGAGACAGCGCATGACGACCCCCGTGTATCGCGGAGTGTTCCCCGTGGCCCCGACCATCTTCGACGCCCAGGGCGGGCTGGACCTGGACGGCCAGCGCCGCTGCATCGACTTCATGATCGACGCCGGATCGGACGGCCTCTGCATCCTGGCCAACTTCTCCGAGCAGTTCGTGCTGACCGACGACGAGCGGGCACGGCTGATGACCACGGTGCTGGACCACGTGGCCGGGCGGGTGCCGGTGATCGTCACGACGACGCATTTCAGCTCGCGGATCTGCGCCGAGCGCAGCCGCGCCGCGCAGGACGCCGGCGCCGCGATGGTGATGGTCATGCCGCCGTACCACGGTGCCACGATCCGCGTACCCGAGCCGGCCATCTTCGACTTCTTCGCGACGGTCTCGGCGGCCATCGACATCCCGATCATGATCCAGGACGCGCCGGTCAGCGGCACCACGCTGTCGGCGCCGTTCCTGGCCCGCATGGCGCAGGCGCTGCCGAACGTTTCCTATTTCAAGATCGAGGTGCCGCAGGCGGCGGCCAAGCTGCGCGAGCTGATTGCGCTGGGCGGCGACGCGATTGTCGGGCCCTGGGACGGCGAGGAAGCCATCACGCTGATGGCCGACCTGGAAGCGGGTGCTACGGGCGCGATGACCGGCGCGGGATATCCGGACGGCATCCGCCAGATCCTGGACGCCTGGCAGGCCGGCGACGCCGAGGGCGCCGCTGCCCGCTACCAGCAGTGGCTGCCGCTGATCAACTACGAGAACCGCCAGGGGTGGCTGGCGACGGCCAAGGTGCTGATGCAGGAAGGCGGCGTGATCCGCTGCGATGCGGTGCGGCATCCGCTCCAGCCCATGCATCCGGCCACGCGCGAGGGGCTGCTCCGGGTGGCGCGGCGGCTGGACCCGCTGGTGCTGCGCTGGGGGCGCTGAGCGGGTTGCAACCAGGCGCTAGGCCGCGCGGGCGCGCAGGGCGTCGATCAGCAGGCTCATCGACGCCGTGGCGGGCCGGCCGCGCCGCGTGACGATGCCGTACGGCCCGAGCTGGATCGGCAACGGCAGCGGCAGCACGGCCAGCGCGCCGAGCCGCGCGTAGTACGCGGCCACCGATTCGGGCAGCACGGCCACCAGTTCGCTGTCGGCCAGCAGCGAGGTGGTCATCAGCACGGCGGCGGTCTCGATGGTCGACGGGGGCGGGGCGACGCCGGCGTCCTCGAACGAGCGGTCGATCAGCGCGCGCATGGGGCTGGGGCGCGGCTGCATGATCCACGGGTAGCGCGTCAGCTCGGCAAACGCCAGGCGGCGCTTGCGTGCCAGCGGGTGCTGGGGGCCGACCACGATCGCCAGGCCCTCGTCGCCCAACTGCTCGAAATCGACGCCGCCGGCGTCCCAGCCTTCGGGCACGCGGCCGAGCACGACGTCGAGCTGGTCGCGCTCCAGCAGCGGCATCAGCACGTCGCTGGTATCGACCTGGACAGCGATTTCGAGCTGGGGATGGTCGCGGTTGAGGTCGCGGATGGCATCGGCCAGCAGACCCGGGGCCGGCGCCATGACGGCGCCGACGCGCACGCGGCCGATCTTGCCGGACGCCAGCGCCACCAGTTCATCGCGCAGGCCGGCCATGTCGGCAAACACAAGCTTGGCGTAGCGCGTGGCGGCATGGCCAAAGCGCGTTGCCCGCAGGCCGCGCGCGTGGCGCTCGAACAGGGCCACGCCGAGCAGGTCTTCCATGTCCTGCAGCATCTTGCTGACGGCGGGCTGCGAGAGCGTCAGCGCCTCGGCCGCCTGCCGCAGCGATCCGCGCGCCTCGATGGCCACCAGCAGGCGCAGGTGCTGCATCTTCAGGCGGTTGTGCAGGGCGGAGACGGACGGAATCATGGTCGGGGGGCGGGCTGGGCCCGGAGGCGGGCGGCGCATCATTCTAATGTGCCGGCGCGGGCGGCCGGGGTGGCGGTAAATCTTCCAACGGATGGGGCGGGCTACACGCGGGCGCCTGGGCAGGCACTGCTGCGGAGGCTGGCTGTGGGGGCTTTTCGTCGCGGAACGGATTTTGCATCGTGTCTTTCCCATCGCCACCACTACGGGAGACCGATATGACGAAGCACAATCGCTGGTTCCAGCCCGGTGTGTCCGACGCCGGTAGCGACTGGGCCGTCCATGACCAGACCGAGGACTTTGGCGGCCCGGAGGCGTATCCCCGGCCCTGGGCGCGCGGGCGCGAGGCCGACACGCGCGTGTACGAACAGTCGCGCGTCGACCCCGCCGCCTATGGCATCTCTGAGGATGACGGCCTGCGCTCGGCGCCCGGCCGCGCAAGCTGGCACCGCGCCGCCGACGTGAACTGGCAGGACCGCCACGAGGACGGCGCGCTGCGCCATCGGCCGGGCAGCGGCGGACGCCCGGCCGGCATGCCGCACGAACAGTCACGCGGATATGGCGAACGGGTCGAGCGGCGCTCGCAGCCGGTCTGGCCGAAGGGCTACACCCGGTCCGACGAGCGCATCCGCGACGATGTCTGCGAGCGGCTGGCCCATGACGGCCGGGTGGACCTGCGCGAGGTCGAAGTCGATGTCGAGGCCGGCGTCGTCACGCTGAAAGGCAGCGCCCGGGATCGCGGGGAAAAGCACCGCATCGAGGACATCGCCGGGCATGTGATGGGCGTGAAGGACGTCCAAAACCAGCTTCGGGTGGGCTGAACGCGGACACGGCGAGGGGCGGGGCGATGTCTGACCCCGCTTCGGATTCTCAAAATGCCATTAACCGCCAAGCGTTTCTGACGCCCGCAACGTTTCGGCGACAGCGCAGGCCGTGCGGCGTGCAAGTCTCATGGCGAACTGCAGGGTTACCCGACCTGCGTCAACGTGGAGCCGCAAGTCGTCCATCAAAATCTGACGCCATTCGAATCGATGGCGGGCACGGTGGACGGACAGAACGATATCGCGGCGGGGCGGCGTCAGGCCCTGGTGGGGCGTCAGGCATATCGCCTGGAAGTACCCGGGGCGCCAAGCGCTGGTGGGCTGTCCGTGGTCTCCTTCGACGCCGTCGAGCGGCTGGGCGAACCGTATCGCGTCACCATACGGCTGACCCACGCGGCCGAGCTGGCGCGGCTGGAGTACCTGCGCAAGGACGCGACGTTCTCGATCGCCCCGGCCGATGGCACCGAGTCCAGGCGGTTCTCGGGCTGCATCGTCCAGTTTTCAAAGACGGGACAAAGCCGCGACTTCTGCGCGTACGAGATGGTGGTGCAGCCGAAGGTCGCGCTGCTGGCGCTGACAAAGGCCAGCCGTGTCTACCAGCACCAGACGGCGCCGCAGATCATCGAGGCCATCCTGCGCCGGCACGGGCTGGAAGGCCACCAGTTCGCCTTCAAGACCCGCCGCCAGTATCCGGAGCACCGGTTCCGGCTCCAGTACCAGATGTCCGACTGGGACTACATCCGGCTGCTGATGGAGCAGGAGGGGTTGTACTGCTACTTCCTGCCCGGCCGGTTCGGCACGGCGTTCGGTGATGTGCTGCAGTTCTCCGACGACATCGACCACTACATCTACCAGCCGGCCTTGCGCGTGCCGTACCAGGAAACGGCGGGGCTGGAGTCCGGCGTGGAGTCGGTCTCCGAGATCCGGACCGATGTCCGGACCGTGCCCGAATCGTTCCTGACGGCTGACTACAACCCGGACCAATCCTACGAGCGCCTGAAGGCCGAGGCGAACGTCGCCCGCAAGGAAACCGGCAACTACGGACAGCCCTACGTCTACGGCACGCACCACCTCGACATGGCCGGCGCCCGCTGGGCCGCGCAGTTGCGTCACGAGGCGGCACTGGCCGGGCAGATCGTCTACGAGGGCCGGAGCAACATCCTGGAACTTCGGCCGGCCCGCGTGCTGCGCATGGACCTGTCGCTGCCCGACGCGCCGAACGGGCAGGTGGTTACCGAGGTCATCCACACCGGCGCCCGGGACCGCGCCTATAGCAACACGTACAAGGCGATACCGGCGGACCGGCGCTTCCGCCTGCCGGTCGATGACAGCCGGTGGCCGCGCATCGCCGGCACGCTGAGCGCGCGGGTGACGTCGCCGGGCGACTACAAGTACGCCTACCTGACGCAGCAGGGTCTCTATGTGGTGCGGTTCGACCTCGATTTCGACGCCTGGCCCAGGGGCAGCGAAAGCGTGCCGCTGCGGCTGGCCAAGCCGTTCGCCGGGGCGCGCCAGACCGGCTTCCATTTCCCGCTGATCGACGGCACCGAGGTCGCCATCGCGTTCCGCGACGGCGATCCCAACAAGCCCTATATCGCCCACGCGCTTCACCACAGCCAGCACGAGGACCTGGTGACCTGCCACGACCGCTGGCTGTCGCGCAACGTCATCCGCACGCAGAGCAACAACAAGCTGCGGTTCGAGGACTGGGAGGGCGAGGAGGGCGTCAAGCTGTCCACCGACTACGGCGGCAAGACGCAGTTGAACCTCGGACACCTGGTCGATAGCCATCGCAAGAAGCGCGGCGAAGGCTTCGAACTCCGCACCGACCGCCACGGCGTCGTGCGCGCGGGCGGTGGCTTGCTGGTCACCGCGGACAGGCAGGCCAATGCCATCGGCCAGCAGACCGACACGGCTGGCGCCATGCGGCAACTGGAGCTGTCAATGGCTGGCGCCGAGGGGCTGGCCGAAGCGGCCCGGGCCGCCGTCGCCGAGGTGGCCGACCTGAGGGCCGAGAACCAGTGGCTCAAGGACAGCGTCACCGATCTGAAGCAGGCCGTCCTGGCGCTGTCCGCACCGGCCGGCATCGCGGCGGCCACGCCGCAGCGCATCGCCCTGTCGGCGGGCAACGACGTCGGCATCAAGACGGGCGCGGCCTTCCACGTCAACGCCCTGCGCAGCGTCGCCATCGCCGCCGGCGACGCACTGTCGCTGTTCGCCCACAAGCTGGGCATCAAGCTGTTCGCCGCGCGGGGCAAGGTGCTGATCCAGGCGCAGTCCGACGCCATGGAACTGGTGGCCGAGAAGAACTTGCAACTGACCAGCGCCAGCGGGTCGCTGATCGCCAACGCCCGAAACGGCATCGTCCTGAGCGGCGGGGGCAGCGCCTATATCAAGGTGCAAGGCGACAACGTGGAAATCGGCGGGGCCGGGCATCTCATCCTGAAGATGATCGAGATCCAGAAGTCAGGCCCCGGCTCGCTTTCGCTGCCACGCCCGACGTTCGCCCAGACCGACACCGTCAACAACGAACGGTTCGTGCTGACCGACGTCGTGACCGGCCAACCGCGGCCCGATCGCGCCTATCGGATCCGGCTCGCCAACGGCGAAATCACCGAGGGCGTCACCAACGAAGATGGCGAAACCTCGCTGCTCACCAAGGACGTCGCACAGGGCATGCAACTGCTGCGCGTCAAACTGAAGCTCTGACATGGCCGATCAAACTGGCGAAACAACGATGGACGCTGCGGCTCCCCAGGCCAAGGCGTCGCCGCAGCAGGCTCGACCCAAGGAAGCCACCCGCGTCGTACCGACCCAGCGGGACGCCCACGGCAACCCGTACTGGGAGTCGTACATGACCCCCGACAGTTTTGGTGTCCGGGCCGAAGCCCAGATCCCCCCGCATCTGCCCGGCGTGATTATTTTTGTGCACGGGGTGAATTCGGAGGGGGAGTGGTATGACGCGGCCGAGAAGGCGTTGTGTGAGGGGTTGAATGAGAGGTTGGGGCTGGGAGGGAGCGAATTTCGGCTCGAAGAGAATAGCTATATCGATCGGGAGGTAGAGGCGCCTCACCGTATGCACGAACGCCGGTACGACTCCCGCAACCCAGGCAGGTCCCCGGTGATTCGTTTTTTCTGGGGCTACCGTGAACCAGAAGCCGTCGCAGCGCAAGGGAAGTACAAAGTGCCACTTCGAAACATCAGCGGAGTGGATTTCGCCAAGCGCTCGAAAGATGACCAGGGACCGTGGTTCTGGGGCGGCGGGCCGTTCCAAAATGGCACCAACAACCTGCAACAGATGTGGAGTGGCAAAGGTTTCAGCCGCCACCTGTTCGGCGTCGTCAATCTCCAACTGCTGAATACCGAGCCGGAGCGCCAACTGCAGGACGCGCCGGCGCGAGACTATTACCCCCACGCCGCTCAACGGCTGGCCAATCTGATCGACAAGATACGCACCCGATATCCGCACGACACGATTACCGTCATGTCGCATAGCCAGGGCACCATGATCGCCATGGCGGCTGCGGCACTGTGCAGCACCCGGGCGCCAGACGCGCTGTTCCTGATGAATTCGCCGTTTGCCCTCGACGACAAGATCACGGATTTCGCCACAAGCGGCAATGACCGCCCGACGGCAGCGGCGCGTGAAAAGACCTTCCGAAATATCGCAAATCGCATCCGCACCGACAGGCGCATGCTAGATGACCGCCTCAAAGGGCTGCTCCAGGTTGGCAAGACCCCGGACGGCAAGCCTTGGCGCCCCGATGCCCAACTGACTCCGGAACTCGCCGAACGGGATAACCATGGGCGGTTGTACGCTTATTTCAGTCCGCACGATCGGGTGATGGGCATGTCCGCTTTGGAGAGTATCGGCTGGCAGGGTGTCAGCAGCCGGCTGCTGGAGGAACTGGGCGAAACGGTCAAGCAGCGGATGCTGGCCCGGCTCACCCCTTGCGGAGATGCGCCCGGTATCAAGCGCTTCGGCACGCTGCCCGACATGAAGGGCGGTGAACTGGCCGATCCAAAGTCTCCCAAGGAATTCTGGGATGGCAATCGCGGGCCGCTATTCAATGGCATCAAGCTGTGGACCGTGCCGTCCACACATCAAACGGTCCGCATCAATGCCGAGGCAGTGCCGCGACCGCTGACGCCGGCGGAACTTAGCGCCTTTGATGAGTCTGTGGATGAAGCAAGAGAAATGGGCGCGATTCGGCCAGACAACGGCGAGTACTACTTGAAGGAATACCCGTACCTGCGTTCCGTCTATGAGGGCGAGCTTTACAAGGATCGGGGTGAAGACATCTACAGCGGAAATCAACGCATCCGAACCAAAGAGACGGATGACGAAGCGCGTGAGCGGTTGAGCACCGTCAAGGCCGAGCCTCCCGATCACAGTACGCTGCCGTTAGATGTGAACTTCATGTCGCGGGTAGCCGCTTACGACCTGCCAATCGGCTTCTGCGAGTCATTTGAAGACCGCCGGTTTTGGTGTGAGCTCATGCTCGAAGCGGATTGGACTCAGATGACCGATGCGTATTTTACCAATGGAATATTACTTCGGCCTGATATGCCAAGCGCCTACATAGACGGGGAAGCGGTCGCTGATGCGATAGCGGCCAAGGCTCACAACGACAAATTCAGAGGGGCATAATGAGGCAGCGAGTTATTCAGGGGGTCACCGCTGCGCTGGTTCTGTCGGGATGTGCATACCCGCCAACTCGTATCCCAGAAAAGGTGCAGCATTTCGACGTGCCGCCGCAGGTTATTTACCGAATCGACGACCATCGTTTTATCACGCTGGAAAACTATCGAGACTGTCGTCATGGAACGGCGTATTACAACGACACTCAGCAAGGTATTCGTACCCGGCTGGGCGACGAAAGCATCGAAAATTACCAAGGACGGCTGATCAATGCTGATTCAACGGGTCGGAATATCGTTATCCCCTCATCGGAGCCACCGAGGATCTCATGCCCGGACAAAGGCTGCAATGTTGCCTTTGTCTATTCGACTGACGGTGGGCGTTCGTTCTTGAGTGGTGGATATTACATGCGTAATGTGCGCCGACCTTATGATGAGTCAAAGAGATATATCGTCGCGGCCACCACGGACCGAATCTACATTGCTAGAAAATGGAGAACGGATGACTACTACGTCACCCAGTATCCATTGGCTCCCGGCATTGACCTTCGCCCGTACCGTCCTGGCGAACCGCCGCGACCCGAAGTCAAGACGACAGTCCGAGGTGAGAGGTTTTCCGCATCGCAGCGTCCCAACTACCTGGACGGTCTCCGCACCCCCTCTGGCCAGGAATATGTCAGCTGCGACGACTCGATTCGTCCGGCCAATGTGAGCAAGTGAGGAGAGCCGATTGATTGCATATCGCCACATTCTGGGCGTTTTCGCCATCGCAGCCTTCCTCACCACCGGCTGCGCAAAACCGTCATCGAATCGTTCGGACGAAGTGTCGAGTTTTGATGTCCCCCCGCAGGTTATCTATCGCATCGACGATCATCGTTTCGTCTCCCTTGAGGACTACAAGCACTGTTACTTCGGCACAACATACTACAACGACACACGTCAGGGCATTCGTACCAAGTTCGGTAGAGGCGGCGGCATAGCCAGCTATAGAGGGCGGCTCATCAACGCAGACCCGACAGGACAGAACATCGTCATTCCGTCGTCTTATCCTCCCAATGCGGCATGTCCAGACAAGGGTTGCAATATAGCTTTCATTTATTCGACAGATGCCGGCAGAACCTTTCTTAGTGGCGGCTACTACCTGCGGAACTCGATCAGCCCTTTTAAAGATTCAGAGAATTACACTGTAGCGGCGAGCAGCGACCGCATTTATATCGCACGTCGGGTCACTTCGGCCCCCAATGATTTTTATGTAAGGCAGTATCCATTAGTTCCGGGTATCGATTTGCGGCAGCCCTATCCGCCTGGCGTTCGGGGAGCCAGCTTCTCAAGCCTGGATCGTCCCAACTACCTAAACGGCCTCCGCACCCCCTCCGGCCAGGAATATGTCAGCTGCGACGACTCGATTCGTCCGGCCAATGTGTAAGGAGAGCCGATTGATTGCATATCGCCACATTCTGGGCGTTCTCGCCATGGCAGCCTTCCTCACCACGGGCTGCGCAAATCCGTCATCGAATCGTTCGGACGAAGTGTCGAGTTTTGATGTCCCCCCGCAGGTCATCTACCGCATTGACGACCACCGGTTTATCACCTTGGAGAACTATCGCGACTGCCGTCATGGCACCACGTACTATAACGATGTCCGGCAAGGCATTCGTACCAAGCTAGGAACCGATAGCGTCGAAAACTACCAGGGAAGGCTTATCAACGCCGATCCGACGGGTAGGAATATCGTGATTCCGTCCTCTGAACCACCTCGACGCTCCTGTCCCGACCGCGGGTGCAATATTGCATTCATATACTCCACAGACGAGGGGCGGTCATTTCGGAGTGGTGATTATTACATCAGAAATACGTGGAAGCCGTTTTTGGATTCTGCGAACTATATCGTCGCGGCCACTACCGACCGAATCTACATTGCTAGAAAATGGGGATCAGACGACTATTATGTCGTCCAGTATCCTTTGGCTCCCGGCATTGACCTTCGCCCGTACCGTCATGGCGAACCGCCGCGACCCGAAGTCAAGACGACAGTCAGAGGCGAGACGTTTTCCGCATCGCGGCGCCCCAACTACCTCGACGGCCTCCGCACCCCCTCCGGCCAGGAATATGTCAGCTGCGACGACTCGATTCGTCCGGCCAATGCGAGCAAGTGAGGAGAGCCGATTGATTGCATATCGCCCCATTCTGGGCGTTTTCGCCATCGCAGCCTTCCTCACCACCGGCTGCGCAAATCCGTCGTCGAATCGTTCCGACGAAGTGTCGAGTTTTGATGTCCCCCCGCAGGTCATCTATCGCATTGACGACCACCGGTTTATCACCTTGGAGAACTATCGCGACTGCCGTCATGGCACCACGTACTACAACGATGTCCGACAAGGCATCCGTACCAAGCTAGGGACCGATAGCGTCGAAAACTACCAGGGAAGGCTTATCAACGCCGATCCGACTGGCAGGAATATCGTGATTCCGTCCTCTGAACCACCTCGACGCTCCTGTCCCGACCGCGGGTGCAATATTGCATTTATATACTCCACAGACGAGGGGCGGTCATTTCGGAGTGGTGGTTATTACATCAGAAATACGTGGAAGCCGTTTTTGGATTCTGCGCAATACATCGTCGTGGCAACGAGTGACCGGATATACATAGCGGAAAAATCCAGCAAAAGTATCGACAATTATCGTGTCCAGCAATATCCCCTTGTGCCAGGAATCGACCTTCGTAAGCCCTTTCCCCCCGGCGTTGAGGGTGACCGGTTTCTCGCATCTCAACGTCCTGATTATCTGAAAGGCCTCCACACCCCCTCCGGCCAGGAATACATTTCCTGCGACGACTCCATCCGCCCGTCCAATTTCCCGAAACCTACCCCATGAAAGATCCCGTGCTGCTAGGCGATGCCACCAGCCATCAAGGTGTTGTGAAAACCGCATCGTCGACCTTTGTCATTGGCGGCCGGCGCGTGGCGCTGGTGGGGGATATCGTGTCCTGTCCCGCGCATGGAGATAATCCTATTGTCGAGGGCGGCGAGGGGTATAGCGAGCAGGGGCGACGGCTGGTGGTGCATGGGTGTCGATCGCAATGCGGCAGTATCGTGCTGACCGCGCCGTCTGGAGCCAGGTTCGCATGAGTTCGGGTTGGGAAATGGAAGAAATTCCGGCGCGTCAGGAGCCGCGGGCGCCGTCGGTCTGGTTGTTGCTGGCGGTGCTGGTCGTATTTGAAGCGGTTGGTGTGCTGGTTGTTTTTGCCGGATGGCCGAAAGGCGAGACGGTGTGGTCCAACGCGTTCGTTTATCAGGCGCTGTATGTACCATTGACGATATGCACGGCGCTGCTGGGTGCATGCCTTTACGCCGGCTATGAATTACCGGCGGACAGTGCGTGGCTCTGGAACGTGCGGCGGCAATGGCGCGCCTATTACTGGTTGAACTGGGCGCGCGGCCATGTGGCGATTGTCGACAGCGTGGTGCTGACGCCCGAGAACGATCTGGCCGAGCGGCTGCTGGGGCTCGAAGGGGCGCCGCCGGTCAATCCCGACAAGGTGCTGGCGCTCGACCTCGATGCGCCCGCGGGCAGCTCCCGCATGGCCTGTGCGCTCGAATCCTTGCTGTCGCCGCTGTTGCCCGTCTTGACACGATTGGTCCGGTTGGGGCCCCTCGACATCGTCCTGCAGACCGCCGACGAAGGAGATCTAAAGGAATTGCTACGCCTGATGCGCCAGCTCGGGGTGCCGGACCGCGTGTCGGCGAGGTGGACGCCGGGCAGCAAGGCGGCGTGCATGGATACCCTGTGGGGCGCCGCGCCGCCGCTGGCCGGGTCGCGGCTCGTGCTGGCGTGTCAGTTGCACGATGGGCAGGAGGCGCCGGAGATTTCCGAAATCGCCGTCGCCGTGCTGCTGGCGGCGCCGCAAACGCTGGCGGGCGCCCGACCGCCGATTAGGTCGCAGGGCAACCTGTGCCGCGCCATCACCGCCGAGGCGGATGGCGTCGAGGCGGCGCTGGCGAAGCTGGTCGATGCCGGGCAGGTGCCGGCCAAGCGGATCAAGCAATTCTGGTACACGGACCTCAGCAAGGGGCTGCGGCATGCGGTCACGACCGCTGTCGGGGACTCGGCGCTGACCGTCGCCAGCCACGACATCGACCGCGCGCTCGGCCGCCCAGGTCCAGCGTATGCCTGGCTGGCCCAGGCGCTGGCGGCCAGCATGATCGGGCACGGGCAGGGCGCGCAACTGGTGGCTACGCCCTGCAGCGCGGGTGTGGCGCTCAATGTGGTCGGCCCGGCGCCGGTAGCGGCCGTTCGCCCGACCGACTACGGCCCGCTGCCGCTGTCGCTGTTCTGGACGATGGGCGCGGCAGGCTTCACGGCGCTGCTGCTCTGTCTCGATCTGCCCGGGAAGGACGATGCCCGCGACGCCGTCCTGCCCGTGTGGGCCTATCCGCTGATCTGGCTCGGCCTGATAGCCGCGCAGTTGGGGATGAGCATCGTCCACCAGCGGCAGACCTCCACGGCGTTCGATCAGGTCGACGGCCGCTGACCCACCGCCCGCGTCTCAGATAATTCCGCCGTTGGCCCGCAGTGTCTGGCCGTTGATCCACGACCCGTCCGCGCCGGCCAGGAAGGCCACGGCATTGGCGATGTCCTCCGGCTTGCCCAGGCGTTCCAGCGGTGCCATTTTTGCCATCTTGTCGATCAGTTCCGGCGATTTGCCGTCGAGGAACAGCTCGGTGGCGGTCGGGCCGGGAGCCACGGCGTTCACGGTGATATTGCGGCCGCGCACTTCCTTCATCAGCACGTGGGTCATGGCTTCGACGGCCGCCTTGGACGCCGCGTAGACGCCGTAGGTCGGCATCAGCAGTCCCACCAGGCTCGACGACAGGTTGATGATCCGGCCGCCGTCGCGCAGCCGGCGGGCGGCTTCGCGCATCGTGTTGAAGCTGCCCTTGACGTTGATGCGCATGATGCTGTCAAACAGGGCGTCGTCGCTTTCCGCCACGGTCGCCAGTTTCATGATGCCGGCGTTGTTGACCAGCACGTCCACCCCGCCAAACGCGGCTTCGGCGGCGGCAAACATGCGCGCGACGGCGGCGGCGTCGCCGACGTCGGCCTGGTGGGTCAGCGCGCGGCCACCGGCGGCCTCGATGTCGGCGGCGACGGCCTCGGCGTCGTTGGCACTGCCGGCATAGTTGACGACGACGGTAAACCCATCGGCGCCCAGCCGGCGGGCGATGGCGGCGCCGATGCCGCGCGAGGCGCCCGTGACGATGGCAACGCGCTGGCCAGTCTGGGCGGAAGTGGACGGGAAAGTGGTCATGTCGGGCTCCAGGGTGGATCGTTGGTCGAACCGCGTCGGCGCGGTGTGACTGCACTATCGGCGATAGTCGGCACTGGATAATCGGCCTAGAATTGCCATCACTTGTTCTTCCAGGGAAACAGTACGCCGTTAAATATGGCGTATGCGTCATAGAGAGGCCAAATTGGACCGATTCGATGCGATGCGGCTCTATACCCGCGTGGTGGAGCGCCGCAGCTTCACGCTGGCTGCCGGCGACATGGACGTGCCCCGGTCGACGGTGACCAAGGTCATTGCCGATCTGGAGAAACGGCTAGGGGTTCGGCTGCTCCAGCGCACCACCCGCGTGGTCCGCCCGACGCTGGACGGCGAAGCGTATTACCGCCGCTGCCTGCGCATCCTGGACGATATCGAGGACGCCGAGGGCGGCTTCAGCGGGGCCGAGCCGCGCGGGATGCTGCGGATCGAGGTGCAGGGCACGCTGGCGCGCCATTTCCTGATGCCCGGCTTTCCCGATTTCCTGGCGCGCTACCCGCAGTTGCAGATCACGATGAGCGAAGGGGACCGGTGGGTGGACCTTGTGCAGGAAGGCGTCGACTGCGTGCTGCGCTACGGGCGGCTGCCCGACAGCGAACTGGTGGCGCGGCAGGTGGCGATGCTGGACCGGCTGACCTGCGCCACACCCGCCTATCTGGCGCGGTTCGGCACCCCGGCCAGCTTTGACGCGCTGGACGGCCACCGCATGGTCGCCATCCGCCAGATGAGCACCGGCAACGTCACGCCGCTGGAATTCACCGTCGGTGATGACCTGAAGACCGTGTCGCTGCCGTGCCCGCTCGCAGTGACCGGCACGGAGAGCTATCTCACCGGCATCGAACTCGGGCTCGGGATGGCCCAGGTGCCGCGCTTTCACGTGATCGACCAGCTTCGGCGCGGCTCGCTGGTCGAAATCCTGCGCGACACGCCGCCGCCGTCCCAGCCCGTGTCGCTGCTCTATCCCCGCTCGCGGCAGCTTTCGCCGCGCGTGCGGGCGTTCCTGGACTGGGCGGCCGGCGAGTTTGCCCGCAGCCCGTTGCTGGCCTGAAGCCTGCCCCGGTTCAGGCCAGCGTGGCCCGCAGCCCGGCCAGTTGGTCGAGCGCGGTCTTCAGTTCCTGTTCCAGCACGAAGACCATCTCGCCGGCCGGCATCGCGCGCGCCAGCGGCACGGCCTGGCCGGCCCATTGCGCCGCGTAGTCGCTGACGCCCTTGGCCTTGGCTGCCGCGTGCAGCGCCTTGCCGGCGTCGTAGGTGACCGGGTAGTCTGGAATCGCAGGCGCGCCGGCGGCAGTGCCCAGCCGGGTGAAATGGCTGGTGAAGCCGCGTGTGGCGCGCCCGGAGATGGCGCGCGTCAGCGTGGTCGGGCGGGTTTCGGTCGCCGTCAGCGCGCTGCGGTAGGCCGCGTCGGCGGCCGATTCGTCGGTGGCCACGAACGCCGTGCCCAGTTGCGCGGCAACGGCGCCCAGCGCCAGCGCCGCCGCGATCCCCGCGCCGTCCATGATGCCGCCAGCGGCGATCACAGGCAGCCGTGTGCGCGCCACCAGCAGGCGCACCAGCGCAAACGTGCCCAGCCCTTCGTCCTCGGCGGCGGTGTCGAATACCCCACGGTGCCCGCCGGCCTCGATGCCCTGGGCCACCACGGCGTCGATGCCGGCCGCCTCGATCAGCCGCGCTTCCTGCAGCGACGTGGCGCTGGCCAGCAGCACGATGCCGGCGGCGCGCAGCGCATCGATGCGATCCTGCGGCGGCAGCCCGAAATGGAAGCTGACCACGGCCGGCTTCTCTTCCAGCAGCATCTGGTACATCTCGTCGTCGACCACGAAGCTCTTGTAGATCTCGCGCAGGTTGGCGGGCGGCGTGGCGCCGAACTCGGCAAACGCGGACGCCAGGTAGGCCAGCCAGCCAGACTCGCGCTCGGCGTCGGGCTGGGCCGGCGCGTGGCAGAACAGGTTGATATTGAACGGGCGGGCGGTCAGCGCGCGCGTCTCGCGGATGACCTGGCGCGCGCCTTCGGCGTCCATGGCGCCGACGCCCAGCGAGCCCAAGCCGCCGGCCTCGGATACCGCCGCCGCCATGGCGGCCGTGCTGACGCCGGCCATCGGCGCCTGGATGATCGGCAGCCGGAGGCCCAGACGGGCCAGCAGAGGGTGGGAAGTGTGCTGCGGGAAGGCGGTGTTCATGGCGAGAATCCTTGGAAAACGGACGAAATAGGGCAGGGCGCTAGCTACGGCGCAGCGCCTGCTGGAATGCTTCGAAGGCCGACGTGGTAAAGCCGGCCCGCTGGATCAGGAACGTGTGGACCTTGCGCACGGGCACGGTCTGCCACGCGGCGGCGCCGTCGTGCATCGCCAGCAGGGACCGCGGCACGATCGCGACCGCCGACCCGGCCGTCACCTGGGCCAGGATCGCGTGATAGGAGGGCAGTTCGATGACGGTCAGGCGGCGGCGCACGCCGTCGCCGGCCTGTTCGAGCCAGTCTTCGGCACAGCGCCGATAGGTGCAGCCCCGGGCAAAGGCGGCCAGCTGCCGCAGCGTCACGTCCTCGGGGCGGCGCACCTTGGGATGGGTGGCCGGCAGCACCAGCACCAGTTCCTCGGTCTTGAGAAACGTGCCGTCCAGGCCGTCGCCCAGTTCCGCCAGGTCGATGTCCTTGTGGGCGCCGGCGCCCGGGTGCGCCACCACCGCGCAATCGAGCCGCCGTTCCAGCACCGCGTCGGCCAGCGCCTGCGACGTACCGGTGGTCAGTTCCACGTCGACGTCGGGCCACGCGGCATGGAAGCGGCCCAGCGGCCCCGGCAGCAGCGTGGCCGCCGTGCTTTCCATCGATCCCACGCGCAGCCGGCCGCTCGGGGCGTCCGCGCGCATGGACTGGCGCGCTTCCTCGGCCAGCGCCAGCAACTGGTCGGCGTAGCCCAGCAGCCGCTGCCCGGCCGGCGTCAGGATCATCTGCCGGTTCGCGCGCTGGAACAGCGTCACGCCCAGGCTTTCCTCAAGCTGCTTGACGCGGGTGGTGACGTTGGATTGCACGCGTTCCAGCGCCTTGGCCGCGCGCGTGACGCTCTGCTCACGCGCCACGGCCCGGAAGATTTCGAGTTCGGCCAGTTCCACGCTGTATCGACGGCACCAGGGTGTCGTTCTCGAATAGGGATTAAAGTTGATCGAAGTATTGTGTTTGGAGAATCGATTGTCAACCCCGACGGGCAGGGCGGCACGTGTCCTATAGTGATGTGTCAGGAACACCAGAACGGGAGACAAATGATGAAAAAAGACGCAGCGGCCGATGGCATTCCGGCAGCCGAGCTGATCGACGCCAGGATTGCCGAGCTGGGCGACTGGCGCGGCGAGCTGCTGGCGCAACTGCGGGCGCTGGTCCGCGAGGCCGACCCCGATGTCGTCGAGGAATGGAAGTGGAGCGTGCCGGTGTGGTCGCACGACGGCATCCTGTGCACGGGCGAGGTCTACAAGGCCGCCGTCAAGATGACCTTCCCGAAAGGCGCGTCGCTGCCCGATCCCAAGGGCCTGTTCAATGCCAGCCTGGAAGGCAACGTGCGCCGGGCGATCGACTTCCCTGAAGGCGGCCGGATCGACCGCCCGGCACTCAAGGCCCTGATCCGCGCGGCCGTGGCCGCCAACCAGGCCACGGTCAAGGCCCGTACGACAGCCAAGGCGCGCCCGAAGCCGGCCCCGGCCGCCAAGGCCAGGGCCCGCGCCTAGGGCTTCAGCCGGCGACAAGCTTGTCCGGCGTCATCGGCGTGGTGCGCAGCCGCTTGCCGGTGGCGTGGTAGATCGCGTTGCTGATGGCCGCCGCCACGCCGACGATGCCGATCTCGCCCACGCCCTTGGCGCCAATCCGGCTGACGATCCGGTCGTCTTCCTCGACGAAGATGACGTCGATGTCGCGGATGTCGGCATTGGCGGCAATATGATATTCGGCGAAATTGTGATTCATGAAGCGGCCCAGGCGGTGGTCGCTCAGCGTTTCCTCGAACAGCGCCTGGCTGATGCCCCAGACCACGCCGCCCGATATCTGGCTGCGGGCCGTCAACGGATTCACGATCCGGCCGGCCGCCACGGCGCTGACCACGCGCGTCACGCGCACCGCGCCCAGCGCCTCGTCCACGCGCACCTCGCAGAACACGGCCGAATGCACCGCCCGCACGGTCTGCTTCTGCTTGCGCACGTCGGGCAGCAGCAGGTGCCGCACGCCAAGCTGGGTCTTGCCGCACGCCAGCAGCAGCGAATCGAGCGGGATGCTGGTGTCGGGCCGCTGCCGCAGCCGCATGGCGCCGTCGGCGAACTCGACGTCGTCGAACGCACACTGCTCGAAGCCGCGCCCCTTGACCGTGCGGGCCAGCCGCCAGAGCTGGCGGCGCAGCTTCTCGCAGGCGCCGTCGACGGCCGAGCCCACCGTGGCGATATGCGACGACCCGCCCTCGATCGGCGCGAACGGCAGGTCCGAGTCGCCCAGCCGGAAGATCACCCGTTCCACGGCGATGCCCATCGCATCGGCGGCAATCTGGCTGATGGCGGTATAGGTGCCGGTGCCGATGTCGCTGGCCGCGCAGGTGATTTCCAGCCGGCCATCGGCCAGCAGTGTGGCGCTGGCGCGGGCGGCCATCTGCAGCGCGTCCCAGGTGCCCGTCGCCATGCCCCAGCCGACCAGTTCGCTACCGTCGCGCATCGCGCGCGGCGCCATCGGCCGCTGATCCCAGCCGAACGCGCGCGCCCCCTGCTCGTAGCAGTCCATCAGCTGCTTCGTCGAGAACGGCAGCCCCTGGTTGCCGTCGCGCGTGGCGTAGTTGATGCGGCGCAGTTCCAGCGGATCGATGCCGGCCGCGTACGACAACTCGTCCATGGCCACTTCGATCGCGTGTACGCCATGCGCGGCGCCGGGCGCGCGCATGTCCATCGGCGTGTACTGGTCCAGCGCCACCAGCGTGTACACGTAGCGGATGTTGTCGCAGGCGTAGAGCTGTCCGGACCAGTTGACCACCACTTCGACGTAGTCTTCCTGCCGCGACGTCTCGGCGATGGCCTCGTGGATGATCGACGTGAGCCGGCCGTCGCGCGTGGCGCCCAGCCGTACGCGCTGCCAGGTCTCCGGCCGATGGCCGAACGTGAACATCTGCTGGCGCGTCAGCACCACGCGGACGGACCGCTTCAGGTGCAGCGACGCCATCACGGCCAGCAGCAACTGGTACTGCGGCCGCAGCCCGGACCCGAACGCGCCGCCGACAAACGGGTTGCGCACCGTGACCTTGCGGCCGGGCAGACCGAACACGCGGGACACCATCCAGCGCGAATTCTGCGAGCCCTGCGTCTTGTCATAGATGAGCAGATGGCCGCGGCTGTCCCGGATCACGGTGCTGGCGTGCATCTCCATCGGATTGTGGTGCTCCACGCCGGCGTAGAACTGGGCGTCGACCTTGACCTCGGCGCCCGCGAACGCCGCGTCGGGATTGCCCTTGGGCTTGGGCGGCTTGGAAAAGCCCACCTTCAGCGGGCTGGGCTCGTGCGCGGCGTCGCGCCGGGCCAGCAGGTTGGTCTCGTGGGGCGCCGGCGCGTATTCCACGCGCACCAGTGTGGCCGCGTGTCGGGCGGCCTCGAACGACGTAGCCACCACCAGCGCCACGGGCTGGCCGCTGTAGTGGATCTCGTCGTCGTGCAGCGGCCGGAATGGCTTGCCGGCCGGAGCGGTCATGTCCTTGTAGAAGAAGCGCATCGACCGCATCGACGGGCGATGGTCGTGCGTCAGTACGTCCAGCACGCCGGGAAAGGCGCGGGCCGCGTCGGTGTCGATCCGCGCAATCCGGCCGCGCGCGATCGTGCTGTTGACCGCCACGCCGTAGCAGAGGTCGGGCGACTGGTGCTCGGCCGCGTAGCGGGCCGTACCGGTGACCTTGGCCAGGCCGTCGATGCGCGGCAGCGGGGTGCCGATGCCGGCCGGGCCGGCGTTGCCGGGGGCCATCGGCTGCTGGTCGGCTTCCAGCAGCGGCAGCGTGGTTTCGCTCATTGCCAGCCCTCCTCGCGGCAGGCGTCCTGCCCGGTGTTGGTGAGCACGCCGGCCGCGGCCATTTCCAGGGCCCGCACGATGGCGCGGTGTGCCAGCGGAATCTTGAACGCGTTGCCGGGCGTGCTTTCCGGCAAGGCGGGACCGCCCCAGGCGCGGGCGTCGCGCAGCACGAAGGCGGCCACGTCGGCAAACGTCTCGGCCGTGGCCGGGCGCCCGGCCAGCATCGCTTCGGCGTCCCGGTCGCGCCAGGGCTTGTGCGCCACGCCGCCCAGCGCCAGCCGCGCGTCGCGGATGGTCTGGTCGGGCTCAAGCGCCAGCGCCGCCGCCACCGACACCAGCGCGAATGCATAGGACGCTCGCTCGCGCACCTTCAGGTAGGTACTGTGGCCCGCGAACGCGTTGGGCGGCACGCTGATATGGGTAATCAGTTCGTCGGGCGCCAGCGTGGTGTCGTGCTCGGGATGGTCGCCGGGCAGCCGGTGAAAGTCCTGGAATGGAATCTCGCGCGGCCCGCGCACCGATTCCACATGGACCACGGCGTCCAGCGCCGCCAGCGCCACGCACATGTCGGACGGATGCGTGGCGATGCACGCCTCGCTGGCGCCCAGGATGGCGTGCTGGCGCGCCAGCCCGTGCGCGGCCGGACAGCCGCTGCCGGGGTCGCGCTTGTTGCACGGCACGCCCGCGTCGTAGAAGTAATAGCAGCGCGTGCGCTGCAGGAGGTTGCCGCCGTTGGTGGCAACGTTGCGGATCTGGCCCGAGGCGCCGGCCAGGATGGCCGCGCGCAGCAGCGGAAACCGCTCGCGCACCAGCGGATGCTCGGCCGTGTCCGCATTGCGCGCCATCGCGCCCAGGTGCAGCGTGCCGTCGTCCCACAACTCGATCTCGTCGAGCGGCAGCCGGCCGATATCGACCAGCGCGCCGGGGCGCATCACGTTTTCCTTCATCAGGTCCAGCAGGTTCGTGCCGCCCGCGAACAGGCGCGGCAGGGCGGCCGGGTCGGCGCCGTCCGGGTCATTGCCGAGCTGCCCGGCGATGACCGCCAGCGCCTCGGGCACGGATTCCACGCGGATATAGCGAAACGGGTGCATGGCTTATCCCTCTGCGGGTGGGGTGGACTGGGGCGGCGCGTCCACGCCCAGCGCCTGCGCCACGGCCTCCACGATCTGCGGATAGGCGCCGCAGCGGCACAGGTTGCCGCTCATCCGCTCGCGGATTTCGGCGCGGTTGCGCGGGGGCGTCTCACCCTGCAGCGCCACGGCCGAGCAGATCTGCCCGGGCGTGCAATAGCCGCACTGGAACGCGTCGCAGGCCATGAACGCGCGCTGGACGGGGTGCAGGTCGGGGCCGGGATGCAGGTCGGCCACGCCCTCGATGGTCGTGATGTCTGCGTCGTCGTATGCCACGGCCAGCGCCAGGCAGCTATTGATGCGCCGGCCATCGACAATCACGGTGCAGGCGCCGCACTGGCCGTGGTCGCAGCCTTTCTTGGTGCCGGTCAGGTCCAGCTGGTCGCGCAGCAGGTCGAGCAGCGTGGTCCAGACGGGCAGGTCGAGCCGGTAGTCCTGCCCGTTGATGCGCAGGTGGGTCCGGCGCCGCTGGGGCGCCTGGACGCTGTCGGGGAGGTGGATGGGGGCATCCATCGTCGTCAGCCCGAAATGTCCGGCTTGTCGCTCTGCGGGCGGTTGCCCTGCTCGTCGCGCGGAGACTGGTCCTCGCGCATGATCTCGTTGGGCGTCGGGGCCGCCTTGCCGGCGTCGGCGGGGGCCTTGTCGGCGGGGTCGCGCGGCTTCGCGGACGGGTCAGCGGCGGGCGGCGTGGGGGCGCCGGAGTTGCTCTGCGATGCCATGGCGGGCTCCTGGGGGTCGTTGCAGTGCCAGCAGGCGCGCAATTGTCGTACCCGTGCCGTCCACGGCGCCACGCCCGGCGCGGCCGGCCGGACCGGGGCGCGGGATTGCAGTTTTCGAACCGATCCGGTGTAACGGTTGCCGATCTGGTGGCATGCTGCGGCGCAGCAAATGTCGGTGCAACACCGACAGCCATTTCGGTCGGCGCGGGGTAGCATGAGTCGCTTTGCGTTGGCGATCTGGCCGTCCGGCAATCCGGGGCGTTGCCGTGACCTTTTCGACATCCATCGGTATGCACCCGTCCTCCCTGCAACGCTTCCTGTTCGGCGTCATCATCGTCCCGGTCTCGCTCGTCGTCGTCTTTGGCGTCGACGCGATGACGCCGCTCGGCCTGGCCGTCTGGCTGTTCTACCTCGTGCCGGTCTGCCTGTCGCTCTACGGCAACGACGCCCGGCTACCCCTGATCACGGCGGCCGCCGCCACAGTGCTGATCGGCATCGGCTACGCGCTGTCGCCCTCCGGCGGGGCCAACGTCCTGTTCGCGATCATCAACCGGTCAGCCGGCGTGATCATGGCGTGGTTCCTGGCGGTGGTGGTCTACCGCTACATCGTGGCGCAGCAGGCCATGCAGCGCGCGAGCTGGCTGCAGCAGTCGCAGGTCAGGATCCACCAGGCGGTGCGCAACGCACAGTCGGCCGGCAATGTCGGCGACGCGCTGGTCCGCGCGCTGGCGGACGTGCTGCAGGCGCACGTCGGCGTGGTCTACCAGGTGGACGGCGCGCAGTTGCAGCGCCTGGCCACCTGGGCGCTGGCCGATGCCGACCGCCTGCCGCAGACGCTGGCCAAGGGTCAGACCCTGGCCGGCCAGGCGGCCGCCGAGAACCGCGTGATGGCCGTGGGCGGCCTGCCGGCGGACTACCTGCAGGTGTCGTCGGCGCTGGGCCGCTCGGCACCGACCGAGATCATCGCCGCGCCGCTGACGGCCGAGGGCGACGTGGTCGGCGTGGTGGAACTGGGCTTCATCAAGGCGCAGCGCGACACGGCCGACGTGGTGGAACTGCTGGAGCGGCTGGGCGAGTCGATCGGCATGACCGTGCGCGCCGCCGTCTACCGGGGCCGGCTGGAAAAGCTGCTGGCCGAGACGCAGCGCCAGAGCGAGGAACTGCAGGTGCAGCAGGAAGAGCTGCGCGTGTCGAACGAGGAACTGGAAGAGCGTGGCCGCGCGCTGATGGATTCGCAGGCGAGGCTCGAAGCCCAGCAGGCCGAGCTGGAGCAGACCAACGTCCAGCTAGAGGAACACGCCCAGCGGCTGGAAGGCCAGAAGCGCGAAATGCTCGCCTTCCAGGCCGAACTGGCGGCCAATTCGCGCGCGCTGGAACGCTCCAACCAGTACAAGAGCGAGTTCCTGGCCAATATGTCGCACGAACTGCGCACGCCGCTGAACAGCGCACTGATCCTGGCCAAGCTGCTGCAGGAGAACAAGGACGGCACGCTGACCGACGAACAGGTGCGCTACGCGGCCACGATCCACGCGGCCAACACCGACCTGCTGAACCTGATCAACGACATCCTGGACCTGTCCAAGATCGAGGCCGGGCACCTGGTCATCGAGCCGGAGACGGTGGAGCTGAAATCGCTGAGCAGCACGCTGCAGAACCTGTTCGGCCCGATCGGCGAGGGCAAGGGCGTGCCGTTCCGCGTGGAGTTCATGCCCGGCGTGCCCGAATCGATCGTGTCCGACAGCCAGCGCCTGCAACAGGTGCTCAAGAACCTGCTGTCCAACGCGTTCAAGTTCACGGAAACCGGCTCGGTCACGCTGGCGCTGGCCGCCCATGGCGACGATGCGGTGCGCTTTGAAGTGCGCGACACCGGCATCGGCATCCCCAAGGACAAGCAGCAGGTCATCTTCGAGGCGTTCCAGCAGGCCGATGGCACCACGAGCCGCCGCTATGGCGGCACGGGGCTGGGGCTGTCGATCTCGCGCGAGCTGGGCCGGCTGCTCGGTGGCGCAATCTCGGTGGCCAGCGAGCCGGGGCAGGGCAGCGTTTTCGCGCTGACCGTGCCGCGCGTGCTGTCGACCGACGCCGCCTCGCAGGCCGGGCTGCTGACCCAGCCGCCGGCCGCGGCCCCGATCATGGCGCCGCCGTCGCGTGCGGTGCCGCCGGCTCCGGCGCCCGCGTCGGCCCCGCCCGAGCGCGTGCAGCCCGGCTTTCCGGCGCCGATTCCCGACGACCGCGACCATCGTACGCGCGGCAACCGGCTGATCCTGGTGGTCGAGGACGACATCGACTTCGCCGGCATCCTCTACGACCTGGCCCACGAACTCGATTTCGACTGCATCCACGCCACCACGTCGGCGCAGGGCCTGGAACTGGCGCGCCAGCACCAGCCGTGCGGCATCCTGCTGGACGTGGCGCTGCCCGACCAGTCGGGCCTGACGCTGCTGGACTGGCTCAAGCGCGACCCCACCACGCGGCACATCCCCACGCACCTGGTGTCGGTCAGCGACCACGCCGAGGCCGCGCTGCACCTGGGCGCGGTGGGCTACACGTTCAAGCCCAGCGAGCGCGAGAAGCTGGCCGCCGCCATCCGCGGGCTGGAGGCCCGCATGACGCCGGGCCAGCGCCGCGTGCTGGTGATCGAGGACGATCCGGCGCTGCGCGAGAGCATCCGCGCGCTGCTGAAATCGCTGGACGCCGAGATCGTCACGGCCGACAGCGTGGCCGCCGCCACCGCCACGCTGAACGGCACGCCGTTCGACTGCGTGGTGATGGACATGGTGCTGCCCGACGGCACCGGCCACGACCTGCTGGCGCACATGGCCAACACGGCGCTGGCCGATGCCAACCCGATGCCGCCAGTCATCATCTACACGGGCCGCCAGCTCTCGGCCGAGGATGAGCGCCGGCTGCGCAAGTATTCGAAGTCGATCATCATCAAGGGCGCGCGCTCGCCGGACCGCCTGCTGGACGAAGTGACGCTGTTCCTGCACAGCGTGGAGTCGTCGCTGCCGCCGGAGCACCAGCGCATGCTGCGCGCGGCGCGCAACCGCGACGACACGTTCGACGGCCGCAAGCTGCTGCTGGTGGAGGATGACGCGCGCAACATCTTTGCGCTGTCGAAGGTCATCGAGCCGCTGGGCGCCACCGTGGAGATTGCCCGCAGCGGGCGTGAGGCGCTGGACATGCTGAACCGCATGGACGACGTGGACCTGGTGCTGATGGACATCATGATGCCGGAGATGGACGGCATCACCGCCATGCGCCATATCCGCGAGATGCCGCGCTTTGCGCGCCTGCCGATCATCGCGCTGACGGCCAAGGCCATGCAGTCCGACCGCGAGGCGTGCCTGCGCGCCGGCGCCAACGACTACATCGCCAAGCCGATCGACGTCGACAAGCTGCTTTCCCTGTGCCGCGTATGGCTTCACGCAAACTGAAACCGCAGGGCCCCCGCGCCCAGGTGGCCGTCCCGGGGCTGGACGGCGGCGTGGTGCTGCCCGACGCCAACTTCGACATCGAACTGGAACTGCTGCTGCAGGCCATCTTCCTGAAGTACCAGCACGACTTCCGGCGGTACTCGCGCGCGTCGATGCGCCGGCGGCTGCAGCAGGCGCTGCAGGACATGCAGGTGCCCACGCTGTCGCAACTGCAGGACCGCATGCTGCGCGATGCGGCCGTGTTCGGCCGGCTGCTCCAGTACCTGACGGTGCAGGTCAGCGAGATGTTCCGCGACCCGGCCTATTTCCTGGCCATCCGCGAGCACGTGGTGCCGGTGCTGCAGACCTATCCGTCGATCAACGTCTGGGTGGCCGGCTGCAGCAGCGGCGAGGAACTGTGGTCGCTGGCCATCCTGTTCGAGGAGGAAGGGCTGGCGGCGCGCACCGTGTTCTATGCCACCGACATCAACCCGGAAGCGCTGGCCATCGCCCGCACCGGGGTCTACGACGCCGGGCGGCTGCGCGGCTTTGGCGAAAACTACCTGGCGGCCGGCGGCCGGCGCTCGCTGTCGGACTACTATCACGCGGCGTACGGCAAGGCCAAGTTCAACGCCCAGCTGATCCGCCAGTCGGTGTTTGCCGACCACAGCCTGGCCACCGACAGCGTGTTCCAGGAGGCCCAGCTGGTCTCGTGCCGCAACGTGCTGATCTATTTTGACCGCCCGCTGCAGGACCGCGCCATCGGCCTGTTCCGCGACGCGCTGGCGCGCCGCGGCTTCCTGGGCCTGGGCAGCAAGGAGAGCCTGCATTTCAGCGCGCATGCGCAGGATTTCGAGACGGTGGCGTCGCACGAGCGGCTCTACCGCAAGCTCTGAGGACCGACATGGACAGCACGACGCGGACGTATGGCGGGGTGGTGATCGGCGGCTCGGCCGGCGCGCTGGAGGCGCTGAACGCGCTGTTGCCGATGCTGCCGGCGCACATGGTGCCGCCCGTGGTGGTGGTCATGCACCAGATGCCGTCGGGCCCGAGCCTGCTGCCCGAGATCTTCACGTCGCGCTGCGTGCTGCCCGTGCTGGAGGCCGAGGACAAGCTGGCCGTGCAGCCGGGCCACCTGTACGTGGCCCCGCCCGACTATCACCTGCTCGTGGAACGTGATCCCGACGCGCCGGACGCCGTGCGGCTGGCGCTGTCGGTCGATCCTCCCGTGCGCTTCTCGCGGCCGTCGATCGACGTGCTGTTCGAATCGGCCGCCTATGCCTGGCAACGACGGGCGCTGGGCATCCTGCTCTCCGGCGCCAACGACGACGGCGCGCGCGGGCTGGCGGCCATCCGCGCGGCCGGCGGGCAAGCCTGGGTGCAGACGCCCGAGAGTGCGCTGGTCGACACCATGCCGCAGGAAGCGATCACGCGCGGCGCGGCAGACCGCGTCCTGACCCTGGAAGCGATTGGCCACGGGCTGGCCCGCCTGACTGAATGACCCCTACCATGCAACCTCCCGTCAAGATCCTCGCGGTCGACGATATCGCCTCGAACCTGACCGCGCTGGACGCCGTGCTGGCCCGGCCGGGCGTCGAGATCGTCCACGCCAATTCCGGCGCCCAGGCGCTGGAACTGCTGCTGGAGCACGAGTTCGGCCTGGCCATTCTTGACGTGCACATGCCCGAGATGGACGGCTTCGAGCTGGCCGAGCTGATGCGCGGCAGCAAGCGCACGAGCCAGATCCCGATCCTGTTCCTGACCGCGGCCGGCCACGACAGCCAGCGCGCGTTCCGGGGCTACGCCACCGGGGCGGTCGACTTCCTGTTCAAGCCGGTCGATGCGCGCGTGCTGTCGGCCAAGGTCGACGTGTTCGTGCAGTTGGCCCAGCAGAAGCAGCTGCTGGCCGAGCAGCTCGAAACCGCCCAGCAACTGCTGAAGACCAACGAGATGCTGATGGCGGTGCTGGCGCACGACCTGCGCACGCCGCTGTCGGCCATCATCGCGTCGGCGTCGTTCCTGGGCCGTTTTGGCGGGGAAGAGAAGCTGAAGCCGGCCACCGACCGCATCGCCCGCAGCAGCCAGCGCATGGCGCGCATGGTGGACCAGCTGCTGCACGTGGCGCGGCTGCACGGCGGCCGCGTGAGCCTGATGCCGCAGGCGTCCGACCTGGGCGCGATCTGCGCGGCCATCGTCGACGAATGCCAGGTGTCGCGGGGCGCGGCGGCAGTGACGCTGGAGCAGCGCGGCGACACGCGCGCGACGATCGACCCGGACCTGATCGCGCAGGTGGTGCAGAACCTGATTGGCAACGCGCTCCAGCACGGCGATCCGGCCAGCCCGGTGGTCGTCACGCTGGACGGCACGGCGGCCGATACGCTGGTGATGTCGGTGTCGAACGGCGGCGTGATCGACGCCCGCGCGCTGCCCCATATCTTCGAGGCGTTCCGATCCGGCGCGGACGCGCCGGCGGGCGGCGGCACCCCGGAAGGGCTTGGCCTGGGCCTCTACATCGCGCGCGAGCTGGTGATGCTGCACGGCGGCACCGTCGTGGCCGATTCGTCGCCCGAGCAGCGCACCACGACCTTCACCATGACGCTGCCGCGCGAATGCTGCACGGCCCAGCGGGCCATCCAGCCCTGAGCGGCCGTCAGCGCGCCCAGGGCGCCTCGGCCGTCGCCTGCAGGCCGTAGCGCGCCACCGCCTCGGCATGGCGCGCGGCATCCACGGCATGCAGCGCGGCAGCCACGATGTGGTGGCGGTCGATGCCGAAGAAGCGGCGCAGCGCGCCGCGCGTGTCGCTGCGGCCGAACCCGTCAGTCCCCAGTGCGATGTAGCGGGCCGGCACGTACGGCGCGATGAGCTGCGCGTAGGCGCGCACGTAGTCGGTAGCGGCCACGACCGGCGTGGAGCCGGCCAGGCAGCGGGCCACGTGGCTGGTGGCGCCGGCATCGCCGCCGAACATCTGCTGCCGCTCGCATTCCCGCGCATCGCGGGCCAGTTCCGGGAAGCTCGTCACGCTCCAGATCTCGCTGGGCACCTGCCAGTCCTGCGCCAGCAGCTCGGCGGCGGCAAGCACCTCGCGCAGGATCGGGCCGGAGCCCAGCAAGCGCACCCGTGGCGCGCCGTCGCCCTGCGTGCCGAAGCGGTACATGCCGCGCACCACGTCGGCGTGGGCCGATTCGGGCAGCGGCGGATGGGCGTAGTTCTCGTTGTTGACGGTGATGTAGTAGAACTCGTCGCGTTGCTGTTCGAGCATCGCCCGCGCGCCGTGGTCGATGATCACGGCGGCCTCGCCGATGAACGCCGGGTCGTAGGCGCGGCAGTTGGGCACCGTGGCGGCCACAAGCTGGCTGCTGCCGTCCTGGTGCTGCAGCCCCTCGCCGGACAGCGTGGTGCGCCCGGCCGTGGCGCCGATCAGGAAGCCGCGTGCGCGCTGGTCGGCGGCGGCCCAGATCATGTCGCCCACGCGCTGGAAGCCGAACATCGAGTAATAGATGTAGAACGGCAGCATCGGCTCGCCGTTGACGCTGTAGGACGTGGCGGCCGCCGTCCACGACGCCATCGCGCCGGCCTCGGTGATGCCTTCCTCCAGAAGCTGGCCGTCGCGGCTTTCCTTGTAATAGAGCATCGAGCCGGCGTCCTCCGGCTCGTAGAGCTGGCCCACCGGCGAATAGATGCCGATCTGGCGGAACAGGTTGGCCATGCCGAACGTGCGCGCCTCGTCGGCCACGATCGGCACCACGCGCGGGCCGATGGCGCGGTCCTTGATCAGGTTCGTGAACAGCCGCACGACGCCCGTGGTGGTCGACACTTCGCGGCCGTCCGGCGCCAGCGCAAAGCCGGCGTAGGCTTGCAGCGGTGGCACGGGCAGGGCCGGGGCCTGCGTGCTCCGGCGCGGCAGGAAGCCGCCCAGCGCGGCGCGGCGCTCGCGCAGGTAGCGCATCTCGGGGCTGTTCTCGGCCGGCTTGTAGAACTGCATCGATTCCAGCGCGGCATCGTCGATGGGCAGCTGGAACCGCTGGCGGAACGCGTGCAGCGCGTCGGTATCGAGCTTCTTCTGCTGGTGGGCCGTCATGCGCGACTCCCCGGCGTTGCCCATGCCATAGCCCTTCTTGGTCTTGGCCAGGATCACGGTCGGCCGGCCCGTATGCCGCACGGCCGCGTCATAGGCCGCGTGCAGCTTGCGCAGGTCGTGGCCGCCGCGCCGCAGGCCGTCGATGTCGGCGGCGCTCATGCCGGCCACCAGCGCCTTCAGCTCGGGGTCCTGGTGGAAGAAGTGGGACAGGTTGTAGTCGCCGTCCTTGGCGCCCAGGTTCTGGTATTCGCCATCGACCATGGCCGCAAAGCGCTTGAGCAGCGCGTGCTGGGTATCGCGCGCGAACAGAGCGTCCCATTCGGAACCCCAGACCACCTTGATGACGTTCCAGCCCGCGCCGCTGAACAGCGCCTCAAGCTCGTTGATGACCTGCCCGTTGCCGCGCACCGGGCCGTCCAGCCGCTGGAGGTTGCAGTTGATGACGAACGTCAGGTTGTCCAGCCGCTCGCGCGCGGCCAGCGACAGCGCGGCCAGCGATTCGGGCTCGTCCATCTCGCCGTCGCCGAACACGCCCCAGACGCGGCGTCCGGCCGTCGGCGCGATGCCGCGGTGCTCCAGGTAGCGCAGAAAGCGCGCCTGGTAGATCGCGCTGATCGGGCCGATGCCCATCGAGCCGGTGGGGAACTGCCAGAAATCGGGCATCAGCCACGGATGGGGGTAGGAACAGAGGCCGCCGCCGTCCACCTCCTGCCGATAGCGCGCCAACTGGTCCTCCGAGAGCCGGCCCTCCAGGAAGGCGCGCGCGTACACGCCCGGCGCCGAGTGCGGCTGGAAGAAGACCAGGTCGCCCCGGCGCTCGGCCGTATCGGCGCGAAAGAAGTGCTGGAAGCCGACTTCGAAGATCTCGGCTGCCGACGCGTAGCTGGCCAGATGGCCGCCCAGTTCGCCATACGCCTTGTTGGCGCGCACCACCATCGCCAGCGCGTTCCAGCGCAGGATGGCCGTCAGCCGCTGCTCGATGGCAAGGTCGCCGGGGTAGGGCGGCTGGGCGTGCGCGGGAATCGTGTTCTGGTAGGCGGAGTACGGGTGGGCGCGGTGGTCCAGCCCCAGGTGGCCGGCATGCTGGCCCAGCTGCTCCAGCAGGAAGCCGGCGCGCTGCGGGCCCGCGCAGTCCACGACGCCGCTCAGCGCGTCCAGCCATTCGCGGGTTTCGAGTGGATCGATATCGCCGTCGATCTGCAGCGGTGTCAGCGGTTCGGCGCGCCCCATGGCCGGTCTCCTGATGCGGTTGTCGTGCCTACGATTCTAGGCCGCACCCGCAGGCCGGAAATGTCGGATTGCGCCGGTCGACGCCGGATCGGCAGCACGCCGTGTGGCGCTGCGCCGATCTTGCGGCACGACCTGCTGCGGGACCGCTCAGGCGCCGGTGCGGACCGGCAGCGCCTGCACGCCCCGGAGGTTGTTGCGCCGGTGCCAGGACAGACCGGCCAGGTCCACCGGCTGCAGGTTGGGAAAGCGGGTCAGCAGCCCCGTGATGGCCGATTCCAGCTCCAGCGTGGCCAGCCGGGCACCCAGGCAATAGTGGATGCCGCCGCCGAACGACAGCGACGGCGCGTCGGCGCGCGACAGGTCAAGCTGGTCGGGGTGGGTGAACACCGCCGGATCGCGGTTGGCGGCGCCCAGCAGCATGAAGACGATGCTGCCGCGCGGCACCACCACGTCGTCCAGCGCGATGTCCTCGAACGCGGTGCGCACCACCATCTGCACCGCGCCGTCGTGGCGCAGGCACTCGGCCACGGCGCGGGACACCATCGCCGGGTCGGACAGGCCGGCCTTGAGCTGCTGCAGCGCCTCCGGCGCGCGGAACAGCCCGATCAGCGTGTTGCCGATCATGTTCGACGTGGTCTCGTGCCCCGCCACGAACAGCAGGATCACGTTCGAGATGATTTCCGCCTCGGTCAGCGTCGCGCCGTCCTGTTCCACGCCGATCAGGCTCGAAATCAGGTCGTCGCCCGGCTGCGTGCGGCGGCGCGCCACCACGTCGCGGAAGTACGCCTCCAGCGTCAGCGCGGCGTCGTTGGCATCGGCTAGCTGGCGCTCGTCCAGCGGCGCCAGATCGAGCGCGGTGGCCATCCGGCTGGCGGCGGAGCCCAACCGCACGCCGTCCTCGACGGGGATATCGAGCAGCCGGCAGATGATCTCCACGGGCAGCGGCAGCGCAAAGTCGGCGACGACGTCGAACTCGGTGCGATGGCCCACCCGGTCCAGCAGGCTGCGCGTGGTGGTGTCGACGATGCGCGCCAGCCCTTCCACCTGCCGGCGGTTGAACGCCTGCATCAGCAGCGCCCGCAGCCGGGTGTGGGCCGGCGGATTGATCATCAGGAAGGTGCGGCTGATCGCCTGGAACACCGGCGCCTGCGTGGCGGCCTCGCCGTAGCGGGCCTGCACGCTCTGCAGGTAGGTCTTGCCCATGCGGCGGTCGCGCAGCAGGGCGTCGATCACGTGGAACCGGCCGGTCACCCAGACATTGGGGCCCAGCGGCAGCAGCGGCCCGGCGGCGCGAATCTGTTCGTAAAGCGGGTAGGGGTTTTCGAAGAAGGCGGGGGTGGCGAAGGACTCGAATTTCATCACGGGGTGTTCTTGTTATGGCGAGGGGAAACCTAAATCGGCCTGCGGAAAACGAAAAGCCCGTGGCGGGCTTTCGCGGAGAGTTATAGCAGCCGCTCGCCGGGCCAACCACCGGGCTCTGTATCGCAATGTATCCGCCCGCTTCACCGGTACAACCTGTTACAGACCTGGCACGGCCGGCCTGAAATGTACGAGTTTGTATCGGCGCGCATGCGCGATACACACCGATCCAAAAAGGGGCCGGGGCCGACACTTGGCGCTCGTACTCGATGCCTAGACTGCGAGGGTCCATTCAGCCCGCGCTCGTTTCTGCCCGTCAACAGCGCCAACCAGGAGCCTTCTCATGTCTTTCGGCATCGCCCGCAGCATCTCGCCATTCCCGTCCGCCGCCCGCGCTATCGCCGCCGCTTCGGCGCTGGCCGCGCTGGCCCTGTCCGGCCATAGCCCGGCCGCCCATGCCGCCGACGCCGCGCCCAAGGCCCAGGCCGCCGCACCCGCCAAGGCGGACGAGAGCATCCGCCCGTTCCGCGTGCATGTGCCGCAGGCCCAGCTCGACGACCTGCGCAAGCGCATCGCGGCCACGCGCTGGCCCGACAAGGAAACCGTGGCCGACGACAGCCAGGGCATCCAGCTTGCCCGCGTGCAGGCGCTGGTCAAGTACTGGGGCACGCAATACGACTGGCGCAAGGCCGAGGCGCAGCTCAACGCGCTGCCGCAGTTCGTGACCAAGATCGACGGCGTCGACATCCAGTTCATCCACGTCCGTTCGCGCCATCCCAATGCGTTGCCGATCATCCTGACCCATGGCTGGCCGGGCTCGATCTTCGAGTTCATCAAGACGATCGGCCCGCTGACCGACCCCACGGCCTACGGCGGCCGCGCCGAGGATGCGTTCGACGTGGTGATCCCGTCGATCCCCGGCTATGGCTTCTCGGGGCGTCCCAAGGACCTGGGCTGGGGCCCGGACCGCACGGCGCGGGCGTGGGACGTGCTGATGAAGCGGCTTGGCTACACGCAATACGTGTCGCAGGGCGGCGACCACGGCTCGGTCATCTCCGATGCGCTGGCACGCCAGGCGCCGCCGGGGCTCAAGGCCATCCACCTGAACATGCCGGCCACGGTGCCGGGGCCGCTGATGAAGTCGATCCTGGCCGGCGACGCACCGCCCGCCGAGCTGACCGATCCCGAGCGCAAGGCCTACCAGTCGCTGAGCACGTTCTTCGGCCGCAACGCCGCCTATGGCGCGATGATGGTCACGCGGCCGCAGACCATCGGCTATTCGCTGGCCGATTCGCCGGCCGGGCTGGCGTCGTTCACGTACGAAAAGATCGCGGCGTGGAGCGACAGCAACGGCGAGCCGGAGCGCGTGCTGTCCCGCGACGCCATCCTGAACGACATCACGCTGTACTGGCTGACCAATACGGGCGCGTCGTCGTCGCGGTTCTACTGGGAGAACAACAACAACAACTTCAGCGCCGACGCCCAGAAGACGCGCGACATCAAGGTGCCGGTGGCCATCACCGTGTTCCCGCACGAGATCTACCAGGCGCCGGAAAGCTGGAGCAAGCAGGCGTACCCGTCGCTGTACTCGTACCGGACCGTGGCCAAGGGCGGGCATTTTGCCGCCTGGGAGCAGCCGCAGCTCTTTGCCGAGGAAATGCGCGCGGCCTTCAAGTCCGTGCGATGAACTGATTGTCCTGGGGTGCCGTTTTGTGGTGCGGTAGGGCGGCCCCGGTCCCTCCCCCGGCCCGCCCTTGGGCCCAGCCTGCGCGGCTGGGCCGTTTTTTTTGGCGCCGCGCTAGCGCCGCTGCCCCAGCCAGATGCCGGCGCCGATGCAGAGCAGCCCCACGCCGTGGTACCAGTGCGGCGAATCCCCAAGCAGCACCGTCGACAGCACGGCCGCGAACAGCGGCGTCAACGTGATGAAGAACACCGGCAACTGGGCCCCGGCGCGCGAAATGGCGCGGTCCCACGCAAAGTACGCAAGCAACGACGGCACCGTGCCCACGTAGAGCAGGATCCACCCCACCTTGCCGCTCCATTGCAGCGGCGCGTCCAGCGCGCTGATCTCCCAGGCCGCCATCGGCAGGCTGGCCACCACCCCCGTGAAGATCTGCGCGAACAGCAGCACCGGCAGCGGCAGGTCGGGCCGGCTCTTGCGCAGCAGCCACGTATAGAAGCTCCACGCCACCGTGGCGGCCAGCATGTACAGGTCGCCCGGCACGAAGGCAAGCTGGGCGAGCCGGCCGGGGTCGCCGCGCATCAGCACAAAGCCCACGCCCAGCAGGCAGAGCAGGGCGCCGCCGATATGCCACGGCTTGAACCGCTCCCGGAAGAAGCAGGCGCCGATGATCAGCAGGAACAGCGGGGTCGACGCGCCGATCAGCGTGACGTTGATGGGCGTGGACGTGGTCAGCGCCAGGTACTGGAACGCGTTGTAGCTGGCGATGGACAGCACGCCCATGGCGCACAGCATGCCAAAGTGCCGCCTGATTGCCGCCCGGTGGGCCACGATGCCGCGCCAGGCATAGGGCGCCAGCAGCGCCCCGGCGATCAGCCAGCGCACAAGGTTCAGCGTGATCGGCGGCACGGTGCCGGCGGCCAGCCGGCCGACGATGGCATTGCCAGCCCATGCCAGCGGCGGAAATGTCAAAAGCAACAGCGTGGTGGAATCGAGGCGGGTTTTCATCGGTCGGGGTCGACGCGGGGCACGGACGCAGAAGGGAATCCCGAAATATACGGGAATTGGCCGCCGCCGCCCGACCGGGGCGTCGCCGGCGCCACCGCCCGGGGGCGGCGATGCTAGCGGCAAAGCCTTAATGCCAGATTAACGAAGGCTGGCGGATTGCGTGTTGCCGGATCAACCTGCCGGTTTTTTGCGTTTTGGCGACAGGTACATTCCCGATACGTGTAGAGCGTTGACCTGACGGGGGCGCCACTTCTAGACTCGTCGGCACAACAGTTCCTTGCGGCACAGGGTCGGCCGGAAAGAAAGGGAGCAAGAACATGGGCAAGCATCGCCCCACGGCGCAGGTGGGCCGCGCAGGCACGCGCGCGTCCGCGTCATTCGGGAAGCAGGGGGTACACCGGGGCGGCACGCCAGTGCATCGCGCCGGGGCAGGATTCACGCTCATCGAGCTGATGGTGACGGTCGCCATCATCGGCATCATCGCGGCCATTGCGCTGCCCAGCTATACCCAGTACATCGTCCGCAGCAACCGCACGGCCGCCGAATCGTACATGCTGGAGCTGTCCAGCCTGCAGGAACGGTTCATGGTGGACCGCCGCGCCTATGCCACCGACCTGACCGCGCTGAACGCACCCACCGCGCCGGACAGCGTATCCCCGCACTACCAGATCACGATGGCGGCCACGGCCACGCCGCCCGCCTACACGATCACGGCCACGCCGATCAACGCCCAGGCGTCGCGCGATACCGGCTGCGGCACGCTGACCCTCAACCAGGCCGGCGCCAAGACCGCCAGCGGTACCGCGCCGACCGGCTGCTGGAAGTAAGACCATGGCCCTCCATCGCATCCACGTGGCCCAGCACCGCCGCGCAGGCGGCTTCACGCTGACCGAGCTGCTGGTGACGATGTCCGTGCTGGCCATCGTGGCCACGGCGGCGCTGCCGTCGTTCTCGCAGTTCATTGCCAGCCAGCGTGTGCGCAGCGCGGCCAGCGACCTTGCGTCCGCATTCACGCTGATGCGCAGCGAGGCCGTCAAGCGCAACACGTCCACCACGCTGGCCCCGGATGGATCCACCTGGTCGGCCGGCTGGGTCGTCAGCGCCGGCACCGAGCGGCTGCGCGGCTACGGCCCGTACGCCGGCATCACCATCACCACCAGCGGCGGCAACACGCTGTCGGTCGGCAACGACGGCCGGCCCGGCAACGGCAGCCAGACGTTCCAGGTGGCGATGGCCGACGGCAGCACCGCCAACGCGGTCTGCGTGCAGATCAGCGGCACGGGCCGCGTCGCGGCCATCGCGGGAGCCTGCTCATGAGCGTCCAGCATCGCTTCCACCGGAGCCGGCGCCGGCTGGACGCGCAGCGCGGCGGCACGCTGATCGAGGTGCTGATCTCGATCGTCCTGGTGCTCGTGGCCTTGCTGGGCACCGCCGGGCTGATCGCCCGGTCCGGCCAGTCGGAGATGGAGTCTTACCAGCGCGGGCAGGCGCTGACGCTGCTGCAGGACATGGTGAGCCGGCTCAATGCCAATCGCCAGGCCATCGGCTGCTACGCGAGCGGGGCCAGCGCCACGGTCATGGGCACGGCCACGGTGCCGCCGGCCGCCTGCACGGGCGGCAGCGACGCGCAGCGCGCGATGGCCGTGGCGGACCTGGCTGCATGGAACGCCGCGCTGCTGGGCAGCGCCGAGACCGACGGCAGCAACAAGGTGGGCGCGATGATCGGCGCCGTGGGCTGCATCGAGGCCATCGACGCGGCCACCCAGACCTACCGCGTCACCGTGGCCTGGCAGGGCCTTGCCAAGACCGCCGCGCCAGCACTGCCGTGCGGGCTGAACCGCTTCGGCAACGACGCCCACCGCCGCGTGGTCAGCGTGCAGGTGCGGATCGGGGTGCTGTCATGATGGCCCGCCAGAGGGTGACACGCGGCCGGCCGCTCGCCCGCCAGCGCGGGCTGTCGCTGGTCGAACTGATGGTGGCGATGACGCTGACGCTGCTGCTGCTCACGGCCATGGCGGTGCTGTATTTCCAGACCAGCCGCACCCGCAACGCCTTTGTGGAAAGCGGCGAGCAGATGGAAAACGGCCGGTACGCGCTAGACATCATGAGCCGCGAGATCGAGCTGGCCGGCTTCTTCGGGCCGTCCAGCGTGGCGCGCGGCGCCGTGGTCGCATCGCCGGACCTGTGCGCCGCCGACCCCGCCGCGCTGGGCTTTTCCGCATCGCCGGTCACCGTGCCGCTGGGCGTGCAGGGCTTTGCGCCGGGCACCGTGGCGCCTTGCCTGCCGAACCTGTTGCCGGGCTCCGAGATCGTGGCGGTGCGGCGCGTCAGTACCACGGCCGCTGGCGCGGCCACGGTCGGCACGCCTTATCTGCAGGCGTCGTACTGCGCCGACGACGCGCAGCCGGTGGTGTTCGGCGCCAGCGCGCCGGCCTTCACGCTGCGCACCAAGGCGTGCGACAGCACGGCCCCGGCCGAACTGCGCGCCGCCGTGGTACGCATCTTCTATCTGGCCGGCTGCGACCAGTGCAGCGGCAATGGCGACGGCCGGCCCACGCTCAAGATGGCCGAACTGGTCAACGGCGCGTTCCAGGTGCACGCGGTGGCCAATGGCATCGAGGACATGCACTTGGCCTACGGGGTGGACCTGGACGGCAACGGCGCGCCCGACTGCTACGTCGACGATCCGGGCGCCAACAATGGCGCCGCCTGTCCGAACGTACCCACCTACGACTGGTCCGTGCCGCTGACGAACTGGCGCAACGTCACGGCCGTGCGTACCCAGCTGCTGGCCCGCACCGCCAGCGTGACCGGCGGCTGGACCGATCAACGCCGCTACGACCTGGGCCGCGCCGAGCCCAGCGGCCCTTTCCGCGACGGCTACAAGCGCCATGTCTACGCACAGCTCGCGCGCGTGATCAACGTCGCGGCTTCCCGGGAATCCCAATGAAACCATTCCGCCGCCGCCAGCAAGGCGCCACGCTGCTGATCACGCTGGTGTTCCTGGTCGTTTTCCTGATGCTGACGATTTCGTTGGTCGGCTCCGGCGTGGTCAATACGAAGGTGACCGCGAACCAGCAGTATTCAGTAGAAGCCCGCCACGCCGCCCAGCAGGGCATCGAGAAGGCCATCAGCCAGGACTTCACGGCGGCACCGGCCGCGCAGGCCGTCAGCGTCGACGTGACCGGCGACGGCAAGGCCGACTACATCGCGCAGGTGTCCGCGCCGGTGTGCCAGACCAGCAAGCCTGTCAAGAACGTCGAACTCGACGAAACCAACGCGGACGACGTGTCGTGCTTCGTCGGCAACGGCAACAACAACACCGGCATCCTGCCCGCCGCCGGCGGCGGCAGCGGGGGCGGCGGCAATTCGCTGTGCAACGCCACCCAGTGGGACGTGGCCGCCACGGTCAACGACACCGCCACGACGTCCGCCCGCGCCACGCTGCACCAGGGCATTGCGGTCCGCGTGCCCTACGGCACGGCCTGTCCGTCCTGACCCGACAAACGTACCGAACCCTTCGCGCCAACCCAACAAAGCCCCCATGCGCACATCCGCTCTCAGCCTCGCGTTCGCCCTCTGCATGGCCACGGCAGCGTCTCCCAGCCTGGCCGAGGACATCGATCTCTACACGGGGCTGCAGCCTGAAGCGGGCAAGCCCAACGTGCTGATCCTGCTGGACAATGCGTCCACGTGGGACGCCGACGCCAACTTCACGTGTTCCACCGCCGGGGTGGTCAGCAGCAACAACGCCGGCAAGGACGTGGGCGCGCTGCAATGCGCGCTCTACAACGCCATCAGTTCGATACGGGATTCCAAGACGCTGTTCGGCAACATCAACGTGGGCCTGATGATGTTCGGCAGCGGCAGCAACGTCGGCGGGCGGATGCGCTACCCGGCGGCCGCGCCGTACAAGCTGCCGCTGATGGACGGCAGCGGCGTGGACGGCTTCCTGACCTACCTGAAGACCATCGACCGCCAGGCCGACAACGCCAACAACTCGCAGGTCGGCGGCGGGATGCAGGAAGCCTGGGCGTTCTTCTCGGGCAACACGGGGCTGTCCGGCACCAAGTACACGTCGCCGATCGACAACCCGTGCCAGCGCAACTTCATCATCTACATCGGCAACGCCGTGAACAACGGCAAGCCGCAGGACACGGGGCAGAACGCGTTCGATTCGCTGGTCAAGGCCGGCGCCAGCACGGCGCAGCAACAGGAGATCGTGCTGCCGATGAACGCCAAGTACCAGAGCAGCTGGGGCGACGAATGGGCGCGCTTCCTGTACCAGACCGACGTGCGCGGCAACATGGACAACCGCCAGAACGTCACCACGTACACGATCGCCGTTACCGACGACAAGAACCCCGACTATGTGCAGCTTGCCGTCAGCATGGGCACCAATGGCGGCGGCAAGTCGTACACGGTCAAGCTGGGGGCCGTGAATGACCTGGCGTCGGCGCTGGTGTCGATCTTCAACGAGGTGCAGGCGGTCAACAGCGTGTTCGCGTCGGTCAGCCTGCCGGCGTCGGTCAATGCGCAGGGCCAGTTCCTGAACCAGGTGTACATCGGCATGTTTCGGCCCGACGCCACCGCTGGCCCGCGCTGGATGGGCAACCTCAAGCAGTACAAGGTGGGCTACGACAAGACCGGCAAGCTGGTGCTGCAGGATGCCGTGGGCGAGTCGGCCATCAGCAACGCCCAGACCGGCTTCATCTCGCCCAACGCGGTCAGCTACTGGACGGCCGAGGCGCCGCTGTCGTATGCGGGCGGGGCGTACGGTGCCACGGTCAAGGACTGGCCGGCCAAGGGCTACTGGCAGAACAGCCCGTCCGGTGCCGGCTGGAACCTCGATTCGCCCGATGGCGAAGTCGTCGAGAAGGGCGGCGTTGGCGAGATGATGCGCGCGCAGTGGCTGACCAGCCAGGGCTCGCGCACGCTGCTGACCTGCAACGGCATCGGTAATTGCCCGGTAGGCGGCGCGCTGCCGAGCTTCGATACGTCCAACACGTGGCTGACTGGCACCAGCGGCGTGGCGGCGGCCAATAGCGGCACCAGCGGCGCGGCCGCGATCCCGGCGTCCGAGATGCCCAAGCTGATCGCATGGGTGCGCGGCCAGGACGTCAGCGCGGCCGACACCAAGACCAGCAAGAGCATGGCCGGTGCCGAAGGCGAGCCGGGGCCGGGATCGCCGGTGACGGTCCGCCCGTCGATCCATGCCGACGTGCTGCATTCGCGTCCGGCCGTGGTCAACTACGGCGGCACCACTGGCGTCGTGGTGTTCTACGGCACCAACGACGGCGTGTTCCACGCAGTCAACGGCAACCAGAAGGCCGGCATGGGCACCGTGCGGCCCGGCGGCGAGATGTGGGGCTTTGTCGCGCCCGAGTTCCTGGGCAAGCTGAGCCGCCTATACACCAACTCGCCGGAGATCAAGCTGTCGACCACGCCGGACGGCATCACGCCGACCCCCAAGCCGCGCGACTACTTCTTCGACGGCAGCACCACGGTCATGCAGGACATGCGCGACGCCGCCAATCCGCGCGTGATGCTGTACCTGACCGCCCGGCGCGGCGGCCGGCTGGTCTATGCGCTCGACGTCAGCAACCCGGCCGTGCCGCGCTTTGCCTGGAAGCGGTCCAGCGACGACATCGCGGAACTGGGCCAGACATGGTCGCAGCCCAAGGTCGCCCGCGTGCGCGGCTACGCCAATCCGGTCATCATCATGGGCGCCGGCTACGACCCCGCCGAGGACAGCGACCCGTCGCCGGGCGTCAACACGATGGGCCGCGGCGTGATCGTGCTGGACGCGTACACCGGCAACGTCGTGTGGTCGGCCCAGCCGTCGTGCGCCGGCGCAAGCGGCACCTGCGCCGAGGTGCCGGCGATGACGCGCGCCATCCCGTCCGATGTGACCACGGTGGACCGCAACAGCGACGGCTACGTCGAGCGCATCTACGTGGGCGACGTGGGCGGCAACCTCTGGCGCGCCGACTTCGAAACCACGGCTGGCAACGCGCCCGCCAACTGGGCGATGGCCAGGCTGGCCGCGCTGGGCGGCGCCGCCAACACCAATAACGCGCGCAAGTTCTTTTACGCGCCCGACGTCATCTCCACGCGCGGCTACGACGCCGTGTCGATCGGCTCGGGCGACCGCGAGCATCCGCTGTACTCGGCGTCGGCCACACCGGGCACGGCCTACAACGTCGTGAACCGGCTCTACATGATCCGCGACGTCAACACGATGAACCTGCCGGCCACATGGACGCCGCTCACCGAAGCCAACCTCGTGGACGCTACCAGCACCCCCTACGACGGCTCGCGCTCCGGCTTCTTCATCACGCTGGTGAACCCGGGGGAAAAGGCGGTGAACGCGCCGCTGACCGTGGCCGGCTACACCAGCGTCGGCACGAACACGCCGTCGGTGCCCAAGCCCGGCGTCTGCTACCCCAACCTCGGCATCGCGCGCAGCTATTCGTACAGCTTCCTGACCAGCGCCGGCCAGAACGCCGACCGCTCGATCATCCTCGATGGCGGCGGCTTCCCGCCATCGTCGGTCTTCGGCGTGATCAACGTCGACAAGGACGGCCAGCCCACCGTGGTCCCGGTGCTGTTCGGCGCCGGCAACCAGACCGGCAACGCCGGCGGCGACGACAAGTCCGCGCTCGGCGTGCAGAAGGTGACGCTGACCGGCGTGGGCAAGCGCAAGCGGATCTACTGGTACTCGGAGACGGACCGGAAGTAGGGCGGCTATCCGCCGGCAATGACCCAGGTTCACCGGCCAGCACTGGCTATGCGAGCCGGAGGTCCCACAGCGCGTCCAGCACGTGCTGCGTGGCGCGTTCGACGGGGCCGGCGCGATGCGCGATGCCGAGGCGTCGCCATAAGGCCGGGCGCAGTGGGCGCATGACGATACGCGGGTCGGGCACGGGCGTCGTGGCCTCGTGGGGCAGCAGCGCCGCGCCGTAGCCGGAAGCGACCAGGCTCTTGATGGCGTCGTTGTAGTTAAGCTGGATGCGTGGCACAGGCTGGTGTCCCGCTGCAGCAAACCACTCCGCGGTCTGGCGCGATAGCCGGGTGGTGGCGTCATTCAGGATCAGCGGCTGGGTGGCCAGCCAATCGGGCGTGACGCGTTCCGCGCACTGCCAGTGCGCGGGGAGAAAGGCCATCACCGGGTCCCGACGCCATGGCTTGATCACCAGACCGGCTACTGGCGGTTGCGGCAGGGCGACCAGCCCGATATCGAGCGTGCCGTTCGCCAGTCGGGACAACGTTTCCTGCGAGGTCAGCACTGCGATCTGAACGTCGATGGCGGGATGCTGCTGGCGCAGTACCTCCAGCGCCTGCGGCAGCAGATGCGCGATGGCGCCGGTCGACGCACCCAGGCGCGCGCGGCCGGCAAGCCCTTCCACCTGGCGCCGTATGTCGTCGAACGCCTGCTCGGCATCGGCCAGCAGCCGACGACCCCTTTCCACCAGCACCTCGCCAATGGCAGACGGCCTGACCTGTCCACGCTTGCGCGAAAGGAGTGGTGCGCCGACCCGCTGTTCCAGCTCGGCGATGTGCAGGCTGACAGTGGGCGGCGCCAGATGCAAGGCGCGCGCCGCCTCGGCGAACGAGCCATGGTCGGCAATGGCGACCAGCGTACGCAGGCGGTCTAGGCTGATTTCGCGCATGGCGGCTCCAAAACTGAATTCAGGAAAGATGAATGTCACGGTTGTGAAATTCAACTTTTCCTATTCTATCCGCCACTGCAAGATAGGGCTCCTTTGACCTCAATGCTGCAGCAGCCACTGGAGATTCCGCATGAGCGCTCCCCTTGTTTTCATCGACGGCGACCAAGGTACGACCGGGTTGCAGATCCACGAGCGGCTGCGCGGCCGCACCGACCTTCGCGTGGTGACGCTGGCGGCATCGGAACGCAAGGACCTGCGGCGGCGTGCGGAAGCGATCAACGGCTGCGACATCGCCATCCTGTGCCTGCCCGACGCAGCCGCGCGCGACGCAGTCGGCGCCATCGTCAATCCTGCGGTCCGGGTGATCGACGCCAGTTCCGCCCACCGGACGCACGCCGACTGGACCTATGGCTTTCCGGAGATGGCGCCAGATCAGGCCGCGCGCATCGCCACCGCGCAGCGGGTCACCAATCCTGGCTGCTATCCGACTGGCGCGATTGGCCTGCTAAGGCCGCTGGTGCTGGCGGGCCTGGTGCCCGCCAGCTATCCGCTCAGCATCCATGCTGTATCGGGCTACTCGGGTCGCGGACGGGCAGGGGTGGAGGCGTACGAAGGCGGGGATGCCGTGGGCGCGCCGCCGTTTCAGGTGTACGGCCTGGCGCTTGCGCACAAGCATCCGCCGGAGATCCAGCAGCATGCGGGGCTTGCGCAGCGTCCCATCTTCGTGCCGGCCTACGGCGCGTTCCGGCAGGGCATCGTCCTGACGGTGCCGCTCGACGCGCGGTTGCTGCCTCACGGCGTGGATGGCGCGACGCTGCATGCCTGCCTGGCGCAGCACTATGTCGAGTTCCGGTACGTCCACGTCATGCCGATGGATGACGGTGCCGAGTACCTCGACCCGCAGGTGATGAACGGTACGAACGACATGCAGTTGCGCGTGTCGGCCAACGCCGAGCACGGCCACATCCTGCTCTCGGCGGTGTTCGACAACCTGGGCAAAGGCGCTTCCGGTGCCGCGGTGCAGAACCTCGACCTCATGCTGACACGCCAATAGGCGGCGCCAGTCTAGGCGGGCCGCTTCGGCCTGGCCGCTGCGACGAGGATATCGCGGATGTCTGTCCGATCGCTCGGCAAGGCCAGGCCGATGCCGACCGATAGTTCTTCGCCCTCGGCTAGCGGGCGGTACACGACCCCCGCGCGCCGGAATGCGGTGAACGATTTCGGGAGCAGGGCGATGCCCCGGCCATTCGCGACGTCGGCAAGCAGGACGTGATGGTCCGCCGGCTCTTTCAGTTTTGACGGCGCAAAGCCGTGACGGACGAAGACTGTCTGGCAGTGGTCGTAGAAGGCAGGCTGCCGCGCGCGTTCGAACCAGAAGACGGGCTGACGCGCCAGATCCGCAAGGCTGACGGTCCGGCGCTTCGCCAGTGCATGGCTCGACGGGATCGCGGCAATCATCGGCAGGCGGTCCAGTTCCAGCACGTCCAGCCCGTACACTTCCGTAGGCAGTGCGATAAACGCCGCGTCGAGCTTGCCGGCGCGGAGCTGCCTGATCAGCCGTGGCGACGTGTCAGAAGCGGTGGACACCATGGTTTCGGGATGGCTGGCTTGCATGCGCTGAGCCAGGCCGCGAAACCAAGCCGGTTCCACCGCGCTGGTCAGGCCGACCCGGAGATTCGACGGAAGGCCCTTCGTGGCCAGCGCTGCCTCGGCTTCGCGCAGCATTCGCGCGATGTTTCGCGCATACGGCAGCAGCTTTTCCCCGGCAGCGGTGAGCGTCACGCCTTTCGTGTTCCGGTCGAACAGCTGCACGCCAAGTCGCGCTTCGAGCTCCCGGATCGCCCGGCTCAGGGGCGGCTGTGAGAGATGCAACGTCTCTGCCGCCTGCCGGAAGCTCAGCGCATCGGCTACGGCAAGGAACAACGTCAGGGATCGGGAATCAAGGCGCTCGGGCATACCAAAAAGGTATCACGAACTCGGTCATTCCGTTCCGCCGGCGTGTGCCATAGAGTGGCCACATCAACCCTCTGGAGAACGTCATGCACCTGTTCCACCGTACTGTCCGGGCGAGCGTCGCCCTTGATTGCCGGGGAGATGCCCGATGAACGCCGATCGTTACGCACGCGGAATGCGCATGCTGGAAGCCGTCGATGGCGCCACCGGTCAGGAAGTGGTCAAGAACCTCGCCCGGTCGTTCCCCGACTTCGCACGCTACATCGTCGAGTTTCCGTTTGGCGATATCTACGCCCGCGAGGGACTGGGCCTGCGCGAGCGCGAACTGGCGACCGTTGCGGCGTTGTGCGCGCTTGGCAATGCCTCGCCGCAGCTCCGCGTACACGTGCATGCGGCTTTGCACGTTGGCTGTCAGCCGCGCGAGGTGGTGGAAGTCGTCATGCAGATGGCGGTGTACGCGGGGTTTCCCGCCGCCTTGAACGGGCTGTCCTTGGTGCGCGAGGTCTTTGCCGAAAGCGGGATAGCGCTGCCGCTGGCCTGACGCTACCCCGGCAACGCGCCTTCGACCCGCGCTTGTTCCGCGTTCCTGCAAAATAAGCAACTTTCCGGCACCCTTGGCACGGCATGCGCCGTGCGTCCCACGCCCCTTGAAGATGGCCATCCTTACCAACCTGCGCGCCTGGGCGCGACGCATCAAGCGCGACGGCGTGACGCTCTGGTTCGCCTGTCGGCATCCGGGGACGCCCGTGCTGGCCAAGGCGCTGTGCGTCTTCGTGGTCGCGTACGCTCTCAGCCCGATCGACCTGGTGCCCGATTTCATCCCGGTGCTGGGCTACGTCGACGACGTCCTGCTGTTGCCCGGCCTGATCTGGCTGGCGGTCAAGCTGATGCCTGACCACGTGCTGGCGGACTGCCGCACGCAGGCTGACCGCTGGTTCGAAGCCCGGCGCGACAAGCCGACCTCCTACTGGGGGATCGCGCTGGTGGCCGGCGTCTGGGCGGCCGTGATCTATGCGATCTGGTCGGCCCTCCGCTGAATCCGGAATCCAGCGTCGGCCGCGACCACGGCCGCCCCGCGTTACTCAGGCTGCACGCCCGCGTCGCGCGTGACCTTGCCCCACTTTGCAATTTCCGCTTTCTGGAATGCGGCAAACGTGGCCGGCGTCATCGGCTGCGGCTCGACGCCAAGCGCGCGCAGCCGCTGCAGCACCGCCGGCGTATTGACGACCGCCGAGATCTCGCTCGACAGCCGGTCGACGATCGGCTTCGGCGTGCCGGCCGGCGCGAAGATGCCTTGCCACGACTGCATCTCGAAGCCCTTCAGGCCCTGGTCAGCCAGCGGCAGCACGCCGGGCAGGCTCGCCAGCGCATGGCTGGACGACACCCCCAGTGCGCGAACGCGCTTGCCATCGAGCATCGGCTTGGCCGCCGCCACCGTCTCGAACACCAGGTCGATCTGCCCGCCGATCAGGTCCGTCATCGCGGCGGCGCCACCCTTGTATGAGATCTGCTGCAACTGCGTGCCGGTGATGCTCTGGAACAGCTGCCCCGACAACTGCTGCGAACTGCCGGGCCCGGCCGTGCCGAAGGTCAGCGAACCGGGCTTGGCCTTCAGCGCCGCGACAATCTGGTCCACCGACTTGTAGGGGCTGTCATTCGCCACGACGAGCACGTTGCTGACCGTGCCCACGAGGTTCACCGCCACAAAGTCCTTCAACGGGTCGTAGTTGAGCTTCTTGTAGAAGAACGGGTTCACGGCGTGCGTGGTGATGGTCCCTTCCATGATCGTGTAGCCATCGGCGTCGGCACGCGCCACCAGTTGCGTGCCCAGGATGCCCGAGACGCCGGGCCTGTTGTCGATGACGACCGGCTGTCCCAGCCGCTTCGACAAGCCTTCGGCCACGATGCGCGCGGTGGCGTCGGTGACGCCGCCGGGCGAGAAGGGCACCACAAGCTTGATCGGCTTGCTAGGCCACGTATCGGCCCGCACGCCGGTGGCGACAGTGGCTAGCGACAGTCCGGCAATGGCAAGCGCGATGCACGCGGCACGGTGGGCTAGGGCTTTCATGATCAGTCTCCATGTTGTTCTGGGAAGGTAAGGCGGGGCGGGGCGTCAGTACAAGGGCCGCCCGCCGTCGACGGGAATTGCCACGCCAGTGGTGAACGGCATCGCGCCAGCGGCCACGAGTACCGCCGTAGCCACTTCCGCGGGGTCGGCAAGCCGGCCGAGCGGTGTCAGCCGCGCCTGCATGTCGCGCCAGGCCGGGTCCATCGCCCGCACGAAATCGGTGTCGACGAGCCCGGGCGAGACCGACAGCACGCGGATGCGTGGCGCCAGTGCGCGGGCCAGCGACGCCGTCACGTTGTCCAGCGCCGCCTTGGACGCACAGTAGGCGATGTTGCTGCCCATGGCCGTCCGCGCCGCGACGGACGAGATGTTGATGATGACCGGGCTGTCCGCCGCCTCCAGCAGCCTGCGGAATGCCCGCACCATCGCGATCGGCCCGCGCACGTTGGTGGCCAGCACCATGTCGATGAGCGCATCGTCGAGCCCGTCGAGGTCATCGTGCCGCACATACCGCGTGGTGCCCGCGCAATTGACCAGCACATCCACACGGCCGAACGCTTCGGCTACTTGGGCGGCGCTGCGCGCCAGCGCGGCGCTGTCGGTCACTGGCAACGGCACGGCCACATGGCCGATCTGGCTGACCTGGCCGGGGCCGGGCACGGGCAGGGCGCGCGCCAACGCCAGGGCGTCGTCGGCCGAGCGGTTGTACCCGGCCACCACCGACGCGCCCATCTCGGCGAATGCGCGGCAGATGGCGGACCCGAGTCCGCCGGTGGCGCCGGTCACGACGACCACCTTGCCCGTGAAATCGATCTGCCCGCTCATGGCCGTGCGCGCGGCGTTGCTCATGCTGCGTGGCGTGGCTTGCCGTAGCGGCGCACGCGAATGTCGGCCTGTTCCTTGTGTCCGGCAAAGCCTTCCAGCGCACACAGCCGCGAGCAGTACTCGCCGATCATGGCCGACGCCTCGTCGGTCGTCACGCGCTGGTACGTGCAGGTCTTGATGAACTTGCCCACCCACAGCCCGCCCGTGTAGCGCGCGGCGCGCGTGGTCGGCAGCGTGTGATTGGTGCCGATGACCTTGTCGCCGTAGGACACGTTGGTGCGGGCGCCCAGGAACAGCGCGCCGTAGTTCGTCATGTGCTGCAGGAAGTAGTCCGGATCGCGGGTCATGACCTGCACGTGCTCCGACGCGATGCGGTCTGCCTCGGCCACCATCTCCTCGTACGAATCGCACAGGATGATCTCGCCGTATTCCTCCCACGCCACGCGGGCGATCGGCGCCGTCGGCAGGATGGCCAGCTGGCGCGCGATCTCGGCCGGCACGGCTTCGGCAAGCGCGCGCGAGTTGGTCAGCAGGATGGCGGGAGAGTTGGGGCCGTGCTCGGCCTGGCCCAGCAGGTCGGCCACGGCGAGTTCGGCATCGCAGGTATCGTCGGCGATGATCAGCGTCTCTGTCGGGCCGGCCAGCAGGTCGATGCCCACGCGGCCGAACAGTTGGCGCTTGGCTTCGGCCACATAAGCATTGCCGGGGCCCACGATCATGTCGACGGGTTCGATGTGTTCCGTCCCCAGCGCCATCGCGGCGATGGCCTGCACGCCACCCATGCAGTAGATCTCGTCGGCGCCGGCCAGATGCATGGCGGCCACGATGGCCGGCGACGGCTTGCCGTCGAACGGCGGCGCGGCGGCAATCACGCGCTTCACGCCGGCCACCTTTGCGGTCAGCACGCTCATGTGGGCCGATGCCACCAGCGGATACTTGCCACCGGGGATGTAGCAGCCAACGCTGTTGACGGGCAGGTTCTTGTGGCCCAGCACCACGCCCGGCAGCGTCTCCACCTCGACGTCGCGCATCGAATCCTTCTGGATCTGCGCGAAGCGTCGAATCTGGTCTTGCGCGAAGCGGATATCGGCCAGCACATCGGGCGACAGCGACGCCACGCACGCTTCGATTTCCGCCTGCGACAGCCGGAATTGCTTCGGTTCCCACTTGTCGAACTGGGCCGAGTACTCGCGCACCGCAGCGTCGCCCCGGCCGGCGATCTGCGCCAGGATGCCGGCGACGGTATCGCGCACCTGCGCCTGGATGTCGGTCTTCACTGCCTGCGGCTTCGACGTCTTCAAGTATTGGGCCATGCTGTATCTCCTTGGATGAGTGCCAGGCGCGCACGACGCCGGGACGCACTGCGCCCGGTCGCCGCTGCGATCCTGCGATGTCTTGAAATGGTTGGATGCCGGCGGGCGCACCAGAACGCGCGCGAGCCGGCGCGACGCGCTAGTAGCGCAACGCGGGTGAGACGACGTCCTGCCCGCCCTTGGCGGCCTGACGGAACGCCTGGGTGATCAGGCTGGTGGCGACCGTGGCGAAGTAGCGGGCACCGAACGCGCCATAGCGTCGCTCGTCATCGGGGCTGAGCGCGATGATGCCGGCGCACTTGCCCTGCGACTGGACCGCACGCAGCGCCTGCTCGATGGCCGCGGCCACGGCGGGCGTCTTCCAGTCGTTGCCATAGCCCATCGCGTGGGCAAGGTCGTTGGGGCCGACGAACACCGCGTCGATGCCATCCACGGCGGCAATGGCCTCGGCATTGGCCACGCCCGTCGGTGTTTCGATCATGGCGATGAGCGCCACCCCCGCATTGCTGCGCGCCGTATGCGCCGCGCCGGGAAACGCGCCGTAGCCGGCGGCCCGCCCGCTGAAAGCGCTGCCGCGCCGGCCGATGGACGGGTAGCGCACGCGCTGTACCAGCTCGCGCGCATCGTCGGCGGTCTCGATCATCGGCACCTGCACGCCGCTGGCACCCATGTCCAGCACGCGGGGGATGTCTTCCATGAAGCAGCGCACCACGGGAATAATGCCGCTGGCCCGCGCCGCGCGCAGCATATGCTCGGTGGTTTCGAAATCCGCGGCGCCGTGTTCGTTGTCGATGATGACGAATGTGAAGCCGGCATAGGCGCACATTTCCACGAGGGCCGGGCTGGGCATTGCCGTGAAGATGCCGCGCAGGGGCTGGTCGCCGCGCAGCAGCGCCGGCAGGCGGTCGTCGATGGGGTGCTGGATGGTCATGTCTCGCATCTTGTCGTTGTCACGGCGCATGGGACGGCCGGGTGAAGACATTCTGGGACCAGGCGAGTTATATTTCCAATATTACTTCTGTATCTCATTTATACAGCGTCTGTATATGTACAACCCGCTCGAACTCCGTGTGCTGACCTCGTTCTTGGTGCTGGCCGACGAACTGAATTTCACGCGCGCCGCGCGCCGGCTGAACATGACGCAGCCGCCGCTGAGCCTGCAGATCAAGCAGCTCGAAGCCCAGATCGGCGCGCAGTTGTTCGAGCGCACCAAGCGCAGCGTGCGGCTGACGCCGGCAGGGCAGGTCTTGCGCGCCGAGGCCGAGAAGCTGTTCGATATCGAGCATCGCGCCCGCCAGATGGTGACGCAGGCCAACCGGGGCGAGGACGTCGGCCATCTCAGCATCGGCCTGACGGCAATCTCCGCTGTGGAACTCGTGCCAAACATGCTGCGCCGGTTTTCCGCGCGCGTGCCCGGCGTTCTGTACTCGCTGCGCGAGATCAGCTCCGAGGCCATGCTGCAGGCCCTGCTGCGCAACGAACTCGACGTCGCCATCCTGCGGCCGCCGGTTACCGATCCGCGCCTGCAGGCGCGGCGGCTGATGTCAGAGCCCTACGTGCTGGCCGTGCCGGTCGATCATCCATTGGCCACGCAGCGCAAGGTCCACGCCCGCGACCTCGACGGCCAGAGCCTGGCCACGCTGGAACGGCGATTCGGGCAGTACGCGCACGACCTGATGATGACCTGGCTGGCCGAGCAGAACGTGGTGCCGCTGCGCATGCACGACGCCGCGCGCCATCACGCGATGATGTCCATGGTGGCGGCCGGCATCGCGGTGTCGCTGGTGCCGGCGTCCGCCGCCGCGCAGCCCATCAAGGGGGTGGTCTATCGCCGCCTGGCGGATCGGGACGTTCCCGCGCTGGAACTCTGGGTCGCCTTCCACAAGGAAATCGGCAATCCGATGACGTTGCCGTTCGTGACGCAGGCGGTGGAATCCGCCGCGGGCTACAAGATCGGGGCGGAGTGTTTTGGGGGGTAGGGGGCTGAACAAGGCGTCGATGAATCCCGCAGAGGTGAAGGCGGAGATCCTGCGCATGATGGGGCAGGCTGCAATAGCCTCTGCACGAAATCGGCTCCTCTAGCCTCGTGCCAGCCGGACCCCTCACCGCCGCCCGGCTGGCACGCACCCCGATTCAGAACTTGTGGCGAATGCCGGTCGTCACGCCAACCCGCGACGCCGGCAACTACTGGTCGGCAGGCGTGTCGGCCGGGCGCCTCAACGTCTATGGGCCCGGCGATGGGGCGTGGCGCTTCACCGTGGTGCTGCCATGCCAGGCGCCCAGCATGCCGTGCCCGGGGCCGGACGGCTCGGTGTTCGTGACATCGCTGGTCCGCCCGCAATGGCAGCCCGATGACATCCGTCCCGAAGATGGCCAACTGTTCCAACTGATGGACGTGCTCGACACCGGCGCCCGGCCGTCGCCCCGTCTTTCCATTCTCTAGGAGCTTCTATCGCCCAGCTATCCCAGGCACGCGTGCATGAATTATGGATTATCCAAAATTCATGCCGCAGCAGGTCACGTTGAACAAAACCCAAAGAGGAGACACATGTACCAACGAAACTTGACCCAACTCGCCAGCCTTGTCGCAGTGGCAGCGCTGACCGCCGTCATGGCGGGCTGCGGGGGCGACGACTCCCCGGCATCGGCTGGCACACCGCCTACCAGTTCCCCCACGGCGCCACCGCCGGCCAGTTCACCCACCCAGCCCGGCCCGACGCCGTCCATCAATCCGCCGGTCAGCGCCGAAACCCGCGCCATTCTCGATGCGGACCCGGCCAGCTACGCCGCCTTGCAGCCGGTGGCCGCCAGCGGCTACACGCAGCTTGGCCGCATCAAGCCGCGTACCACGATGGAACTGAAGGCGCAGGGCCTGAGCAGCACGCTGATGATCGGCGGCGAGACCACCGACCGCGACTTCAGCGTGTTCTCGAACTGGCGCGAGTACCTGAATCCGCTCGGGACGACAAAGGTGCGCGTCCAGTCGGGCTGGAACGACATCGAACAAACCATCACCACGCCCGCCACCTACAACTTCGCCAAACTCGACGAAATCGTCGACGGCGCCATCGCGCAGGGGCAGGCGCCGCTGGTCTTCCTGGGCTATGGCAACGTGCGTCCCGGCTGCACCGACTGCGGCACCGCAAGCCTGGGCGGCGCGTTTCCCACCGGCGAAGGCAAGGAGCGCTTCCTGAACTTCGTGGCCGCCACGGTCATGCGCTACAAGGACAAGGTGAACGACTGGCAGATCTGGAACGAGCCCACCAAGGACCTGGATACCTACAAGACGCTCATCGTCGAGACCGCCAAGCTGATCAAGCGCATCCAGCCCGAGGCCAAGCTGACGATCGGGTCGTGGTACACGGTGCACTACGTGCTGGGCTGCCTGGAAAACTGCAATGACAGCGCCGCGAACCAGGAGGCGCGCAACTACATCCTGACGTCGCTGAAGTACTTCTACGACAACAAGGGGCCGAGCGTGCCGAGCGGGGACGTCTACGTGGCGTTCCACCCCTACACGACCGCGGTGGATTACGACCACTCGGCCTGGGACAAGCAGAGCATGGACAACTTCCTGGCACTGGTGGCGGGCTACGGCTTCCGCGTGCGCATGGACGAGAACGGCGCCCCGTCCACCCCGTGCAACACCTACGCGATGTGCAACCAGGGCGCGCTGGTCTGGACCGAGAAGAACCAGGCGAAGTACAACTTGCGCCGGGTGCTGGGCGACCTGGCCCGCGGCATCGAGACCAGCATGTTCACGATCACCGACCTGCACTACAACGACGCCAAGAACACCAAGGGGCTGCTCACCACCGGCGTCTGGGACCCGAACAACGATTCGCCGTTCCTGAATGGCGACCAGCGCGTCCACGGCAAGAAGATTGCCTACGGCGCGTTCCAGAACGTCACGGCCCTGTTCGACAACCGCATGCAGCCCGTACCGGATCACGGCTGCGTGGCGCCGGCCGGCTATACCGCCCACGCCTGGAAGCAGACCAGGAACGGCGCGGCCTCCACGGTCATCGGCGTCTGGAAGATGACGAAGTTGCCCGTGGCCGACGACGCGGAGCCGCGTGCCGTGGTGCAGGTTACCTGCAGCAAGATCGGCTTCACCGAAATGGCCGCTGCCGGCAGCCAGCCGCGCTATGTCGACATGATGGACGGCAGGGTCTACGCAGTGCCGGCCGGTGGCATCGCCGCCAACAGTCCGAACACCGTGACGTTCTCCGTGCCGGTTGCAGACTGGCCGGTGCTGATCGCCGACGCATCGGTCGTGCCGCAGGCTGCCCTGCGCTGAGCCCCCGGGGACGCCAGCCCGCTTCAGTTCCGGCGGGCCGGCGCCGCCGACAGAAACCCGAGAATGCCGTCGACGATGGCGCCCTCGACGTTTCGGGCGTCCTTGCCGTCCACGGTTTCCAGCACGGCGGCGTGCACCAGCGCCTCCGTCATCTTGATCGTCATCCAGGCTGCTATGTCCAGGTCGTCGTGGCGCAACGCGGCGCGATGCCGGTGCAGCAGCTCGACCACGTGGCGATGGATGCGATCCCCGGCCGCGCCCATGTTGGCCTCCAGCAGCGGCCGTTCCCTTTCCAGCAGACGATGCAGTTCGGGCTCCACCTCATGCGCGGCCATGGTGGCGCGGATCAGGCTGGCAACCGCCCCCGGCAGGCCCTCTCCATGGGGCGCGGCCAGCACGGCTTCGATCGACTCGGCCATCTCGGTGGCGTGCCGCTGGTGCAGCGCGGCCAGCAGCGACGCCTTGTTGGGAAAGTACTGGTAGAGCGATCCGACACTGATGCCGGCGCGCTGCGCGACCGCGTTGGTGCTCATTTCGGCATATCCCCGTTCCTTCAGAACGCGAGCACTGGCCTCCAGGATGGTGTCCACCATCGCCATGGAGCGGCGCTGCCGTGGGGCTTTGCGGGGTGTTGTCTCGGCGGCGCGTGGCATGGTCGGAATGCGAGTTGAAAAGACGAGCGATAACTCGCATTATTCCCATGTCGATCGGCACAGTCAAACACGGGGCATGGCCCCAAACAGCGAGGAAACTCACGTGAAGGAAATCGTAGTCATCGGTGGGGGCTTTGCCGGGCTGTGGGCGGCTGCGGCGGCGGCGCGCATGGCGCAAGAACTGGACAAGGCCGTCCAGATCACGCTGGTCAATCGGGACGATCAGCACAGCATCCGCGTGCGCAACTATGAGGATGACCTGGCTGCCACGCTGGTGCCGCTGCACGACGTGCTGGACCCGATCGGCGTGGCGCTGCAGGTGGGCATCGTCGCCGATATCGATCCCAGGGCGCGGTCCGTGGCCATCGAGCGCGATGGCCGGACGATCTTGAAGCACTATGACAAGCTGATCCTCGCAAGCGGCAGCAAGCTCGTCCGCCCGCAGATCGCGGCCGTGGATGTCTGTTCGTTCGACGTCGACACCTACGCGGAGGCCCGCCGGCTGCAGGACCACATCGCCGCGCTGCCAGCCCGTGCACCGTCTCCCGGGCAGTGGACGGCCGTGGTGGTCGGCTCGGGCGCCACGGGCGTGGAACTGGCCTGCGAGCTGCCGGCGCGCCTGCGGGCCGTGGCCATGGCTGCCGGCCAGCCCGATGCGGCCCGGCAAGTACGGGTGATCCTGGTCGACAGTGGCGCCCGGATCGCCGGCCACCTTGGCGGCGCCCAGCCCGTGATCGAACAGTCCTGCCGGCAACTGGGCATCGAACTGCTGCCGGGCACAACGGTCAAGTCGCTGGACGCGCATGGCCTGACACTGTCCGATGGCCGGCATCTGGACACGTCCACCGTGGTCTGGTGCGCCGGCATGCGTGCAAGCGAGCTGACCGCGTGTTTCGGTGCCGAGCGCGACGCGCAGGGCCGGCTGATGGTCGACGCCTATATGCGCGTGCAGGGCGTGGACGACGTGTACGCGGCGGGCGACGTCGCGCACGCGCTGATAGACGGCGTGCATCCGTCCGTCATGTCTTGCCAGCATGCCCGGCCGATGGGTCGCTACGCGGGCCACAACGCGGTGCGCGAACTGTTCGGCAAGGACCTTTTGGCGCTGAACATCGACTGGTACACCAACATCATCGACCTCGGCCCGGCCGGTGCCGTCTACGCCCAGGGTTGGAACCGCGAAGTGGTTGCCGTGGGCGAGCAGGCCAAGCAGACCAAGCAGGTCATCAACCGCGAACGCATCTATCCGCCCCGCAATGGCGTGCGTGCCGACATTCTCGCGGCGGCGTCTCCGGACCTGCAGCGGCCACCGGTGTTGCGTCCGCTGTCGGCGGCGTAGTCACTGCGCGGCGGCGTCCGGTGCTTCGGTGTTGCGGATGAAGTCCGCCGGCACGTCGGGGCCCCACTGGTAGAGCGAGTCCTCTGGCGCGAAATCGCCGGCCGGCCAGGGGTGGTCGGCGGCGACGAAATCGATGTCGGCCGAGTACTCGTTGAACGATCCCCACGGGTCCTGCACGTAGTGAAAATAGTTCGAGCCGAGCACATGGCGGCCCGTCCCCCAGCCCCGCGTGTACCCGGCGGCCGCCATTTGCGCCGCGCCTTGCCCCACCATGTCGAGGTCGCGGACATCCCACGCGGCATGGTGCCAGCCGCGGGCGGTGCTTTTGGCGAACGCCACCAGGTGATGGTCGCTGCCGTGCGGGGCGTGCGTGAATGCGATGATGTCCAGCGACTTGTCCGACAGCCGCAACCCGATGGCGCGTGCGTAGAAATCGACCGCCCGCAGCACATCGGGCGTGAACAGCAGCACGTGCGACAGCCGCTCCGGATGGACGGTCTGCACCTGCGAGCGCACCACGGCGCCACGCGCATTGGCGCCAGCGCCCACGGTCACGTGCGGCGCCTTGGCGCTGGGGCTGGTCTTGGGCCCCACCCGCACCTGCAGCAGATTGCCGTCCGGATCGAGGAACCACAGACCGTCCGCGTCCGCACCGGGCGGGGGGCTGGCGAGCGTGGCGCCGGATGCGTGGACCTGGCGCGCCAGCGTGTCGATATCGCGCGCGTAGCCATTGAAGCTCAGGTAGGCGAGGGACTTGGTGGAAGCCGGCAGGATGCGCGCCCAGCGGTGTCCGTCGGCCGCGTGCAGGGCCAGCTCGGCGCCACCGGCGGGCTCCCTGACGTCGAGTCCGAACGCGCGGTAGAAGCGGGCGGCGTCGGCAAGGGAGGGCACGTTCAGCGCGAAATGGTCGATCGAATGGACGGCCGCTCGGGCACCCGCCACTTGTGTATCGGGCATGACTGTCTCCGGGATTGGCCGCCGGCGCGTACGCTGGCGGCCTGTTCTACATGCGCTCGCGGCGGGTTACTTCGCTTCGTCGACGATCGGATTCGACAGCGTGCCGATCTGTTCCACGATCACCTCGCACACGTCGCCCTGTTTCATCAGCAGCTTGGGCTCGCGGGCCCAGCCGATGCCTGCCGGCGTGCCGGAGACGATCACGTCGCCCGCTTCCAGCGTGATCGCTTCCGAGATGATGGAAATCAGCGTCTCGACGTCGAAGATCATGTCGTCGGTACTGGCCGACTGCACCACCTGGCCGTTCAGCTTCGTCTGCAACTGCAGGCCGCGCGCACCGGGCGGCAGTTCGTTGGCGGTCACGAGGTCCGGCCCGAAAGCGCCGGTACCGTCGAAGTTCTTGCCCACCGTCCACTGCGGGGCCTTGAACTGGTACTCGCGCACGGAGCCATCATTGAACAGCGAATAGCCTGCCACGTGCGACAGCGCGTCCTGCTTGCGGATATGGCGGCCGCCCTTGCCCAGCACCACGGCCACTTCGCCCTCGAAGTCCAGCCCGGCGCAGTCTTCCACGGCGGGCCGCACCAGCGGCTGCCCGTGTGCCACCAGGCTCGTGTGGACGCGGAAGAACAGCGTCGGGTAATCGGGCTGCTCGTACGGGCTTTCCTTCGTGTGGTCGGCGTAGTTGAGCCCCACGCAGATGATCTTGGGCGGGCGCGACAACGGCGGCAGCAGCTTGACCTCGCCAATGTCCAGCCATTCCCCGCCACTGGCCTGCGCGGCATGGGCAACCAGGTCCACGCCGCGCGCCAGCAGCGACTCCAGCGATTCGTCGCCCAGCACGCGGATCCTGCCGCCTTCCCGCACGCCCACCGCATGCTTGCCCTGAAATTCAACACTGACGAAACGCATCCTGGAGTCTCCGGTTTTCATCTTGACGAACTTGTCAGGTCGAATTCTAGTCAAGTTGACGAATTCATCAATATGGAATTGACTAGGGGAAACCCGCGACCGTCGCGCTGCTAGAATCGAGCGCCATCCATGGAATGACAGATATGTCAGCTAAAAGCGAGATCGACGTACCCGAGTCGCCCACCGAAGACCACCGCACCCGGGTGGCGGCCATCCGGCGGGAGAACACCCGCAACCGGCTGATGGAGTCGGCCCTGGCCGTCTTTGCCGAGAAAGGCCCCGATGGCGCGATGATCGACGACTTCATCGCCGCCGCCGGGGTCGCGCGCGGCACGTTCTACAACTATTTCCGCACCACGGGCGAGCTGCTGTCAGCGGTGGCGGGCGAGGTGAGCGACGAGGTGCTGGCCGTCATCGACCCCGTCGTGCGGCAGTTCGACGACCCGGCGATGCGCATGGCAGTGGGCTGCCGGCTCTACATGCATATGGCGATCCGCTACCCGCTGTGGGGCGCGTTCATCACGCGCGTGGGCACGCGGCGGGGTTCGCGGGGGCGCCTGCTGGACGCCTACATGACGCGCGACCTGGAGATCGGCATCGAGAGCGGCCGTTTTCCGATCGCGCAGGTGGACGTGGCGCGCGACCTGTCGCTGGGTGCGCTGGTGTATGGCATCGGCACGATGCTGCGGCCCGGCGCGGCCGCCGACTATCCCGAGCAGGTCATCCTGGCCATTCTCCGGGCGCTGGGCTTGCCGGAAACCGAGGCCACGACGTTTGCCTATGCGCCGTTGCCTGACACGCAGCCGCCGCAGGGCGTGATCTTCGAACGGATTGCCGCGAATCCGCCAGCCGCGGACTAAGCGTCGCGGCTAGCCGGGCAGGGCGTGCCGCGCCGCGCGCTGGCGGGCGTAGTGGCCGGCCTCGCGCTCGAACAGCGTGGCCAGATGCGATGCCGCCGGCGTCAGCGGCAGCCCGGCACGGGCGATGCGCACGATATCGGCGCTGTCCATCCGTTCCTCGATGGCGATCATCTCCACCACGCCGGCGAACAGCGGCGAGTCGATCCACTGGCGGGGCAGCAGCGCCAGCGCGTCGGTCATCGACAGCAGCGCCGCCACGCCGATCATCGATTCGGCCTGCACCATGGCCACCGGCGGATTCAGGCCGTAGCCGGCGAACACCTCGGCAAACTCCCGCTCCAGCGGCTCGCGCGCGCCGGTCAGGATCCATTCCGCGTCGACCAGCTCCGCCAGTTGCCGGGCCTGGCGCAGCGGGTGGCCGCGACGCCCGGCGACCACCCGATCGTTCTGGAACAGCAGGTCCACGCTGTAGCGGTCGGCGTCGATGCGTTCGGGCCGGGGGCCGATGTAGAAATCGAGGGTGCCGTCCGACAGGCGGCCTTCCAACGCCGGGAAGAAGCCTTCCACCATGCGCAGCCGGACGGCCGGATGCGATTTGCGGAAGGCCGGAAACACCTCGGGCACCAGCCCCAGCCAGGTGGCGCCGGACAGACCCACCGCCACGGTGCCCGTCTGCGTGCCACGCATCTGGGCCACTTCCTCCTGTGCGCGCCGAATCTCTTCCATAGCGGCATGGGCGCGGCGCAGGAACGCCTGCCCGATGGGCGTCGGCACCACGCCGCGCGCATGCCGCTCCAGCAGCGGCGCGCCCAGTTCGGTCTCCAGTTCGCGCAGGCTGCGCGTCAGGGCCGGCTGGGTCAGGCCAAGCTGGCGCGAGGCGCCCCGGATGCTCCGTGTCTCGGCAATCGCAACAAAGTCGCGCAAGTGATGCAGTTTCATAGGATGGCCTTGGATTCGCGCGGACTGATGCCAACCAGGCATCGATGGGGCAATTCTGCCATCTGTTGGTTGTCAGTAGGGCTTCCTACGATGGCGTACACATACATAAGAACCACACGGAGACAATTCATGACTCGCCCCCACGCTGGCCGCATCGTGCCGGCCGGCGCCCCCGCGCCCACCACGTTCCTACCCCGCGCCTTGCTGACGCAGCTTGCGGCCGTCTCGGTTGGTGCGGCGCTAGCGCTGCTGGCGACGCCGTCGGCACACGCGCAGGCATTTCCGTCCCGCGCGGTCCGGCTGATCAGCCCCTTCCCGGCCGGCAGCGGCCCCGACGCCGTATCGCGCCTGCTCGGCGAACAGCTCGGCAAGGTCTGGAACCAGCCCGTCATCGTCGATTCCCGCCCTGGCGGCAACGGCTTCATCGCGATGGAGGCGGGCAAGCGCGCGCCGGCTACCGGGCACGAACTGGTCGTGGCGGATGTGGGGCACCTTGCCATCAATCCCGGCCTGTTCAAGCGGCTGCCCTATGACCCGCGCCGCGACTTCGTGCCGGTCACTGGCCTGTACCGCACGGCCTTCTTCATCGTGGTCTCGCAGCAAAGCGCAATTCGCACGGTGCCCGAACTGATCGCCGCGGCCAGGAAGGCACCCGATGCGGTGACGTACGGCTCGTGGGCGGTTGGCAGTACCGGCCATCTGGGCGCGGCGCAGCTTGAAGCGGCCACGGCCACGCAGATGCTGCACGCCCCGTACAAGGACACGGCGCAGCTCTACACCGCCGTGGCCAACGGCGAAGTCACGTGGGCGCTGGGCACCTATGCCACGGCGGGCCCGCTGATCCAGGCGGGCAAGCTGCGCGTGCTGGCCGTGGCCGACAGCGCGCGGTCGCCGGTGCTGCCCAATGTGCCGACGCTGGCCGAGGCGGGTGGCCCGGCAGGGCTGGAAGCATCGAGCTGGGTGGCACTGCTGGCGCCGGCCGGCACGCCGCCGGCGACGGTCAACGCCATCGGCAAGGCCGTGCGCGCGGCGCTGGGCGACCCGGACGTCAAGGCAAAGCTGGCCACCTTCGGCTTTGCGCCGGCACCCGGCAGCAGCGACGAGGTTGCCGAGTGGGTCGCACGCGACAGCCAGCGCTATGCAGAGCTGATCAAGCGCACCGGCGCCACGGTCAATTAATCCGAAGCAGACAGGAAGATCAGTTGTGAACACGTCAGTTGCAAACACCGTGGATACCGACGTCGTGATCGTCGGGGGTGGTCCGGCCGGATTGATGCTGGCCATCGAACTGGGCTGTCGCGGCGTGCGATGCCTGGTGCTGGAAGAGGATGTCGATCCGCCGGATTTCCCGAAGGCCAACGCGACATCCGCCCGCACGATGGAACACTACCGCCGCCGTGGCTTTTCGGCGGATGTGCGCGCGCTGGGCCTGCCGCCCGACTATCCGCAGGACCTGGTCTACTGCACGCGCCTGGCCCATGCCGAGTTGTCGCGGTTCCGCGTGCCCAGCCGGGCGCAGGCGGCCAGCCGCGCGGTGTTTGGCGACTATGGCGCGTCCGCCTGGCCCACGCCCGAGCTGCCGCACCGCGCCCAGCAGATGTACATCGAGCCCATCCTGCGCCGCGAGGCCGCCAGGTATCCGAGCGTCGACCTGCGCTTCGGGCATCGGGCCGTCCGGGTGGCCGATTTGGGAGAGGGTGTGGAGGTGGACGCCGCCCCGCATGACGGCGGAGCGCCGTGGCGCGTGACGGCCCGCTACGTGGTCGGGTGCGACGGCCCGCGCAGCCTGGTGCGCAAGACGCTCGGCATCCAGTACGAAGGGCAGGGCGGCGAGAAGCGCGATTTCTTCGGCGGGCAGATGCTGTCGATCTACTTTCGCTCCAGCGACCTGTACGACGTGCTCGGCAAGGAGCGGGCGTGGCAGTACTGGGCCGTGAACGCCAGCCAGCGCGGCTTGCTGATCGCCATCGATGGGGTCGACACGTTCCTCCTGGCCGTGCAGTTGAAGGACGGCCAGCAGCCTAGCGATATCGACCCGCGCGCCACGGCGCTGGCCGTCGTGGGCGCGCCGCACGATTTCAGGCTGATCGGCATGATGCCGTGGGTGGCCGGCTATACGCTCGTGGCCACCCGCCTGAGCGCGGGCCGCTGCTTCCTGGCCGGCGATGCCGCGCACCTGTTCACGCCGACGGGCGGCATGGGCTACAACACGTCGATCGACGACGCCGTGAACCTGGGGTGGAAGCTGGCTGCCGTGCTGCAGGGCAGCGCGCCGCGGGCGCTGCTCGACAGCTACGACCTGGAACGCCGGCCCATGGCGGTGCGCAACACCGCGTTCGCACGCCGCATGGCCGACAGCATCGGCAACGTACCGATTGCCCCGAGCCTGGAACTGGCAGGCGCGCCGGGCGACGCGGCGCGTGCCGAACTGGGGCGCGCGCTGGCCGTGCATGTCGCGACCGAGATCAATATCCCGGGCCTGCAACTGGGCGTGCGATACCTTGACAGCCCCATCGTCGCGCAAGAACCGGGCACGCCGCCGCCAGACGATCCCAATCACTACGTGGCCAGCGGCTGGCCCGGCTCGCGGGCGCCGCACGCGATGGTCGACGGCATCCCGCTGTTCGACCGCTTCGGGCGCGACTTCACGCTGCTGTCGTTCGATGGCCACGACACCACGGCGTGGTGGCAGGCCGCGCACGCGCTTGGCATCCAGCTCGACGTGCTGCAAGTGAGCGATGCCGACGTCCAGGCGCTCTATGGCGCGCCCACGGTGCTGATTCGTCCCGACCACCACATCGCCTGGCGCGGCAATGGCGCCACCGACGCCGCCGCGGTGCTGGCGAAGGCCACAGGAGGTGCGTGCCCCGCCTGACTTCCAGCGGTACCCGGCCTTGACCCCGGCACACTAAAAGACGAAGGAGGAGACCCATGAAGTTCCGCAATCTGGTGCTGGCCTGTGCCAGCGCCATGCCCGCACTCGCGTGCGCGCAGGCATCGCCGTCGTCGGTCACGCTGTATGGGGTGGTCGATACCGGCATCGAGTACGTCAACCACGTGGGGGCCGCGGGGAACAGCGTGGTGCGCATGAACTCGCTTTCCGGCATGGTCCCGTCGCGCTGGGGCCTGCGCGGCACCGAAGACCTGGGCGGCGGGACGAAGGCGAACTTCGTGCTCGAATCGGGCTTTGCGTCGGACTCGGGTGTCATGAACCAAGGCGGCCGGCTGTTCGGCCGGCAGGCATGGCTCGGCCTCTCGGGCAACTGGGGGCAGGTTTCGCTGGGCCGCCAGTACACGATGCTGTTCTGGGCCATGCTCGACCCCGACATTCTCGGGCCCAACACGTTCGGCTCGGCATCGATCGACAGCTACATACCGAACGCCCGGGCCGATAACGCGATCGCCTACAAGGGAAAGTTCGGCGGCCTGACACTGGGCGCCACCTACAGCCTTGGGCGCGACGTAGCCAACGCAGGCCCTGGCCCGGCCGGCACGAACTGCGCCGGCGAGAACCCCGCCGCGCGGTCCGATTGCCGCGAATGGTCGGCCATGATCCAGTACGAAACACCGCGCTTTGGCGTGGCGGCGGCCTACGACTCGCTGCGTGGCGGGCCGGGCGCGTTTGCCGGGCTGAACTCGGGCGGCAAGTCCGACGACCGGCTGTCGCTGAACGCCTACGCGCTGTTCGACCGCACCAAGCTGGGCGCGGGCTGGCTGCGGCGCGACAACGACGGCAGCCTGACGCGGCTGAGCGACCTCTGGTATGCCGGCGCATCGTACGACCTGACGCCCGCGTTCAACGTGGCGGGACAGCTCTACTACCTGCGCTACCACGGCAGCGACAACAAGGCGATGCTCTACGCGCTGCGCGGGACGTACAGCTTCTCCAAGCGCACGGCGATCTACGCCACGGCGGGCTACATCAACAACGATGGCCAGCTCGCACTGTCGGTCAGCAGCGGCTCGCCCGGGGCCAACCCCACGCCCGGCGCATCGCAACTGGGCGCGATGGTCGGCGTCCGGCACGTGTTCTAAGGCGAAGTTGTCGCGGCCGCCGTGATGGTCCGCAAGCGCGTTTTATCCGCACACAGGCGACTGGTGCCGCAGTCGCCTGTGTCACATCCGGACCTCGCGCCACTGACAGATTGTCAGAGTGACGGCGGTCAGCGCCCGGATGCGGGCAATTCCCGAGGAGATTGATCTTGTCCCACAACCACTGCCGATCTACATTAGACATCAATGTCGTTCTGACATATTCGTACAAGAACTGGAGACCACATGCCCCGCATCCCGCCGCGCCGACGGCGCCACACCGCCCTCTAACCGCCGGCGCGTCTTCCCTGAGCCTATGACGTTCGGCCCGGTGTGACCCGGGCCGGGGGAGACGCGCACGCCTGCGTTTTTGCTTCCCAAGCCATCACACCCATTTACAGCCGAGATTAGCCATGTCCCAATCCTCCGCCGTCATCGAAGCGTTCCACCCCTCGCATGCCACGCCCTCGCTGCAGGAACTGGTGCGCCGCGCCGAAGCGTTGCAACCGCTGCTGCGCGAAAATGCCGTCGCCTCCGAGCAGAACCGCCGCGCCGCCGAGCAGAACATCGAAGCCATCGCCGAGGCGGGGCTGTTCCGCCTGATGGTGCCCAAGCGCTACGGCGGCTTCGAAGGCACGACGCGCGCCCATCTGGAAGTCACCGCCGCGCTGGCCGAGGCATGTGGCGGCACCGCGTGGGTGGTGGCGCTGACCAATGTCTGCGCGTGGTTCACCGGCCTGTTCCCTCGCCAGGCGCAGGACGACGTGTTCGGCGCCAATCCCGACGCGCGTGTCTCGGGGGTGTTCACGCCGTCGACCCAGTGCCGCCGCGTGGAAGGCGGCCTGCGGATCTCCGGCAAGTGGTACTTCTCGTCCGGGTCGCTCCATGCGGACTGGGCCATGGTGGGCGTGATCGAGTCGGACGCCAATGGCGCGTTCAAGGCGCAGCACCTGGCGCTGGTGCCGATGGAGGACGTGACCATCGAGGACACGTGGTACACGGCCGGCATGCGCGCGTCGGGCAGCAACTGCATCGTGGGCAACGACGTCTTCGTGCCTGAGCACCGGCTGATGAACATCCTGGACGCCGTGGACGGCGTCTATCCCACCGAATTCAAGGACGAGGCCGCCTACCGGGCCGCCTTCGTGCCGGTGGCGGCGCTGATCCTGGCCGGCGCGCAGCTCGGCATGGGCCGCGCCGCGCTCAAGTACGTGATCGAGAAGGCCCCGCAGCGCGCCATCGCCTATACCTCGTACGACAAGCAGAGCCATTCCACGCTGTTCCAGGGGCAGATTGCCGATGCCGCCGTGCGGATCGATACCGCCCACGTGCTGGCCTTCGCGGCCGCCGACGAGATTGATCGTGCCGCGCAAGAGAACCGCGAGCTCGACTACCTGACCAAGGCGCGCATCCGCGCCCACACGGGCCAGGTCATCACGCATGTCACCGATGCGCTGAACGTGCTGCTGTCCGCGCATGGCGCTGGCAGCTTTGCCGAGGCCAGCCCGATGCAGCGGTGGTGGCGCGACGCCAACACGGCCGCCCGCCACGCGGTGGCGTTGCCGGCAGTGGGTTTCGAGGTCTACGGCAAGGCGCTGCTCGGTGTGGAAAACACCGTGACGCGGCTGGTCTGACGGAGACGTAGCCATGCATGACGCCCCCCGCTCCCATCCATCCGCCGCCACGCTCGACGCTCGCCTGCTGCGCGCGACGATGGCGCAGTTCGCCACCGGCGTGACGGTCATTTCCTACCTGGCCGATGGCGCGCCGGCCGGCATGACGGCCAACGCTTTCATGTCGGTATCGCTGGAACCGCCGCTGGTGCTGGTGTCGGTGCGGGCGGCGTCGCGGTTCCACCAGCATATGCAGGCTGGCGTCTGCTACGGCGTCAATTTCCTGGCGGACGACCAGCGCCACCTGAGTGGCCATTTCGGCGGCCGGCCCGTGGACGGCATCGAGCCGCCATTCATCCACCGCAACGGGACACCGCTGCTGGACGGCAGCCTGGTGCACCTGGTGGCGCGCACCGTCGACGTGCACCCGGCCGGCGACCACCTGCTCTACATCGCGCAGGTCGAGGACATCCGCTTCGGCTCGCCGCGCGGTCCACTGCTGTTCTACGGCGGCAGGTACCACCACATGCCGACACGGCACCCGGTAATCGATCACCGCGACGCGGCCGACTGCTGCTGAACCCGCATTCATTCCAACGTTCCCATCCCGCCATGCAAGCCCAACCCATCGATCCGACCGACTTGATCCCTTCGAGCGGCCACCACCCCGACGACGCCGACCGCCAGGAAACCGGCGAATGGCTCGACGCCCTGGCTGGCGTGGCCCGCCAGGGCGGCGCCGAACGCGTGGGCTTTCTGCTGCGCCGGCTTGCCGAGCACGCCAGCCATCTGGGCATGGCACCATCAGCCCATCCGTACCAGCTCTACCAGAACACGATTGCGCTGGAAGAGCAGCCGGCCTATCCGGGCGACCTGGCGATGGAGGAGCGCATCACGTCCATCCTGCGATGGAACGCGCTGGCGATGGTCGCGCGCGCCAACAAGGCGTATGGCGAACTGGGCGGACATATCGCCAGCTATGCGTCTGCAGCCGAAATCTTCGAGATCGGCTTCAACCACTTCTTCCGCGCCGACAGCGAAGCGGGCAAGGGCGACCTCGTCTACTTCCAGCCGCATTCCGCGCCCGGCGTCTACGCGCGCGCCTTCCTTGAGGGGCGTCTGGACGAGGCGCAACTGGGCCGCTACAGGCAAGAGGTGAATGGCGGCGGACTGTGTTCGTACCCGCACCCGTGGCTGATGCCGGAGTTCTGGCAGTTTCCCACCGGTTCGATGGGCATCGGCCCGATCAGCGCGATCTACCAGGCGCGATTCCTGCGCTACCTGGAACATCGTGGCATCGCGCCCACGGCCGGGCGCCGCGTGTGGGGCGTGTTCGGGGATGGCGAGATGGACGAACCCGAGTCGATCGCCGCGCTGTCGCTTGCCGCGCGCGAGAAGCTGGACAACCTGACGTTCGTCATCAACTGCAACCTGCAGCGGCTGGACGGGCCGGTGCGAGGCAATGGCCAGATCATCCAGGAACTGGAATCGCTGTTCGCCGGCGCGGGCTGGAACGTCATCAAGGTGGTCTGGGGATCGGACTGGGACGCGCTGTTCGCGCGCGACCATCACCACGCGCTCCTGCGCCGCTTTGCCGAAACGGTCGACGGTCAGTACCAGACGCTGGGTGCCAACGATGGCGCCTACAACCGCGCGCATTTCTTCGACCTCGATCCGGAACTGCGGGCGCTGGTGTCGCACATGACGCCAGAGGAGATCGACGGCCTGCGCCGTGGCGGCCATGACTTCCGCAAGCTGTACGCGGCCTTCGATGCCGCCCGGCGCCACGCCGGCCGGCCGACCGTGATCCTGGCCAAGACCAAGAAGGGCTACGGCATGGGGCAGGCGGGCGAGTCGCGCAACACTTCGCACCAGCAGAAGAAGCTCGACGTGGATGCGCTGCGCGCGTACCGCGACCGCTTTCAGTTGCCGCTGAGCGACGAGGCCGTCGAGACCATGCAATTCCTGAAGCCGGGCGACGACAGCCCGGAACTGCGCTACCTGCAGGCGCGCCGCGCAGCGCTTGGCGGCTATCTGCCACGTCGGGTAACGACGGCGCCCGCGGTGCCGGTGCCGGGGCTGGAGAGCTACGCGCAATTCGCGCTGCAGCCCGATGGCCGCGAGGTGTCCACCACCACCGCCGTAGTGCGCCTGTTCACCAACCTGCTAAAGGACAAGACGCTGGGCCCGCGCATCGTGCCCATCGTTGCGGACGAGGCGCGCACGTTCGGCATGGCCAACCTGTTCCGGCAGGTCGGCATCTATTCGCCGCATGGCCAGCTCTACGAGCCCGAGGACGCGGGCTCGATGCTCTACTACAAGGAATCCCGCGACGGGCAACTGCTGGAGGAAGGCATTACCGAGGCGGGCGCGGTGTCATCGTGGACGGCGGCCGCCACGTCGTACAGCGTCAACGGCGTGGCGATGCTGCCGTTCTACATCTATTACTCGATGTTCGGCTTCCAGCGCATCGGCGACCTGATCTGGGCCGCGGCCGACCAGCGTGCGCGCGGCTTCCTGATCGGTGCCACCGCCGGGCGCACGACGCTGTCGGGTGAGGGCCTGCAGCATCAGGACGGCACCAGCCACCTGATTGCGTCGACCATTCCTAACTGCCGCGCCTGGGACCCCGCCTTTGCAGGCGAGGCCGCCGTCATCATCGATCACGGTGCGCGCCGCACGCTCGAACAGCAGCAGGACGAGTTTCACTACCTGACCGTCACCAACGAAAACTACGCGCAGGCGCCCATCGATCCGGCGCAGCACGCCGACATCCTGCGCGGCATGCGCCTGCATGCGACAACGGGCAGCGGCCAGCCCCAAGTGCGGCTGCTGGGCTCGGGGGCGATCCTGCGCGAGGTCATCGCCGCCGCCCAGACGCTGGCCGACGATTGGGGCATTGCAGCCGAAGTCTGGAGCGTGACGAGCTTCTCCGAACTCGCCCGCGCGACGCAGGAAGCGCAGCGTCAGCGCCTGTTCTCGGCCGGCACCGTGACACCCAGCCACCTGGAGACCTGCCTGGCAGGCGACACGCCGGTAGTGGCCGCCACCGACTACGTACGCGCCTACGCCAACCTGATCGCGCCCTACATCCGGGCGCCGTACACCGCGCTGGGTACCGATGGATTCGGCCGCAGCGACACGCGGGCGGCCCTGCGCAGCTTCTTCGAGGTGGACCAGCGCCACATCGTGCTGGCGGCGCTGGCCGCCGTCGACGCGGAGAAGCATCGGGCCGCCCTGGCGCGCGACGGTGCCACCGATTCGACACCCGCGCCGTGGCATTGCTGATTCCATAGACCGAGATAGTCATGCAGACGATTACGATCCCCGACATCGGGGACTACAGTCAGATCCCCGTCATCGAAGTGCTGATCCGCGCCGGCGATGCCGTGGCGGCCGAGCAGCCCGTCGTCACGCTCGAATCCGACAAGGCCACGATGGATGTGCCCAGCGACCGTGCGGGCACCATCCGCGAGGTGTTGCTGAAGCCGGGCGACCTGGTGTCGAAGGGCACACCCATCGCGCGGATCGAGTTCGGCGAGGTGCCGGTCGTCGGAGCCGCCGCGCCGGAAGTCGCCACGCCGGCCGTCCCACGCGCGGCGGCACCGCCGGTGCCGTCGCCAGATCGCGTGGCACCGGCTGCGCCCGTCACGTCGGCTGTGCGCGATGACACCGGCCACGCCGGTCCCTCCGTGCGCAAGCTCGCGCGTGAACTGGGCGTGTCGCTCACTGACGTACGGCCGTCAGGCCCGAAAGGACGTGCGCTGCGTGCCGATGTGCTGGCCCATGCAAAGTCGCTGCTGACCCGGCCGGACACGGCGGCGCCGGCGAGGGGAGGGGACCTTGACCTGCTGCCCTGGCCGAAGGTCGACTTCGCCCGTTTCGGCGCGATCGAACGGGAGCCGCTGAGCCGCGTGCGCCGCATATCGGGCGCAAACCTGCATCGCAACTGGGTCAGCATCCCGCACGTGACCAACTTCGACCAGGCCGACATCTCGGCGCTCGAAGCATTCCGCGTCGCCCTGAACCAGAAGGCGAAGCCCGAGGCCGCGCGGGTTACGTTGCTCGCCTTCCTGGTACGCGCTGCCGCTGCCGCGCTGCGGACGTTTCCGCAGTTCAACGTCAGCCTCGAAGGCACCGACGTCATACGCAAGCACTACGTCCATATCGGCTTCGCGGCCGACACGCCCAGCGGCCTTGTGGTGCCAGTGATCCGCGATGCCGACACGAAAGGCGTGCTCGCCATCGCCGCCGAAATGGCGGACCTCGCGGCCACCGCGCGCGCGGGGAAGTTGAAGCCCGACCAGATGCAGGGCGGCTGCTTCTCGATCTCGTCCCTCGGCGGCATAGGCGGCTCGCATTTCACGCCCATCATCAACGCCCCCGAGGTGGCGATCCTTGGCGTCGGCAAAGCAAGCATGCAGCCGTGCTGGGATGGCAGCGCATTCCAGCCGCGCCTGCAATTGCCGATGTCGCTGTCCTGGGACCATCGCGCCGTCGATGGTGCCGAGGCCGGTCGCTTCCTTGCCCACCTGGCCGGCTTGATTGCCGACTTCCGCCGCGTGCTGCTTTGACGGCGTTCCGACTACATCATCAGGAGACCTGACATGACCACCCTGCAAGCGGCGCAAGCCGACCGCGTCGTCCCTTTCAAGATGGCCCACCTCGTGTACCGCTGCGCGCGCCGCGCGGAGACCGTCGCGTGGTACCTGGCCGTCTTTCAGGCAAAGCTCGTCTTCGAGGACGACGTGCTGACCTTCATCACCTACGACGAGGAACACCACCGCCTGGCGTTCTTCAACATGCCCGACATTCCGGCCAAGCAGCCGGAGGCTGCGGGCGTACACCACGTCGCCTACAGCTATCGCTCGGTCGGCGAACTGCTTGGCACGTACAAGCGCCTGAAGGAAGGCAACATCCTGCCGGTCTGGTGCATCAACCACGGCCCGACCACATCGCTGTACTACCGCGATCCCGAAGGCAACAACATTGAGCTCCAGGTGGACAACTATCCGGATCCGGCCGACTGTTCCGGCTTCTTCCAGACCGAGGCGTTCGCCAGCAACATCATGGGCATCGAGTTCGACCCCGATGCGCTGGTCGCCATGTGGGAGGCCGGCGCCAGTGACGCCGAACTCTGCGCGCTCGGCGCCGCGCGTGCGGCCGAGCAGAAGGGCCCGCAATAACACCAGGACACACCATGAAACTCGCGACCTACCAGAACACTACCGGCAGCATCCATATCGGCCTCGTCGTGCCCGGCGGCCTTGTCCAGATCGACGCGGCGCTGCCCGACGCCCCCCGTGACATGATTGGCCTGATCGACGCCTTTCCTGTCTGGCGTGAACGGCTGGAAGCGCTGGCCGCCAGCGGCCGCGTCGACACGGCGCTGTCGGCCGTCACGCTGCTGGCGCCCATCCCGCGGCCCGGCAAGATCATGGCCATTGGCCTGAACTATGCCGACCATGTGGCCGAATCGGGCATGGCTAGGCCGGCCGAGCAGCTATGGTTCGCCAAGATGCCGACCGCCGCCACCGGCCCCTACGCACCGATCGAGCGTCCGCGCGTGTCGGAGCAGCTCGACTACGAGGCCGAGCTGGCCTTCATCATCGGGCGCCGCTGCAAGCACGTCAGCCGCGACAACGCCAAGGACGTGATCTTTGGCTACTGCGTGTCGAACGACGTCAGCGTGCGCGACTGGCAACTCCGCACGTCGCAGTTCACGCTCGGCAAGTCGTTCGATACGCATGCCCCGTTTGGCCCGTGGATCGTGACGGCGGACGAGGTGCCCGATCCGCATGCACTGGGCATCCGCTGCTTTGTGAACGGTGAGAAGCGCCAGGACTCCAGCACGGCGCAACTGATCTTCGATTGCTACGATCAGGTCGCCCATCTGTCGGCGGCCATGACGCTGGAGCCTGGCGACGTGGTCATGACTGGCACGCCGGGCGGGGTAGGCGTGGCGCACAAGCCGCCGTCGTGGCTGCGTGCGGGCGACCGGGTGCTGGTCGAGATCGACGGACTGGGCGAGATCGAGAACCGCGTGGAAGAGGAGGGCGCACGATGAACACCATCACCGCGACGCTGGATACGTCCGCTGTGGCTGCCGAAATCCGCCGGCTGGAAGCGGAACGCTGCAAGGCCCTGGTGGCGGGCGACATCGACACGCTGGACGCGCTGGTCGCGGATGACGTGATCCATATCCACGCCAATGGCCAGGTCGACGACAAGCCAACCTACCTTGCCATGGTGCGCGACAAGATCGCATTCCTGTCGGCCAGCCGCGACCACTTGGAAGTGCGCATCCAGGGCGACATGGCGGTGGCGGTGGGCCGTCTGCTGCAGTCGATCGAGATGCGAGCCACCGGGCAGCGGATCGACATGGACGTGATGACCTCGCAGGCATGGCGACGCGAGGCTGACGGATGGCGGCAGGTCACCTTCCAGGCGACCAACCGCTGAGCTGACCGGTCCGCGATTGCCGTGCCGCGCGTGCCCCCGCTATCCCATCGGTAGCGGGGGCATTTTCCACGCCGAGGCGCATGCTTCAGGGTTGCGCGGCGGCGGGGCCGGGCTCCAGCGCGTTCTCGCCCAGCAGCATTTCTTCCAGTCCGCGCCCGCCGCGAATCATCGGCCAGACGTTCTCGCTGCCGTCCACATGAATGTCCAGGAAGACCGTACGGTGCTTCTGCGCCAGCGCTTCGCGCAGGGCTGGCTCCACGTCCGCGGGCGTGGTGACCTGGATGCCGACGTGCCCGTAGGCACGGGCCAGTGCCGGAAAGTCGGGCAGGGCATCCATGTACGACTCGGAATAGCGCCGTTCGTGCTCCACGTGCTGGAGCTGGCGCACCATGCCCAGGTAGCCGTTGTTGAGCGAGACGATCTTGACGGGAAGGTTGTACTGGCGGCAGGTGGACAGTTCCTGGATGCACATCTGGATCGAGCCATCGCCGGTGACCGTAATGACGTCGTGCTCCGGAAAGGCGTGCTTGACGCCCATGGCATACGGCAGGCCCACGCCCATCGTGCCAAGGCCGCCGGAATTGATCCAGCGACGCGGACGGCCGAAACGGTAGTGCTGGGCCGCCCACATCTGGTGCTGCCCGACATCCGAGCAGATGAACGCGTCGTCGCCGGCGATCTGGCACAACGTCTCGATCACAAACTGCGGCTTGATGCGCTGCGCATCGCGCTCATACGCCAGGCATTGCGTGGCGCGCCAGGCGGCAATGTCGCGCCACCAGGCCTCGCAGTTGCCCGGTGCGGGTGGCGTGTCGCACAGCACGGCGATCAGGCTGCGCAGCACGCGCCGCGCGTCGCCAACAATCGGAACGGTCGGCTTCACGCGCTTGCCGATGCTGGCCGGGTCGATGTCGATATGGATGATCTCGCGCGGCGTGGCGGCAAAGCTGGCCACGTTGCCGATGACGCGGTCGTCGAAGCGTGCACCGATGGCGACGAGCACGTCGCAGTCCTGCATCGCACGGTTGGCCTCGTAGGTGCCGTGCATGCCCGGCATGCCGACAAAGCGAGGATCGCTGGCAGGAAAGCAGCCCAGCGCCATCAGCGTGGTGGTCACGGGTGCGTCGACCAGCCGCGCCAGTGCGGCGACTTCCGCTGCGGCTTCAGCGGCGACCGCGCCACCGCCCACGTACAGATAGGGACGGCGCGCCGTGCGCAGCAGCCTTGCCGCCTGGCGGATCTGGCCTTCGTGGCCGTCCAGCGCGGGGCGGTACGACCGGATGTCGATGGTGGCCGGGTAGTCGAATGCACCGCACGCCAGTGCCACGTCCTTCGGAATATCGACCAGTACCGGACCGGGCCGGCCCGTGCGGGCGAGATGGAAAGCCTTTTTCAGCGTGACGGGAAGCTCGGCTACGTCGCGCACCAGGAAGTTGTGCTTGACGATGGGCCGGGTGATGCCGACGGCGTCGCACTCCTGGAACGCGTCCTCGCCGATCATTGCGGTGGGCACGTTGCCGGACAGCACGACCAGCGGAATCGAATCGAAATACGCGGTGGCAATGCCCGTGACCGCGTTGGTAACGCCCGGGCCAGAGGTGACGAGTGCCACGCCAACTTGGCCGCTGGCGCGCGCAAAGCCATCGGCGGCGTGCACCGCAGCCTGCTCGTGACGCACCAGCAGGTGGCGCAGGCCGTCCTGCGCGGCGATGGCGTCATAGATCGGCAGTACCGCGCCGCCCGGATACCCCCAGACCGACGTCACCCCTTCGGCCAGCAACGCCCGTACCACCATGTCGGCACCGCGCATGACGGGCGACGCTGCGGCGCGCGGCGCAGCAGGAACGTTGTGGGGGCGAAACTCGGGGGCCGGCATGTTCATGGCGTGATCTCCGTCGAAGCTCGGAATCTTGAAGAAAAGAGGTGCATCGATTCTAAGAAGAAGGCCCCGGCAGAGGCTGCTGCAATCGCGGGCGCCAGATGCGCATCGCAGTGAAACGTACTGCGGCAGGCTGCGCAGGCAGCCGATTCTGCGGGGGTGGCGCGACGCCTGAAACCGGTGCAAGAATGCAGCCAGCAAAGAGGCTGCAGAACAAGGCGTGATGGCCACGACCGTCACCGCGGAGACGACATGATGATGACAACGACCCCACATCCGCCCGCTTGCGACGGGGCCGGCGACGCGCCGGACCATCGCTCGCGCGTCGCGCAGGCCAAGCGCGTGGCCACGCGGGCACGTATCGTGTCCGCCATTCTGGACCTGGTGTCGGACCCGTCGAACCTGACGGTGTCGATCGAGGACGTCGTCAAGGCGGCCGGCATCGCTCGCGGCACGTTCTACAAGCATTTCGCGTCGCTGGACGAAGCGATGCTGGCCATGGGGCGCGAGGTACGCGACCAGTTCACCGCGCAGATCCTGCCGGCCCACGATCTGCTCGCGGACCCGGTGCAGCGCTTCAGTTGCGGCATGTACTGCTTTCTGGCGCACGCCCATGGCGACCGGCGGTGGGCCGGCTTTGCGCTGCGGGAAGAACTTGTGCCGGGCCGCTCGCTGCTGCTCGATTGCGTGTTGGCGGACCTGCGGGCAGGCGCGCTGCAAGGCCGCATGGAGATCGACGATCTGCAGGCGGCGGTCGATCTTGTGCTGGGCACAGTTCTCGAAGGCATCCGCACGTTGTACTTCCGCCGGACACGGTATCCGCAGCAGTACATCGACACCAGCATACGCATGGCGCTTCGCAGTCTCGGGGTCGACGCGAAAGCGGCGGCGGAAGCGGCAGCGTTTGCTCGCGCCTATGCAAGCCGATGTGAAGCGGCAGGGCCTGAAAGCGCTGACAGAACGTCAGAGTGACGGACATTAACGCGGGAATCGGGGGCAATTCCTGACGCGGGCGGTCTTGTGGCGGCAATGGCTGATCTCTAGAGTGGACATGATTGTCGATATGACAGACTCATATAACTCTGGAGACAAAGATGAACAGCATTCCCGGTGCGGTCCGCGCTTGCTTGTTGACCGCGGCGCTGCTGCCCGCCACGACCTTCGCAACGGAAAACGGCCTGGGCACCTATCCCATCGGCGTGAATACGGTGCTCAATGGCGTGCTTCCGCCACCGGGCGGGACACAGTTCTACAACTACTCGCTGTTCTATGTCGCGAACAAGTTCGCGGGTCCCGACGGCAACGCTGCGGTACCCGGCTTTCGCAGCGCCGTGTTCGTGGACGCGCCGCGCGTGGTGCACACGTGGGGCACGATGCTGGGACCGTTTGCGATATCGAGCGGCATCGTGGTGCCCGTGGCACGGGTCAATGTGGATGCGGCCGGGAGTTCGGGTACCCGCACCGGATTGGGAGACATCATCCTGCAGCCGTTCATGATCGGCTACACCAATCCGGACAAGACCTTCTTTACGTTCCTGTCGCCAGATGTCAGCTTGCGGACCGGGTCGTACTCGTCGACGCGCCTGGCCAACATCGGCACCAACTACTACGCATTCCAGCCCAACCTGAACGCGACGTGGTTTCCCTCGCCCAAGTGGGAGCTGTCGGCCACGGCGCAACTGGAAGTGCATTCACCGAACCATGCCACGCAGTACCACTCGGGAACGATCGGGTCGATCGACTGGCTGGTTGGCTACGCGATTGGCAAGAAGCTGCAAGTTGGCGTGCAAGGCTATTACCTGAAGCAGGTGTCGGACGACAAGCAGAACGGGCAACGCGTGGGCCCGGATGGCTTCCGGGGACAGGCGGCCGCGATCGGGCCGCAACTACGTTATGACTTTGGCCCCGCGGCTGCCGTTGTCCTCAAGTATCAGCATGAGTTTGCAGTGCGCAACCGGTCGAAGGGGGAGCGCATCTGGATCGAGTTCGCGTTCCCGATCTAGTCAGGCCGCATCGTGGGCCAGGAAGCGGTGGCCATCCTTTGAATTCAGGTTCAGCGCCCAGAGCGGGCGGCTTGCGGTCAGCTCACCGCTGGCCCAGGCCTTCAGATAGGACTGCGAGAAGGCCACGCCGTGGTCGCACAGGTCGTCGGCACAACCGACGGCTTGCAGCGCCATGCGCGTGGCGGCGTCCATATAGGCGGGCGGGTCGTCCACACCGTGACCAATCGCCTGGATGCAGCGCGCCGATGCGCCCATCAGAAAATCTGTGGCGGCCTCGATGTTGTCGATGCGGAACTGCCCGCGCGCCTTGCCGGCGGCAAGGTCGCCGGACATGTATTTGGCAAGCTGCGCGGTGTGCGGCCAGGCTTCGATGCGAATCACGAACCCGGCCCACTTGCGGTCCAGCAACGCGCGCACCATGAACAGCCGGAACCCGACGGCCGCTCGCTGCCAGGGTTCTTCCAGCACGTTGTAGACGGGCAGGATGTCCGTCACCATCTGGTTGTTCATCTCCTGCCCGATCGCGTTTATGACCTCTTCCAACGAAGTGAAGTAGTTGTAGAAGGTGCCGCGAGAAACTTTTGCCTCGCGAATGACATCGTCGATGACCGGTGCGGCGCCGGTCTGTTCGCCGATCACGCGCATCGCCGCGTCCAGCAGCTTTGTGCGCATCAGCAGACGCTTCTTCTCTGCCACCTTGGTGCGATGGTCGCTCACGTTACCTCCGTCATTTTTGACAGATCGTCATACTGACAAGTATAGCCAAACTGTGACGTTGAAAATCGTCCGCTCGCTTGCAGCATCGCTTCCCGCCCCGAACGTGACAATACACGGCGCGCCGCGCGCAAAGTCCGGGGCATTGCTCCACATCGGGTATCCTCCGCGATGCGTTTCGTGTTGCTTTGAGAGGAAGTTGTGTCGCGCAGCAGTTGGGCCGTGGCTGTTGGGCCACTTTTAGGGTTGTTCATTGTGAGTTTGGGAAGCGGTTTCATGTCTTCCCTCACGTCTCTCCGCCTCGACGCCGCGAACGTTTCGGCAACGATGATCGGCGCCATTTCGTCGGCATATTTTGTAGGGTTGACACTCGGCGCGGTTACCAGCGACCGGCTGATCTCCCGGATCGGGCACATTCGCTCGTACAGCAGCTTTGCCTCCCTTGTCGCCATTACCTACCTGCTCCAGGGATTGGTTCTCGATCCCTGGGTCTGGCTCCTGCTGCGTCTTGTGAATGGCTGGGCGATGGTGGGCATCTACCTCGTCGTGGAAAGCTGGTTACTACTCGTCGGGGATACGAAGTCCAGGGGGCGGCTGTTGGCGATCTATATGATCGCGCTCTACGGATCGATCATGCTTGCCCAGATGAGCCTGGGCGCCATTGGATCCGTGGCGGCGAGCGCGCCGTTCATGGTGGCCGGCGTGCTCGGGTCCATGGCGGTATTGCCCATGGCCGTCCTGCCGAAGACTGCACCGGACGTGGCCCATGCCGCGCCGCTGATGCCACAGGATCTCGTGCGCATGACCCCCGCAGGTGCCATTGGCAGCTTCGGTTCCGGCGTGGGCATCGCGGCGGTCTATACGCTGCTGCCGATCTACCTGCAGCGAGAGGGCATGAGCGTTGCCCAGGTCGGGCAGTTAATGGCCTGTGCCATCTGCGGCGCCATGGCATTGCAATACCCGGTAGGTCGATGGTCCGACAGGGAGGACAGGCAGACCGTCCTGCTTGCCTTGAGCGTGGGGTGCGCGGCGGTTTCCTTGGCCGTGCTGATCCTTCCGAGTTATCCGCCATTGTTGATGGCACTGATGTTCCTGATCGGTGGCGGCATTTTCGCCATTTACCCGGTGGCGGTGAGCCACTCGGCGGATCGTGCCGAGGCCAGCGAGCTGGTACGCGTCATCCAGGGCATGCTCCTGATCAACTCGGTTGGTTCGGCAATCAGTCCCTTGATGATCTCGCCGCTCATGAACCGGTTAGGTGCCAGCGGGCTCTTCTGGGCGTTTCTCGTCCTGCACGCGGGACTGGCGTCGTTCTTCCTGTGGCGACGCAATAGCCATCCGTCTCCGACTTCGGCCGCGCCATTTGCGGCAACGGCGCAAATGACGCCGATCGGGGCAGAGATTCGTGTGACCGAGGAACTGGTGCAAGCAGTCGCGGACGCGAGAACGGAGGAGGTTGTCTCGTAAACCTTATCTTGTGCCGCGGAGGCAGGAACCTTGTTTGCCTGACGAACTCTCACGCAACGGCCCCTTATGCGGCATCACCACATCGAGCCTCCCGCCGCGCCAAGCCAAGCATGATCGGCGGGAGCAGTTGGCTGACCAAGCGCTTTTGATATGAACAGCAAGCAACGCCGCAAAGCGTACCGACAAAGTCCCTACCAGGTGGAGACGACTTGGATCTTCCGGGGCGCTCCCGTGACCATCACCCGCGTTGCCAGCCCCACCGCGGTCATCGTCGAATTCGAAGGGGCCGGAGCACGTACCCATGTTCCGACGCGAGCGCTGGAGCCCCGCAGCCCAATCGGCACCGGGGGCCAGCCGCTCGTGTAGGCGCAGGCGCTTAGTCGAGCTTGGCGCCCGACCTTTCCACGATGGGTTTCCACGCCTTGTATTCCGATGTCACAAGTTCCGCGAACTGCGGCGAGCTCATCAGCTTCGGCTCGGCCCCTTGCTCGTGGATGGCACGGATGACGTCAGGCCGGGCGAGCACCTTGTTGACCTCGGTTCCAATGTGCTCGACAACGTCGGCAGGCGTTTTGGCCGGGGCGAAGATGCCGTACCAGGTGCTGACGTCCACGTTCCTGTAGCCGCTCTCCGCGACAGTCGGCACATTCGGCAGCGACGTGCTGCGCGTTGCCGACGTGACCGCCAGCGCGCGCAGCTTGCCGGCCTTGACCTGCGCCAGCGCGGAGGGCACGGAGGCCACCATCAGGTCGACGTTGCCGGCCATGGCGTCCATCATCGCGGCATTGGAGCCCTTGTAGGGCACGTGCAGCAACTTGATACCGGCCGCCTGGCTGAAGATCTCGGCGGCCAGATGGATGGTCGTGCCGTTGCCGGGCGACCCGTACTTGATGGATTCCGGATGTGCCTTCGCGGCGGCTACCACGTCAGCCAGGGTCTTGAAGCGCGAATTGGCCGACGTGACGATGGCGATAGGCGTGTAGGCGACGTGGCTGATCGCAACCAGATCGCGACCCGGCACATAGGACACCGACTTGTAGAGCCACGGCGCGACCACGAGATTGTCTTTCTGTCCCATCACCAGTTCGTAGCCGGTAGGCGCCGCGCGGACGATTTCCGCGATGCCGAGCGTGCCGCCGGCGCCGGGCTTGTTGTCCGGCACAAAGGTCCATTTGGTCTCCTGCGACACCTGGTTGGCCACCAGACGCGCAAGAATATCGGTGCCGCCGCCCGGCGGGAACGGAATCACCAGCCGGATCGGCTTGGTGGGCCATTGGCTACTGGCGGTTTGGGCGAGTACGGGCGTGGCGGTGAAACCACAGGCCACCAGCGCGGTGGCCAGCATTGCCTTCAGCATTGCGAGGATCCTTGTAAAGCGAATCCTGGGCCGAGCGTTCGCCGTCTTTTGGCGCGGGCTGGTTGGGGGTAGGTGATGACGCCGCTGCTCACGCGTTCATTTCGCGCTGCGGGTGGCACAGGCGCGCAGAATCGAGACATCACTTCAGACAACAGGAATTCGGGATGAGATGCGGCCCGAATTATACCGGTGAAGCAAAACCGGCCGCCGGAAAGGGCAGCCGGGGTGTTGGCACTATCTGGCTGCCACGGCGGCCAGTGCGTCAGGGGAACGCTCAGTACGGGCTGGCGGTGGGCCGTACGACGATCTCACTGACATCCACATCGGCCGGTTGCTCCACGGCGTAGGCGACGGCACGAGCGATGGCGTCGGGCGTGATGGCAACGCGGCGGAACTCCTGCATCGCCGAGCGCGCGGTGTCATCGGTAATCGAATCGGCAAGCTCGGACTCGACCACACCCGGGCAGACCACCGTCACGCGGATCTTGTCCGTCTCCTGGCGCAGCCCGTCGGAAATGGCGCGCACGGCAAACTTGGTGGCGCAGTAGACGGCGGCCGTTGGCGACACGGACAGGCCGCCGATCGAGGAGATATTGATGATCTGGCCCCGGCCTTGCTGCTCCATCGTCGGCAGGACGGCAGCGATGCCGTGCAGTACGCCACGGATGTTCACGTCGATCATGCGGTTCCATTCGGTGACCTTCAGCGCGTTCAGCGGCGAAAGCGGCATCACGCCCGCATTGTTGACCAGCACGTCGATGCGGCCAAACGCATCGAGCGCAAAGCGTGCAAAGGCGGCCATGTCCTCTGCCGACGTGACATCCAGTTCACGATAGCGGACGTGGCCGCCGGCTTGCTTCAGCGATTCGGTCAGCGCGACTAGCCTGTCGGTGCGCCGTGCGCCAATCACCAGGCGGTGGCCTTGCGCGGCAAGCAGGCGGGCGGTGCCTTCGCCAATGCCGCTGCTGGCGCCGGTGATCAGGATGACTTTCGATTCGGTGGTTGAGGTTGCCATCTTGCTTACTCCTATTGTCGGTTCGGTTCTGGCGGTGCCTGCCCGCGATTGCTCGGGGAAGACGCACGCCGGCTGCGGCCTGCAATGAAGCGAAAGGGGTTCGTCGGCCGGTGAATGAATGGTAGGGAAGGCGCGCCCGGAAGCGAATACACGGTCCGATGCCGTTATTGCCTATTCCTATTGAATGCACTGGCGCGGCTGGATGAGGGCCAACTACAATGTCGTCCGTCGCGACAACAGGAGAGTGCGGTGTCGAACCTCCGCAATCCCGCTTTCACCCGCATGGTCAGTCTGCTGGAGAGACTGGCGCCCAACGAGGGATACACCCAGTCGGCGCTTGACAGCGTGCGGCTGATGCGTTCGGACCGGCCGCTTGGGCGCACGCCGGTGCTGTACGAGCCTTGCATCGTGATCGTTTGCCAAGGGCGCAAGCTTGGCTTTCTCGGCAACGAGGTCTATGTCTATGACGCACAGCACTACCTCGTGCTGTCCGTCCCGCTGCCGTTCTCGACGGAAACGGAAGCTTCGCCGGAGGAACCCCTGCTGGCGGTGTCCATCCGTCTGGACCTGATCGAACTGAGCGACCTGATCACGCAGATCGGGGCCGCCGGACACCACCCCGAAGCGCCGCCGACCGGCATCGTGTCTACCTTGCTTGACGGCGATCTTGCCGGCGCCACGATCCGCTTGCTGGAGGCGTTGACGGTGCCACTGGACGCCCAGGTGCTGGGGCCAGGGATCGTGCGGGAGATCTGCTATCGAGTGCTCACCGGCGAGCAGGGGGCGGCGATGCGTGCCGCGCTGGCGCATAACGGCCGGTTCGGACGTGTGGCCCGGGCACTCAAGCGGATTCACACCGAATATGCGACGCCGCTCAACGTCGCGCGCCTGGCCGAAGAAGCGGGCATGAGCGTGCCGGCGTTTCACGCCAACTTTCGCACCGTGACGCAGACATCGCCAATCCAGTACATCAAGTCCACGCGGCTGCACCAGGCGCGCCTGATGATGATCCGCGACGGCGTGACCGCGGCCGCTGCAGCGGGACGAGTCGGCTACGAAAGCGCATCCCAGTTCAGCCGGGAGTTCAAGCGGCTTTTTGGGCGGACGCCAGTCGAGGAAGTGCGTGACATGCGCGAATCCTTCACGCTTTCGCCGGCGGTCCGCTTCGGTGGCTAGGTAGTGGCTTGCCGAATGCTTATTTCCCGTGGCACTTCTTGAACTTCTTGCCGCTGCCGCACGGGCACGGGTCGTTGCGGCCGGGCTGGTCGCCCCTCACCAGGGCCTCCACCCGCGGGCCCAGGCTCTTCCAGATCTGACGCAGGTCGTAGACAGCCCAGATTGCCTCACCGAAGGTTTCCAAGCGCGCCTGGCTGGTGCTGGGCGGGCCATCCTCGTCGTACATGCAGACCGCGGGCTGGCCGGTGTCGTCCTCAGTCAGGGCGACAATGGCTTCGAGCGCGTCGTCCAGCCATTGGCCAGCTTCCTTGTCGCGTGGGGCGGCCCATTCCTCGGGCCAGTTCTCCACCGCAAACATGAAGCCCAGCGCCCACACCTGGCCAAACGCCGGGATCTCCCGGCCATCCATCTCCGCGCGCTCTTCCTGCGGCAGGCTCAAGATGGCGCCGCGCATGTCCATGACTTCGGGACAGAAGGAACGTTCGTCCTCCAGCCTCTCTACGGGCTGGTCGAGTTGATATTCCACCTCGTTCCATCGACGCTGCCACAGCTCCATGAAGCGGGCCTGCTGGGCCGCTTCATGGAACGCGGGCAGCAACGGCAGAGGGCTGTCCTCGGCCACGTCCAGCGCCGCGCCGTCTCCCAGCAACATCGGCAAGTAGTCGGCAGCCGGTATGCGGCGGCGCGTGCAGACCAGGGCCGTGAGAAAACCGTCGCAGAACTCCCACTGCGGGATTTCCTCAGCGCGCTGGCGCAGGTCGTCCAGCATATCGTCGAGCTCCTGGAGTTCGTCGGGCGTCAGGGAGGTGATTTCAGTCATAAGGCAGATTCGTGCGGTGCAGGGTGGGGATACGCTAGACGCGTGGCGGCGAAGTATAGCGCGGCCTCTTTGGAGAAGTGCATCGCACGATTTTCGCGGCCGTGACGTTTCGGTGCCGCGACGAGTCGCGTGCATCCTCGCTGCCGTTCGCGGGAGCGACTGCCAGTCTCAAGTGGGTATTGGGATACGCTTCGAGACTCAATTCAACTGGTTCGCCTTGTTCCAGCTCGCGCTGGATCATTTGGCGTGGCAGCATGGTCCAACCTAGGCCGGAGCGAGCAAGTTCCAATATTGTTGAGAACGTGCGAAGCAGTGGCACTTCACGATGTCATATCAAGGATGGCGACGATGCTAGTCGCCGAGATTACATCACGGACGTGAGTCTGCTGATCCCCAGCCTTGCGATGCCGGAAAGGGCTTTCGCCAGTTGTGTGAAAGCTGGGGACTTGGCGTGCGCCTCAAAGTCGGACTCACTGTGCGAACGTGCGCGCGCCTGCGAACTGAGTGTTCGGTGGATATAGACGATGCAGGTTGCAGCGCTACTTCACCGGAGGGAAGTCCAAAGTCGTGTCGTTGACACGATTGAAGAAGTTGGTCGTCAGGATTGCGGTGACTGCGAAGATGGCCTCCGTCACCTGCACATCGCTGTATCCTGCCTGGCGGACGCTATCCAACGTGATCTGCGGCATCGTTCCCGATGTGCGTACCAGCGTCAGCGCAAACTTGACGAGGGCATCAATCTTTGCATCGGCGCTTAGACCACCGGCGCGTAGCTCGCGCATCTGCTCGGCGGTATAGCCTGCCATCTTGCCCGTCAGCGTATGTGCAGCGAGGCAATAGTCGCAGCCACTGTTTTCGCTGATCGCAAGGTTGATTGCTTCCAGTTCCTTCGCCGACAGTGCGCCGCTTGATTTCAGGGCCGCGTTAGCGGTCAGCAACGATTGGAGCGCTATGGGCGATTGCGAGCCAATGGTCGCATACGCATTCGGCACTTTGCCAAGGCCGCGCTTGATGCTGGCGAAAAGCTCTGCGGTCAGGCCGGTAGCGGATGCAATATCGATCGTGGACATGCGAGTCATCTTTTGGTCCTTTTCTAAGAAGAGTTTCACTGTTCATCTGAGCTGCGTCGGAATAATCAGGCAGATTGAAGGAACGCCGCCGCTCATATGCAACTGCTGCAACCCTAATGGAAATAAGCATTCGTTGGGAGAGCCTTCGGCAAACATAGCTTTCGGTCAGGCGTGACAATCCATCCGGCGTATCAACTTGCTCGTTGATAGAATTTTTGATTAGAGGCCGTGACGCGACCATCGCGAGGAGGCCGGATAGGGGAGAGACGTGGGCCGAAGAACAGGATTCTTTGTCGCGATGGGATGGATACTGACGACGTTCATGCTCGCGGCGATGGCCGCGGCGGCATCGCCATGGCTGGCCCCGTGACCTCGCGCGATAGAGAGTCTCAGGCGAATTTCGGCGGTGCCTTATGACGTCGAGTCACTTCTGTCTGGTGCTTGACGATTCAGAGCGGTGCGACGGATAAAGTCAAAGCTCAAGACGGAGGCAAAGAAGGTCCACAAAGGGAGCGGTAAAGTCTGGCGACCGTCTGTTAGGCGGCAACGGGGGTCCTGGCATCCCGGCGCAATTCCTGAGGGCTTACGCCATAGGTGCTGACGAAGACCTCGCGGAGGTGGCTGCGATCACGAAATCCGGTTTCTCGCGCGATGACTTCCAGGGGGTGGCGTCCGCGCTCAATCATGGTGCGTGCCGTTTCGATGCGAAGCTGTTTCACCGCCTTTGCAGGGGATTGGCCAGTTTCAGACTGGAAGATGCGCAGGAACTGCCGCGTACTGAGATGCGCGGCGCGTGCCAGTTCTTCTACCCGCAGTGGTCGCGCCAGGTTCTGGCGCGCGTACTCGAGCGCAGTCTGGATGCGGTCGGATTTCGGCGCGAGCTTCAGCATCTCGGACTGTTGGGACTGGCCGCCGGCGCGGCGCTGGTTCATCACCATGACGCGCGCGACTTTGGTCGCCACTTCATTGCCCAGGTCTTTCTCAACCAGACCGAGCGCAAGGTCCATGGCAGCGGTCAAGCCTGCCGACGTCCAGATGGGCCCATCCACAACGAAGATGTGGTCGGGTTCGATCTGGGCGCTGGGGCAGCGTGCCTGCAGCGCATGGGCGTAGGCCCAATGGGTTGTCGCGCGCTTGCCGTCTAGGAGGCCGGCGTCTGCCAGTACGAATGCACCGGTACAGAGCCCGGCGGTCCGCCGCGAACGTTCCGACGCCGCGCGGACAAAAGCCAGTTCCGCAGCGGTGCTGGAGCGCTGGGTCGGATCGACGATGCCACTGATCATCCAGGTGTCGGCGTCGGTGCTCTTGTGAATGGGTTCAGTCTTGACGGAGACACCTAGCGACGCCTGCACGTCTCCCCCCGACAGTGAGTAGTTGGTCACGGCGTAGACGCGCTCGCGGGCCACCACGTTGGCGAACTCGAACACGGATTGTGTCCCGATTGCCATGACCTGAAACCCGTCCGTCAGAAAGTACCCAATTCGATGCATCCGCTCCACCGTACTGCTGTCCGAAAGCCAGATTATAGAGGGTGCGCGAAATATATGCCGGCCGGAAGAAAATCGGAATGGGTCCATTGTGGCGTTCGCCGTACTGGACGCCTCAGCTTTTTCAGGCTGGGGTGCATGCGGCGTCGAACTCTGTGCGCCTTCCGTCTTCAGACCTTGGAAGGGAGCCGGTTGTCTGGCAGCCTTCCAGCGCCGATGAAAGCCAGTCGACGAAGACGCGTAGCGCCATCGATTCACGCGTCCTGCATGCATAGACGGCATGGATCGGTCTGGCCTGCGGGCGGCAATGCGCGAGCACTTCCGTGAGCCGTCCGCTTGCGATATACGGCGTTGCCACGGTATCCCAAACCTGGATGACCGCGCCATTCTGCAAGCCGTATTGAAGAAGCAGATCCATGTCGTCGAAGGCGATGGATTCGGGCAAGGGGTACCGGGTGCTGCGGCCGTCAAGTGAGAAGCCGAATTCCCACGGTCGCCCGTCGCCTTTGTGGGAAGCGTGCGCCGTGCGATGTGCTGACAAGCTCTGCACCGTATCGGGGCGCCCATGCCGCGAAACATAGAGGCGGCTCGCCACCGTGATCAATTGGTAAGTGCCGACCTGACGGCTGAAATGGTACGAATCCTCCAGATCGCCTAGCCGAACCGCGCAATCTATGCCATCGCGGATCAGGTTCGAGGAATGCCGTGGCGTGGAAATCTGCATGCTGACACTCGGATACTGGAGACGGAATCGGGCTATGTGCGGCATCAACTGGCGCGCAATGTCGCCCGGCAACTCCACGCGTAACCTGCCGCTCGCCTGCTCCGCAGCCGAGCCGACCTTGGATTTGAGTTCGGTGATGTCGAGCAGTATCTTGAGGCACTGCTCGTAGAAGGTCATGCCGGCGGCCGTAGGCCGAACCAGGCGCGTCGTACGGTGAAGCAATTTTACTTGCAGATGAAGTTCGAGCTGCTGGATGAGCAAGCTTGCGGACGCCTTTGGAATGCCCAGAAGATTGGATGCGCGCGTGAAATTCTCGCATTCGACGATCCGCGCAAAAACCTCCATCGCTTGTAGCATGCGTTCCATTGACCTTACCTCGCGTGTCACCTTTTGATGATTGCTCGAGTGTATGGGCGGCCGCACCGGTGCAACAGTCGCAATTGGCGCATGGTGCGCGACACGTTCGTATAGTTTCCCTACTTTGGCGATGCTGCTGTATCAGGGGCCAGTGTTCAAAACGCGAGACAGCCAGCCGACCAGGTCGTCGGGATCCACCGGTTTGTCGAGCATGCAGACTGCTCCATGCTGCCTGGCCTCTTCACGGCAATGCGCAGTGGCATGGGCGGTAACGAAGATGCACGGCGTCTGAAGGCCTGTGGCGCGGAGTCTGCGCAGCAGTTCGATGCCGGAGATGTCCTCCAGCGCGATATCGCAGATCAGGCAGTCGTAGGAAGTGTTGCTCGGGTGGGCCATGAAGCCTTCCGCTGAGGAGAAGAAGGCTGCGCCCCAGCCAAGTGAACGAATCAACGCGCCAGTGGATCTACGAACCGATGGTTCGTCATCAATGACACAAACAATCTTGACAGGCACGGGCATCAGCGTTGGAACGGGCAAAACATAGGGGAAGCGTCTTGCAAGATGCGGGCGCTTGACGGGACATTAACGCAATCGGGATACGGGGGCACTTATACAGAAGTATCGCGTTGCATACGCCATCGCACATCGGGTTTGTACTGCAGGGTAAGGCGAGATGGGGCTTGGCGACGGCGGGAGATTCGCGGTCGCCGGCGCCTAGGGCTATACGTTTGTATAATCGCCGCCGCATTCGCCGCTTGGTATTGCTACCATGGCAACCGCATGATTTGCCGTCATAACCATCCTCTTTATGAGCCATCCTGATACCGACGCTTTTGCACTTCGCTGTAAATTCGAATCGGATGGCGGTGAGTGCCCGGAATCCACCAACCAACTCGTGGACGAGACCTTCCGCTTCGCGCCGATTCCCATCCTCGTGGAAGATTGGTCCGGTATCCGGCAGTGGGTAGATGACCGCAAGGCCGAGGGCGTCACGGATCTGGACGCCTATCTGGATGACCACCCCACCGCGATCCAGCAGTTGCGCGACCGTCATCACCACTTCGTGGATGCCAACGATGCTGCATTGAAATTGTTCGAGGCAGCATCGCGCGAAACGTTCTTCGCCGCGGCAAAAGCCTTGCTGCCGGCTAGTCGCCCCAGCAACTCGAAGGTACTCAAGGCGATCTTCGATGGCGAGACCGCTTGCCAGGGCGAACGTACCCTCACATCGCTGACGGGCGGGAAAATTCCCATCGTGTGGCGCTGTTCGTTGCCACTAGACCCCGCGCGCTATGCGCGGCTGCACTTCTATGCGTTCGATATCTCCGAGTATCAAGAGAACATCAACCGACTGCAGGTCATGCGTGCGGATGTGGCGCGCGCGGGGCGTATTGCACTGGTGGGGCAACTGGCTGCATCCATCACGCACGAGATCAGCCAACCGTTGTCTGCAACACGAACATCGATCGAAGCCGCTGCACGATGGTTGGATCGTGAAGGACCCGATGTCATGGAGGCCATGGCATCCGTACGCGACGCAGCACGCTGGGCGCGGGATGCTACCGACATCTGCCACAGGCTGCGCGGATTCATGATGCACGCGCCCGTACAGGCGCGGCTTCAGTCCGCAGCCGATGTCGTGGCATCGGCGATCTACCTGATTTCGCCGGAAGCGGCAGCCAGAGCAATCGAGGTTGAAACGTCGGTTGACGCGGGGCTGCGCGTGTTCGTCGATCGTGTTCAACTCCAGCAGGTGCTGGGCAATCTTCTGCTGAACGGCATTCATGCTATTGATGCCACAGCGGACGCGCGGGCACGAAAGCTTACCGTGGGCGTCGAACCGGAGGGTGATGTCAGCCTGCTGTTCAAGGTGACGGACACCGGCCATGGCATCGATGCCACGTCGCTCGATACACTGTTCCAACCGTTCTCCACTTCAAAGGCGGAAGGTATGGGGGTGGGGCTTTCGATCTCCAAATCTATCATCGAAGCGCACGGCGGGCACATCTGGGCCGAATCGGGCGACGGGATGGGCGCGACGTTCTGTTTTACCCTGCCGGGCGCAAAGGCCTTCGCAGGATAGTCAATTGCGGATGCGCTCCTGGTGACGCTGTAGCACCCGCACCGCGACGGTAGCCCCGAGGGCCGCCGCCGAAATAGTCCAGGCTGCGGCCATCCGGCTTCCCGCCCATGCATCCCACGTGGTAACAAGCGCCGGAGCCGTTCCGCCGAAAACCGCGACACCCACGGCATAGATAAAGGAAAGTGATGTGGCGCGCGACGTGCTGCGAACTGTCGATAGCAGCAGGACGACCGTTGGCCCGGCGGCCAGGCAACTCGCGGCCGTCACCGCGACGATGCCAGCCACAAAGAAGCGGTTACCCATGCCATGAACGGCGGCGAGATAGGTCGGCACCACGGCCACGATCGAGAGTAGTCGCGCCCAGATCACGACGACGGCATGTCCGAGACGGTCGGCAAGCAATCCGCCGATGATGGATGCCGCAGAGGTGATCGCGCCCAGGGCGATGGTCACGAGAAACGATTCCTGCAGCGTCGGCATGGTTCCCGCCATTTCGAAAGGGGCGGTGAAGGTGGCGACATAGGTTGGCACCGTACCGCCTGCGATCAACAGAGTCCCGAGTACAAGGATTCTCCAGCCGTGCAGTCGCCCCGCGTCGTTGTCCGGAGCCACGGGCGGGGGCTTGTCGTGAGCCAATAGGCGCCGCCGCAGCAGCACCTGGACGGGAATCATCAGAACAGCTAGAAGAAAAGGGACCCGCCATCCCCATGCAGCAAGCTGCGCGGCGGTGAGCAGCTCATTAAGCAGGAAGCCGCAAACGCCGATAGCCAGCAACGCAAGTCCCTGCCCGGCGAGCAGCCACCCGCAGTAGAACCCGCGCCGCGCCGGCGCACACTGTTCGATCACGTACGCACCTGCCGCGCCGATCTCTCCGCCAATGGCGAACCCCTGAAGCATCCGGCAGGCCAGCAGCAGAAGCGGTGCCGCAACGCCCAGGACGGCGTAGCCTGGTGTGAGCGCCATGCCAAGTGTGCCAGCGGCTACCAGTGTGATGTTGAGAACCAGAGCGGGCTTGCGTCCCACGCGATCGGCATATGCACCCAGTACCAGCGCGCCGATCGGACGCATGAGAAACCCCGTGGCAAAGGTGCCGAACGCGGCAAGTGACGCGACTCCGGAGTCGCCGTGCGGGAAGAATGCCGTGCCAATGAAGCGGGCGAACGTGGCATAGGCAAAATACTCAAAGAACTCCAGTGCATTGGCGAGGACCACTGTCACCAGCGCGCGGGGATTCAGTGTCTTTTTCACGGACTAGGCGCTGTGCTAGCGAGTCATCGGTTCGATGCCAAGCATCTGCGCCTTGCGGACCAGATCGGCGACGGAGCTCGATTTCATTTTCTTCATGGCGGTGCCGCGATGGACCTTGACGGTGATTTCGCTGATCCCGATGCCGGCTGCAATCTGCTTGTTCAACGCGCCGCCAACCACGTAGGCCAGCACTTCGCGCTCGCGCGAGGTCAGTGACTCGTACAGCTCGGTGAGGGTGCTGCGCTGGTAATCGGCTTCATGCCGCTTCCTGTCCTGTGCCAGCGCGGCCGTGACGGCGTCGATAACATCCTGCTCGGACAACGGCTTGAGCAGAAAGTCAGTGGCACCGGCCTTCATCGCCTTGATACAGATGCTCACGTCTGCAAATCCCGTCATGAAGATGATGGGCATCTGCTGGTTGACCTTCTCCTGTTGCTGAAAAAACAGGCCGCTTTCACCGCGCAGGCGAACATCGAGCAGCATGCAACTGGGTCCGGCATTCTTCTCAGATGCCTTGAATGCTGCCGTACCCTCGAAGCTACGGACCGTAAATCCCACGGAACGCAGGAGATTCGTCAATGACGAGCGGGTGGCTTCCTCGTCGTCGATGATGTAGACGACTGAAGTCGCCTCCTGTCTTTGGGCATTACTGGGCATGCTTCATTTCACGAGTTCGGAAAGACTATCGAGTCGTGATGGCGGAGATGTCTTTCCAGGCGTCACGGTCGCGGCGATTGTCGCATAACCGTACTGCGGAGGTTTGGCGAAAGCCGCCGCGAAAACACGTGTCGAACCGCGTCGCACAACGTCTCCAGTGAACGATTGTTCGGTTTGGACGGAAGTACTGTTCATGCGTCGACGCTTTATCAGGACTGGCTTTGCGGCTAACTTTCACATCGAAGCCGCGCCATAAAATGACGCTGCGACTGGGTAAGGACGACGCCGCTTCATGGGTTTCGATGTCCGAAAACCCCACGATAAATGTCGTTTCCCATTGACGGGAAAGCGGCAATGATTTGGGGGCACGGCATCCGTGCCTCACATTGCATCGATGGTCATGCAAGGTTGGATAGAATGAATGCTTCAATCGCCGAATCCTCGGCAAGTCTTAACGCCAGAACCCGATTCGTCGACGTGCCCGGGCGGCGTCTCGCCTATCGCACGATCGGCAGCGGCAAGCCGATTGTTCTCTGCGTACGATTCCGCGGCACCATGGATGCCTGGGACCCGCTTTTCCTCGATAGCCTTGTGAACCAGGGCTTCCAGGTGACGGTGTTCGACTACAGCGGGCTGGGACAATCAACAGGCGACCCCACCTATCAGCCGGCGGCGCTGGCCCGTGATGCGATGGATCTAATCACCGCGCTCGACCTGGGCAGCGTCATTCTTGGTGGCTGGTCGGTGGGCGGCATTGCCGTGCAGCTCGTGATGACGATGGCGCCGCAGCTCGTCAGCCACACGGTGTTAATCGGCACCACGCCGCCGGGCAATCTAGTCAAGTCTGGCGAAGCGCTGTTCTACACGCTGGCGAAGCGCGAAAACGACTTCGATGATTTTGTCAGCCTGTTCTTCGAGCCAACCTCGGCCGAGAGCACGGATGCTGCCAGGCGGTCAGCCGATCGGCTTGCTGCACGCAAACTCGATGCCAGTCCGGAGGTGCCGTGGGAGTGGGCCGGGTCCCAGCTTGGCGACGCACCAAAGAATCCGGTCTTTCCAGTGGATGCAGTGCTTCAGGCGCTCAAGTCCACGCGCATCCCTATCCTGCATATCGGTGGCGATCACGACATCGTCTTCCCGGTCGAAAACTGGTACGCGCTCAACAACCAGCTTCCGACCTTGCATCTTGTGACCTTTCCGCGCGCCGGGCACGGGCCACAACTCCAATATCCTCAGGCATCCGCGCGACATATCGCGGCGTTCGTCGACGCCCACGCATAGCGGAATCCAGTTGGTATTCGGCGCGTCAGCCGCGCCACTCACGTACTTCGAGAACCCAGCCTCGAAGGGGATTAACTCGCCCTCCAAGTAGCAAACCAAGCAGAAGGGAAATCATGTCTGACCTGATCCATTTCGCCATCGATGCCGCAGGCGGTCTCGAACGCTTCAAGAGTTTCAAGCGCGTTTCCGCGCGTCTGCACCACACCGGCATCCTGTGGAATCTGAAACAGCGCGACGGAGTGCTGACGGATTCGCGCGTGACCGTGGACCTGCATGCACAGCGGGTCTCGCACGAGCCGTTCGCCCCGACTACCGATCATTCCGTCTTTACGCCGGATCGTGTCGAGATCCGGCAAGCGGACGGCACGCTCGTCGAATCGCTCGATCGTCCCCGCACGTCGTTCGAAGGTTTCGAACTCGAAACACCGTGGTCGAATCCGCAACTGGCGTACTTTGCAGGCTACACGATGTGGACGTACCTGACGTCACCGTTCGTGCTGCGCCATCCCGGCGTTGTGGCCACCGAGATCGACCCGTGGGTGGTCGATGGCCTGTCCTGGCGCCGCCTGCGCGTGACGTTCCCGGATTCGGTGGCGACCCATAGCGCCGAGCAAACCTATTACTTCGACGCAGACGGACTGCTGCGCCGTCATGACTACGAAGTGGACATCCAGGGCCGCAATGCGGCCGCACGTTACCTCAGCGACTACGTCGAGGTACAAGGAATCCGTATGCCCACCCGCATGCGCATCTATCCGCGTACGGCAGAAAACCTTGCGATGCCGGAGCCGCTGATCGTAGGCGTGGATCTTTCCGACTTCCACTTCGAGTGAGGCATGACGATGACTGCGAATCAAACCTATCGCGCCGCCGTAGTCGTGGCGCCTGGCAAGCTGTCGATGATCGACCGACCGATCGAGGACCCCGGATTCGGACAAGTTCGCATCCGCGTGGAGGCCTGTGGTGTCTGCCACTCGGACAGTGCGACGGTTGCACGGGCTCCGGCCAATCCGGCGCACGGGCTGACTCCCGGTCATGAAGTCGTGGGCCGCATCGAAGCGGTCGGCAACGGCGTCGAGGGCTGGCACGTAGGCCAGCGCGTGGGCGTGGGCTTCCTGGCCGGCGAAGACCGGACTTGTCCTTCCTGCCGCCAGGGTGACGTGGTGAATTGCCAGAGTCCGGTGATCACGGGCATGACGACCAACGGCGGCTATGCCGAAAGCATGCTGGCAGAAGCGCGCGGCCTCGTGCGGGTGCCGGATGAACTCGATGCCGCTGAAGCGGCCCCGCTGCTGTGCGCTGGCCTGACTACGTTCAACGCCTTGCGCAATGCGAATGCACGGTCTGGCGATGTGGTGGCGGTACATGGCCTTGGCGGCCTCGGTCACCTCGCCGTGCAGTTCGCGCGCAAGATGGGTTTCCATACGGTGGCGATTGCACGGGGCGCAGACAAGGCGGAACTCGCTGCTCAACTCGGCGCGCATCGCTACATCGATTCCGAAAGCGAAGATGCGGTGGGGGTACTGCGCAGCCTGGGTGGTGCGAAGGTGGTATTGGCGACGGCACCGACCGGCGCCGGTATGTCCTCTCTCGTTCCGGGATTGGCGGCTCGTGGCCAGTTGATCGTCGTGGCTGTGCCGGGAGATCCTCTCTCGTTGACCGCAACGGACCTCGTGTTCGGTGCGCGCGCCGTAGTGGGTGCACTGACCGGTACGGTCTTCGACAACGAGCAGACGTTGGCCTTTGCCAATCTGCAAGACATTCGTCCCATGATCGAAACGTTCCCGCTGGAACAGGCCCAGGTGGCGTACGACCGAATGATGCGTGCCGATGTGCGGTTCCGCGCGGTGCTGGTCACGTCGGCCTATGACGGCCCCTCTGCCGCTTGAAGGAGGCAACGATGACACTCATGACTTCCTCGAATGCCTCGACCCAGTATGTTGAAGCGGGTGGCGTGCGCTATGCGTATCGCCGCTTTGGCAACGCCAATGGCGGGCTGCCGTTGCTTTGCCTGCAGCATTTCACGGGTACCCTCGACAACTGGGACCCGGCCATCGTCGATGCGCTGTCGGCGGATCGCGAAATCATCCTGTTCGAGAACGCAGGGGTCGGTAGATCCGGCGGCGCCGTACCGGCATCGATCACAGCAATGGCGGAGCATGTCCTGCAGTTCGTGACTGCGATCGCACTGTCGAAGTTCCATATCCTGGGCTACTCGCTCGGCGGATTTCTGGCGCAGGAGATTGCCATCGCAAAGCCTGATCTGGTTGAGCGCATGGTGCTTTCCGGGAGCGCACCCGAAGGCGGGAAGGGAGCTGGCATGGATCGACCGGAACTGATCGCCATCTATACGGATGCTGAGATGCCGATGCAGGAGAAGCTTAAGCGGCTTTTCTTCCCAGAGACGGCCGAGGGCAAGCAAGCTGCACAAGCCTTCGTGGATCGTCTTGCATCGCGCATCGGCGAACCCGACCTACCTGCCAATGCCGAAGTCGCGCCGGCGCAGCTTGGCGCAATGATCGCCTGGGCGAACTGGCCGGGCGATGTGGCGCGCAAGCTGGCAACGATTCCGCATCCAGTGCTAGTCACCAATGGCGACAACGACACCATGATTCCCACGCGAAACAGCTTCGCGCTCGCGGAGGGTTTGCCGAATGCCACATTGGTCATCTATCCGAACTCAGGTCACGGCGCGCTGTTCCAGTACGCGTCCACGTACGTCGCACACGTGCGCGAGTTCCTGCGTGGCGCCTGAGCGCGCTGCATTTCCCTATCGAGGAGTCAAGCAGAAATGAAAGCGATTGTTTACGACAAGGCCGGCCTGCCGATCGATGATCCCCGCGCCCTGTACGAATTGGATCTGCCCCGACCGGCACCGCAGGCGCGTGACCTACTGGTCAGGATCGAGGCAATTGCAGTGAATCCGGTAGACAGCAAGCTGCGTCTCGGCGTGCAACCGACTGGCCCTCGCGTTCTGGGCTGGGATGCGGTCGGCACCGTGGATGCCGTCGGCGAGGCGGTGGAGCTGTTCAACGTGGGCGACAAGGTCTGGTACGCGGGCGATATTACGCGACAAGGCAGCTACGCGGAGTACGGACTCGTGGACGAACGCATTGCCGGCCATTGCCCCAAGTCGTTGAAGACTGCCGATGCGGCAGCCCTGCCGTTGACAAGCATTACCGCCTGGGAACTGCTTTTCGATCGCCTGCGCATTCCCGAGGCCGGCGGCCACGGACAAAGCCTGCTGGTGATCGGTGCCAGCGGCGGCGTGGGCTCCATCCTGGTCCAGTTGGCACGCAAGTTGACGGGTCTGACTGTGATCGGCACGGCGTCGCGACCAGAAAGCCGGAAGTGGGTGACGGATCTGGGTGCGCACCTTGTGATCGACCACAGCCAGCCCCTGCAGCCGCAACTGACGGCGGGGGGCATCCAACAGGTGGACCACGTCATCAGCCTGACGCATACGGACAGCTACTACGCGCAGATCGTGGAACTGCTCAAGCCGCAAGGCCAGTTGGCGCTGATCGACGATCCTGCCACGCTGGACGCGATGCCTCTCAAGCGCAAGTCGATATCGTTGCACTGGGAGTTCATGTTCACGCGCTCGATGTACCGCGCAGCGGACATGGTCGAACAGCACAAACTGCTCGACCGTGTGGCTGCATTGCTTGATGAAGGAGTACTCAAGACTACTGTTGGCGAACACTTTGGCGACATCACGGTCGACAATCTGCGTCGCGCGCATGCAGTGCTGGAGAGCAGCAAGGCCGTAGGAAAAATTGTCCTTGCACGTAGCTGAACCAGGCGAGTTGGGCGCGTCCGCCCGGGCCTAGCGCCCAGTCCCTCATAGACCGGCTGGCCGCACTGGGCGCGCGATGGTGGTCAAGGTGCTTGGTGGGCCAGGGCCGCAATCTCGCAGACCGGCCAGACCGCCGCGGCAGGGCACGTCTGCAGAGCGCTTGTGCAGGGGCGTCGGGGCCCGGCGCTTACGAACCTTGAATTGGCAAGATGATGTCGACCATAGTACAGAAAAGCCTTTCGGTGACGCACGTCAGCGAGGTCTTCGAGATTGCGCCGGATGCGTTCTGCCGGCAGTTCGAGCAACAACTTAGAAAGCTGGATCATGGCGCCTTGGAGTTGATGTATCAAGATCCGGCCGCCGCTGAAGCGCGGATGGCGGAGATGGAAGGTCCGCACGGACTGATGCTGTTCGACAAGCTGGATCACGGCGTCCTGTTCGCACTGGGCGGCGAGCCACGCGTTTCCTTCCGCTATCACATCGGCAATCCCCTCGTGGCGTGGCGTATGACGCGGCACGATATGCGCGCCGCGTTGTACGCTCCGCTGACCTTGCTCGTCTTTGGCAATGGTGACCATCACACGCAGGTCGAGTACGACCTGCCGTCATCGCTCTTTGGTCAGTTCGGTGATGCTGTCGGCACCGTTGGCAAGTTCCTCGATGAAAAGCTGCGGGCGATCTTCAGCGCATTGGCCAGCCAAGAGGCACCATGACTTCGCCGACGACGATAGGGTTCTCGATTCCGGCTTCCGCTATGGGCATTGTGCTCGGCATGGCCGGTCTATCGAACTGTTGGCGAGTTGCCCACACGTTGTGGGGTGTCATGGCAGCGGTATCCGATGTGCTGTTTGGAGTTACGACGCTTATCTGGGCGGTGCTCGTGCTCTCATTCGTCGCCAAATGGCTCGCGCACCGTGATGAGGCCCTCGCCGAAGTGCGGCATCCGATAGCCTGCTGCTTTATCGGTCTGATACCGGTGGCGACGCTGCTGGTCGCGGTCTGGCTGCACGGCTTCGTTCCGGCGATTGGGTCGACCCTGATCGTCATCGGCGTGATTGCCCAACTAGCCTTTTCCACGTTTCGCAGCGGCGGCATGATGCGAGGCGGCCGCAAGCTTGGGGACACTACCGCGGTCATGTATTTACCGACGGTGGCGGGCAACTTTGTCTCCGCGATGGCCATGACCTCGCTTGGTTGGATGGATCTGGCCAAACTGTTCTTCGGGGCAGGGCTGTTTTCATGGTTCGCCCTAGAGTCGATTATCACTTATCGCCTTTATCTGGGCGACGAACTGGCGCCTGCGGTGCGCCCTACGCTGGGCATCCAGCTTGCGCCGCCAGTGGTCGGCGCGACGGCATATCTTGCGGTGACGGGCGGAAGGCTTGACTGGCCTTTCTATGCGATGGTCGGCTACGGATTGCTGCAACTGCTGTTCCTGTTCCGGCTCTCACGTTGGTTCCTGGCATCTGGCGCGACACCAGGGTTCTGGGCGTTCAGTTTCGGGATTACAGCGTTGGGGATTTCGTGCATGCGTGCAGCGACCTTTGCGCCGGCATCCCTGTTCGCGAGCCTTGCATTGCCGGTGTTCATCTTTGTCAATGTGGCAATCGCCTCGTTGGTCCTGTTGACGTTGGGGCTGCTGTTAAGAGGGCGCCTGTTTCGTCGAGCCGGTTGACCGATGTGAAGAAGGGATGGGCACCGCTGAGACGTGTAGAAACTGTGTAGGTGCGACACGCTGCACGATCACCCGTTCCATGTGCCTGTTCGTGTGTAAAAGATGGCATTCCTTTCCATCCCTATGAAGGACATTGGAAGGAAGCTTGTTGGTGGAACAGAAAAAATGCACGCGCAATGCTCCAGAGGCAGGGCCGCGCATCAAGAAACTCTTATGAAAAAGCTAACGACCGCTTTCGGCGCGCCCGTCGTCGACAACAACAATATCCAGACCGCGGGCCCGCGCGGCCCGGCACTGCTGCAGGATGTCTGGTTCCTGGAAAA